>NC_014034.1:1517500-1861250 GCF_000021865.1 Rhodobacter capsulatus SB 1003
GATCAGAAGCGAGAATGTTGACATGAGTAGCGACAAAGAGGGTGAGAGACCCTCTCGCCGAAAGTCCAAGGGTTCCTGCTTAAAGCTAATCTGAGCAGGGTAAGCCGGCCCCTAAGGCGAGGCCGAAAGGCGTAGTCGATGGGAACCAGGTTAATATTCCTGGGCCAGGAGGATGTGACGGATGCTTACTGTTGTCAGACCTTATCGGATTGGTCTGGCAGCTGCGGTGTCCCTGGAAATAGCCCTCCATATGACCGTACCCTAAACCGACACAGGTGGACAGGTAGAGTATACCAAGGCGCTTGAGAGAACCACGTTTAAGGAACTCGGCAAAATGCCTCCGTAAGTTCGCGAGAAGGAGGCCCCATTGATAGGCAACTATCGGTGGGGGGCACAAACTAGGGGGTGGCGACTGTTTACTTAAAACACAGGGCTCTGCGAAGCCGTAAGGCGACGTATAGGGTCTGACGCCTGCCCGGTGCTGGAAGGTTAAAAGGAGGGGTGCAAGCTCCGAATTGAAGCCCCAGTAAACGGCGGCCGTAACTATAACGGTCCTAAGGTAGCGAAATTCCTTGTCGGGTAAGTTCCGACCTGCACGAATGGCGTAACGATCTCCCCGCTGTCTCAAACGTGGACTCAGCGAAATTGAACTGTGTGTCAAGATGCACACTACCCGCGGTTAGACGGAAAGACCCCATGAACCTTTACTCCAGCTTTGCACTGGCATCAGGATTGTGATGTGCAGGATAGGTGGTAGCCTTTGAAGCCGTGACGCCAGTCGCGGTGGAGGCTCCCTTGAGATACCACCCTTCGCACTCTTGATGTCTAACCGCGGTCCGTCATCCGGATCCGGGACCCTGCATGGTGGGGAGTTTGACTGGGGCGGTCGCCTCCCAAATCGTAACGGAGGCGCGCGAAGGTAGGCTCAGACCGGTCGGAAATCGGTCGTTGAGTGCAATGGCAAAAGCCTGCCTGACTGCAAGACTGACAAGTCGAGCAGAGACGAAAGTCGGTCATAGTGATCCGGTGGTCCCAAGTGGGAGGGCCATCGCTCAACGGATAAAAGGTACTCTGGGGATAACAGGCTGATGATGCCCAAGAGTCCATATCGACGGCATCGTTTGGCACCTCGATGTCGGCTCATCTCATCCTGGGGCTGGAGCAGGTCCCAAGGGTATGGCTGTTCGCCATTTAAAGAGGTACGTGAGCTGGGTTTAGAACGTCGTGAGACAGTTCGGTCCCTATCTGCCGTGGGTGTAGGATACTTGAGAGGAGTTGCCCCTAGTACGAGAGGACCGGGGTGAACGTTCCACTGGTGGACCAGTTATCGTGCCAACGGTAGTGCTGGGTAGCTATGAACGGACAGGATAAACGCTGAAGGCATCTAAGCGTGAAGCCCCCCTCAAAACAAGGTATCCCTTGAGGGCCGTGGAAGACCACCACGTCGATAGGCCGGAGATGTAAGTGCAGCAATGCATTCAGTTGACCGGTACTAATTGCCCGATTGGCTTGATTTGATCCAGTAGCAGCAAGGCTCAGGACCAAAAGCAAGTATACACATTGGTTAGAAACAGAACGCTCCGCGCCGGCGCAATGCCGGTGGCCGCATCCGCGGCAGCAGCGCTTCTCAATGTACTCAGACTTGGACATGGCTTCTTCCTCGGTTTGGTGGTCATAGCGTTGGCTAAACACCCGATCCCATCCCGAACTCGGCCGTTAAGGGCCAACACGCCGATGGTACTGCGTCTCAAGACGTGGGAGAGTAGGTCACCGCCAAACCTAGAAAGAAACCAACGTTCTCTCATAACGATACCAATACCCCGATCGCAAATCAGCCCTCGGGACAAACGCGGGGTGGAGCAGCCCGGTAGCTCGTCAGGCTCATAACCTGAAGGCCGCAGGTTCAAATCCTGCCCCCGCAACCAAAAATCTTGTTAAACAATAGATACTTATAACTTGACGCAAACCGTCGGGCTTTTGGCGTTCCCACCTACATCAACGCCACATCAACACCACCCAAGAAAAACCGCAACAGCACGCATAAGCGGGCACCTGCAGGCAGCGACGGGTCTTGCTAGCAACGTCATCGGCGCGGCGTCGCCCGAGCCCGAGAGCGGGGCGACGAGGCGGGCCAGAGCGGCAAGTTGGCCCTGATCTGGCAGGAAGAGCGCGCCGGTGCCGGTGGCGAGGGCGAGACAGCCCGCCCACCAGGTCAGGGATTTGGGGCGAAGGTAACGCATGACAATGTCTCCTTGGGTCAGAAGGGGAAGGGTTCAGAGTGTGTTGGGCTGAGAGAGCAGCGCGAGGGTGTCCGCCTCGCTCAGCCGCCGCAGCGGGCGGGCGAAATCCACCCGGCCGTTGCGATCGACCGGCCAGACGGTGAGCGCGCCGGTGGGATAGCGGCCGTCGCGGAAGAGATCGCGTTCGGCCTCGCGCCGGGGCCGGATCCCGGCGGGGCGCAGCCAGCCCATGAAGGCATCGGCCGCAGCGCGGCGGTTGCCTGCATTCAAATGGCGGGTGAGGGCCGCCTTGGCGATGCCGCCGGTGTTGTAGTGGAAGCTGACCAGCGCATCGAATTCGTGTGGGGCAAGCGGTACCTGCACCGCGCGCGAGACCGCGGCCTCGTAGGTTGTGATGTCGGTGCGGAAAAGGCGGAAGGCGTCTCGGATCGCGGCGGTGACATCCGCAGGCAGACCGCGCGGCATCTGTGCGGGGTCGGGCGGGCCCGCCGCGGCGGTGTGGCCGATGCCGAAGGTCCAGATCTTGCGGACGTCAAGATAGGGCCCGGGCACGATGCCCTCGTGCCGGGCGAGGGCCAGAAGCCCCCGGTTGGTCATGTGCATGGGATCACCCGAATGTGGAGACGAGGAAAATCAGCGCAGCGATGATCACGCCGATGCGCAGGCGGTGGCGGAAGGCCTGGCCCGGATCGGCGGCATCACAGCGGATCGTGCGGGCGCGGCGGAGAAGCTCATGCATCGGCGTCGTCTCCCTTCCGCGCCCGCAGCCGGGCGAGGGCGACCTCGATGAACGCGGGTCCAAAGACGCCGACGAGATAGGCGGCCGAGCCTGCTGCGCCCCCGGCCGGGATCGCCTCGGGCGGCAGAGCAAGCCAGGCGGTGATGAGCGCCATCGAGAGACTTCCCATGCCCGCGGCAATCAGCCCGCCCAGAAGGATATGGCGCAGCGCATCGCGCAGTCGCATGCGCGTGGTGAGCGCGTTCGTGGCGCCGCCGAGCGCTCCCCAGGCGGCGAGGATCACCGCCGTCGAGGTGAGCAGATCGCGCAGCGCGGCGCCGACAAAGCTCGTGTCGTCATTCATGGCCGGATCTCCGTGAGGGGGATGGAGGGGATCGAGCCGAGCCGCTCGAGATCGAGGGTGATGTCGAGCGTGTCGGTGTCGAAGCGGACGGGGACGTCGAAGTCGAAGCCCGCGGTGAGGGTAGCGCCTGCGGCGGGGGCAGTGGCGAAGGTGACAAGGCCGGTGGCGGGCGAGACCGACCAGCCGGAAGGCTGCGGCACCCCGTTCAAGGCGATGGTGACGGTCCCGGCGACGGGCTTGGCGATGATCCGGGTCCAGCTTTGCGCGCCGGAGGTGTAGCGCTTCGTCAGCTGAAACTGCGTCGTGCTACCGTCGCCGGTGCCGATCAGCTGATCGGCCGGGCCCGGGATTTGCGAGGGCAGGCAGGATTTGAAATCGGCCCAGTCCTTGAAGCGAAAGCCGTAAAGACGGCCGTTCCGCGCTTCGAAGAAGGCCACGACCGCCGCCAGATCATCGGCACGGCGAATGCCATAGGCGACGTCATATCGGCGGCGCGAGTTGGCCCAGCTGGCATTACGTTCCTCAGCGCCCGAGGCCAGTTCGACGATCTGGGTGCGCCGTTCCGGGCCACCCCGCGCCCCGCGGCTGATGTTGTCCGGAAACCGGACGTCGTGAAAGGCCATGGTTGATCCTCACATGCCCCGTCGCCCAAGCGAGACGGCCCGGGCGATATCGGCGGCGACCTGCGTGCGCGATTGGCGGAAGCTCTCCGCGTCGCGCGCCATGATCGTGACCTTGACGGTTGGTGCGGTGGCGCTGCCGGTCGCCGCCGCCTCGCGCTTCGAGAGCACCCGTTCTCCGCGCTGCAAGATCGCGGGCACTTCGTCGGGACGCAGACCGGCCCAGCCGCCGGAATGCATCCGAGGGGCATTGGCGAAGGCCAGCGCCGGAACCATCCGGCCCGGGCCCGCGGCGCCGACGGTGCCGCCCGCGTGCAGGATGTTGGCGAAGATCCCGCCCGCACCGCCCAGCGCACCGGAGTGCACATTGGCGAGGGGGCCCAGAATAAAGCGCCGCGCTGCGAGTTTGGTGAGATCGGCGATCATCGAGGTGACCAGATCCCGGAAATCGAGCTTGCCGGTCTTCACGAAGCTGCCCACTGCCTCCTCGGCCGAGGAGAAGGCGCCGACGAGGGCGTTGCCGATATCGCCGCCGATGTCGCGCGCCTTGGCGGCATAGTCGGCGAGCGCATCACTCGCGGCACGCCAGAGCGGCACCGCGCGCTCCGCCCCTTCTGCGGCGGCAGCGCCTGCCGCGCGCGCGGCCCCGCCCGCGCCCCGCGCTGCCTCGGCGGTCTCGTCGAGGCCGGAGGTCAGCCCGCCAGCGGCACCGGTTGCTCCGGTCAGAGCCGTTTCCGCATCGGTGCCGGTGCGTGTCACGGCATCCTTGAGCGCCTGCCAGGAGGCAAGCGGGCGCCCGGCCGCGTCAGAAAGCATGCCCGAGGCTTCGCGATAGGCCTCGGCGCGGGTGCGGGCCTCATCGGCCATGGTGCCGAGGCCGAGATCGGGCGGTTCAATGTAACTCCGCCCGAGCGCCGCCGAGAAGGCATCGGCGGCCGCCGTGCCCGCGGCGGAAGCCGCGCCCTCGAACGGATTGCCGATGCGCCCCAATTCCACCGGATCGAGCGTGCCGATCTTCACCCCGCCATCGCCCACCGCCCAGTCGGGCAGCAGGTCCAGGGCAGCGTTCAGCGCGGTGATGAAGCGGTTGATGCGGCTGACGACGCCGTTCAGCATCGCCTCGACGCCCGAGATCAGCCCGTTCGCCGCCTGAAACGCAAAATCGCCGATCGCGCCCGGCAGCTTGCCCCAGATCGCCACCGCCGCGTCATAAGCGCCTTGAAACACCGCCGCCGTGCGGTCGCCAAAGCTGACGACGCCGGAAATCACCCCGTCTAGCGCCATGAGGCTGTCGGCCTTCAACCCCTGCCAGCCTGCCGCCATCCGGGCGAGCGCCGCGTCGAGCGCGAGGCCGATGCGCGACCAGACCTCGCGCGCTAGATCTGCAAGCAGCCGGAACGCCTCGCCCACGCCCCCAACCCGGGCCGCGAATTCGGAGAACTGATAGACGAGCTCGCCCGCGCCGACGATCAGTGCCCCGATGCCGGTGCGGATCAGCGCCCCGCGCAGGACGACGAGCGCGGTGGCAAGGCCGCGCACGGAAAGCGCCGCTGCGGCAAGGCCCGCGACCCAGCGCGCGCCCAGGAAGGCGGCGAAGGTCGCTGCATAGGTGGTGAGCCGCCCGAGGTTGTCGAAGACGAGGTCGATGGCGCGTCCGAGCGGGCCGCTTGCGCGCGCGGCATCGGCCAGCGCGTTCGCCACGGTCTCAAGCGCGGGGGCGAACGCGGCCGTCAAGCGGTTCGTCAGGCCAAGCCAGATCAGGCTCAGCCGATCCAGCGCATCGCCGGTGCGCTCGATCTGCGCCGCATCGGCCGCGCTCACCGCCACCCCGAAATCGCGCACGTCCTTTGCGGCATCGCGCAGCGTCGCGCTGTCGATCCGCAGAAAGGCAATCGCCGCCCGATCGCCAAAGAGGTCCGAGGCCACCGCCGCGCGCTCGGCCTCCGGCACGAAGCGGGTCAGTGCGCCCTGGATAGCAATGATGCGTTGATCGAGCGGTAGCGCCTGCAACGCGGTCGCCGTCAGGTGCAGCCGCGCCAGCGCGCCGACCGCCGTTCCCGATCCCGCCGCCGCTTCGGAAAGCCGCGTCGTCAGCTTTTTCGTCGCCTGCTCGATCTCGCCCATCGAAACCCCGGCAAGCTCGCCCGCCCAGGTCAGCACCTGCAGGCTCTCGACCGTGGTCTTGAGCGACGCGGCCAGATCCGCCTGCGCGCCGATCGTCTCAAGTCCCGAGCGCACCATTGCCACGCCCGCCGCCGCGGCCGCAGCCGTCACCGCCGCGAGCGCCACCCCGGCCCTGCGCGCGAAGCCCGCGAGCCGCGTGTTGGCCAGCTCCATCTCCGACGAAAGCCGCCCGAAGCCACGGGCTCCGGCCTCGCCGATCCCTTCCAGTTCGGCACGCACCTGGCGCCCGCCCTCCGCCACAAGGCGGACGGAAACGCGTTTTTCAGCCATCGCGATAGGTTTCCATCTGTTCGTTGAGCCTGCGCACCATCACCGCCTCGATCTCGGGCAGGGTTTCGGCGGCCATGAGCCTGTTCACGCCCAGCGCTTGTGCGAGCGTGAGCGCCGCGCCCATGTCCCAGCCGAGCACCGCGCCGGGGACCAGGCGCAGCTGCCCGCCAAGGCGTTGCACCAGATCCCAGACCTGTGCGCCCTCGACCGTCTGCGGCCGGTTCAGTCTTGCGGGGCAGTCGGGGCAGGGGCCTTGGCAGGCGGCGCAATAGTCTTCGCCCCCACCGAAGGACCAGTCGGCGAGGGCGCAGAGGCGTTTTTTCCGCATCCAGCATCAGGCCTCGGGCAACGTAGCGGGTCTGAAACGCCTCGAACACCGGCCAGATGTCGAGAAGCGCGTCGATGCCCTCGGGCGTCACCGGCATCGGAGTGCCAGCTTCGTCGCCTACCCCCTCCCAGTCGAGAATGGCCAGACGCGCCACGGCTTTCGCCATGGCCAGCGCCAGCTCTTCCTGCGCGGCGCCCTCGGGCAGCGCGGCAAGGTCAGGATCGGCGCGAGCGGCCACCATCAGCGCGGTCGTGAGTGGTGCAAGCTTCAGCCGCAGGCCCGGGGCAAGGTCCAGCCATTCGGGCTGGCTTGAGAGGTTTAGACGGATCATGGTCAGTATCCCGTGACAGTGTTCACAAGGGTGGCGGTGCACATGCGGGCCGGGCTGATCGCTTTCGCCGCCTGCCAGTCGAAACTCGCCTGAATGCCCTGCGGGCCCGGGATCTCGATGCGCGGCCGCGGCAGATAGACGGCATGGGCGGTGAAGGTGAAACTCGCGTTTGCACCAAGGCTCCAGGCGAATTCAAGCTCGCAAGGCGTGCCGTCGATGGCCTGGGTCACCAGCGTGCTGTCGGCAAAGCGCACCTCGATCTTGCCGTCATTGCGGATCGTCTCGATCCGGTCGAGACCGTTGGCATAGGTGACCTCGGCCGAGACGACATTGCCAAGCGCCGCCCCGTTGCGCTTCACCGCGCCGTTGAAATGGCCAAACCGCTGCAGCGCGAGCGTGGTCGGCGTGCCCGCGGCCGTGACCGTGTCGATGGCCTCGCCCTGCGCGATCAGCCGGGCGGTGGCGGTGAGCAGCCCGGAGCGGCTCATCTGCCAGCTCAGCTGATCGACCATGCAGCCGGTGTACATCGCGTAGCGCGGCACTTCGGGCATCGCCACTTCGATCGCCATCGAGGGCAGGGTCCAGTTGCCCGACTGAAACGTGTGGGTTTTGGGCGTTGTGCCGGTGGTGGTCGGCGCCCCGAAGGTGCCCTTCAGCCAGAGACCGAAGTTCTCGACATCGATCGGCACCACGACATCGCCATCGGCGGTGAGGGCATCCTTGATCGGTGCCACCGGGTCGCGTCCCTGGCCCAGCAACTCCGAGGCAAGCAGCGGCTGTTCGGAGCCAAGCGAAGTGCTGGCGAAAGGCACCGTGCGAAAGCCGGTGGCGGGGGCGGTGCCATAGACGGATTCGAACGCAAGCGCCATCTGCGCCCGCGCCCCATGGGCTCGTGCCATCGTAGTCTCCTGTGCTTAAGGGGGTCAGCCGAGCGGATCGGCCGTGGTGTAGTGCAAGACGACCGGGATCACCGCCGCCTTCAGACTGGCCGCACCCTCGACCGGCAAATCGACTGGACTCGGGGCCTCGGGTTCGACCCAGTCGCACAGGCCACCGAGCGTCCGGTCGGCGGCCAGCGTGGTGCCGATGGCGGCGATCAGGTCGTCGAAGGCGCTGGCCCGGCCGGGGCTCGCCTGTACGACGACCTCCAGCTCGGCCCGGTGCTGGTAGTGAAAGCGTAGCGGCGAGAGCGTCACCTCGGGCTCCCCGGGTGTACCATCGCGCAGGATGACCAGCCCGGCCGCAGGGATCCGTTCGGGCAAAACCTCGTCGCGCAGGGTGAGGGCGGCAAGCGGCGAGAGCCGCGCGTGCAGCGCGGTGAGGATGAGTTCGCGGGTGGTGGGCATCTACAGTTCACCATATGTACGTCTCGACGGGCCACAGAGCATGTACCCGTAAAAATTGTGTCTTGCCTGTTAACCAGAACTATCTGAGAAATGCGGCATGCGTTCATTAGTCTAGGAGCACACGTTCGAAATGGATCTAATTGTTGCAGGAGCAGATGCACCGCTTTTTGATCACTTTCATCTAAAGCACCTTCAATCTGTTAAGGCGGAGGGAGGGAATTTCTACCGCAATCAAAAGTTTCTAGGAAAAGGTGGAAATGGCACGGCGTTCCTAGTTACATGCACTTCCGGCGCAAACCAAGGAATACAGTTCGCCCTGAAGGTCTTCCACAAAATTAGCGATGAGAAGCGACGCTCTCGATTTCTAGGTGAAATTCGCCATTATCGCTCTCTAAATCATCCGGCACTCTTAAAAGTCTATGACGAGGGCACTTATGTGTCCGGGGATCGCGAATATCCCTTTGCCGTAATCGACTATGTGCCGCGTAATTTGGAGTCTATGATTGGGCGTGGTGGTGCGCCTCAGATTTCCAGACTTGAAGCGGTGAGGTATGTCTACAACATCGCCTCAGCGGTAAATTATCTTCATGCTCAGCCGCAGCCAATAGTTCATCGAGATATTAAGCCTGCCAATATTTTGGTCGACGGTCACTCTGCAAAGCTGGGCGATTTGGGGCTCGCAAAGGTTCTCTTGGGCGAGCATGACGAGATGACTGAGGAGTTTAACGCCTATGCTGCCATGCCATACTTCTACAGAACACCTGAACTGGTTGAGATTGCGAGAGGTAAGAATATTGCACTGAGTCCAGCAAGCGACGTTTACCAGTTGGGGCTAGTGCTCTATCGCTGTGTAACTGGTTTTAATCCACAAAAGCCCCCTGTCAGCAACATAAAGGAAGAAATCGAGTTGGACGTTCGGCCCGTGATAGGTGCTGCAAGTGAGCTACTCAATGAACTATTTGGCTGGATATTCCAAAGCGATCCAACGAAACGCCCGAATACGCTTCAATTGCTGCAACGACTGAATCAGATACACACAGAGGTTTGCGCGGCTGATCTTGCGGCTACAGGCGTAATGCGTTGAAAAGGATAGCAATAGAATACCTTACACATCGCTCCCGTTCGCGACCACCAGCGCAGGAAACGTTCCCATCACCCGCTCGGCCTCCCGCGCCAGATCCAGCCGCTTGCGGAGCCTGACCTGCGGCACGAGGAGGAAGATCGGCATGGTGGTCAGCCCGCGGCCTGTCTTTGCGCGCGACGCCACAGCGCGGCCCTTGCTGTTCAACCGACCCTCGGCCACCAACAGGCTCGGGCCGCGGCGGCGATAGATGAACCGCAACCTCAACCCGGTGCGGCGTTCCCATTCGCCGGGGGTAATCCGTCCGCCGCGGGTGGACTTGCCTGCGGCCGGAGTGGGGATCGCGAGCCAGAAGCCGTCTTTTGAGCGGATCAGCGGCCCCGTGTCATGCGCGCCGATGATCACCGGGGCGTTCGACCATACGAGCGCCGCCGCGTTCAGGCTCTCGCTGCCCTTCGGATAGGTCGCGAGCCGAATCGAATTGCCAAGCCTTGTGCCGAGCCCCGAATGCACGATCTGCCCGCTCCAAGCGGATTTCAGGCGGGCGCCTGCCGCGTGCATCGCGGTGGTGACGGCCTTTTCGCCCGCGCGGATTTCCTCCTGCATCAGCGCGACCAGATCGGGGCGGAAGTTGAGTTTCAGCTTCATCGGGTCCCCTCCGGCCGCAGGTCCAGCGTCCAGATCAGCCGCTCGCGGTCGCGCAGCGGCTCGCCCTGGATCACGAACCGTTCGGCGCCGAGCAAGATCAGATCGCCGGGCCGCGGCGCGGGCAGGTCGCTCACCCGCACGTCCACCACGGTCGTGTCGCTGACAAACCGCCCAGCGCCGAAGTCGGTCACCCGGTCGGGCGCACGGGCGATGACCCTGATCTGGCGCTCTTCGGCGCTCGTGGCCGAGATCCAGAGCGCCGGTGCCGCAAGGGCAGGGTGCTCGAAGAGCCGATCGAGGGCCGCGGCAAAGACCGTCATGGCGCGATGAAGCCCTGCGCATTCACATAGACCTGCGCCCCGGTGGTGATGCAGGCGACGTTCAGCGCCGTGTTGGCCGTCGTGCGCAGCGGATCGGCGAACTGGTGGCTTTCCGAAAGCGTCATCGAAGCGCCAAGATGCCCGCGCCAGATCACGGTGGAGCCATCTTTCAGCACCACCTCTGTCGCCACCGTCCCCGCATTCTTCAGCTGCAGCGCGGTCACGAACCGCCGCAGCCCGGCCCCGGCCGCAGCGCCCAGAACCATATCGCTGGTGTTGGTGATCCCGCCCGCCGCGGCGGCCGAGCTCCATTCCAGCTCGGGGATCTGCCAGGGACGCACCACCTGCACGCCCTGCACCGTGGTGATCAGATCGGCCACATCGCCGCTGGCGACGCTCGCATAGGCCGCCGTCACCGCGCGGGCGGCGACGATCACCGGTGCGGTCGAACCGCGCGCGCCGTCATGGGCGACGGGGCCGACCGCCGTGGCCGTCACCACCGAGCCCGCGACCGTGCGCGCGGCAATCGCCTGTCCCTCGACGATCTGGCCGCGCCCGGCGGTGATTTCCGCGGTAAGCTCGGCATAGTCTTGGCAGTTGATGAAGGACATCTGCAGGCTGACCGCGGTCGGCGCGGCGGCGAGCGCAACCCGGCCCGAGCCTGCGATGTAGGATCCACCGAAGATCGTGCCCTGCAGCTCGATCTGGTTCGCGTCGATCACCGTCACGGTAACGTTGCCGCGCAGCTCCGCCCCGGCATTCGTTACCCCGTTCAGATATTCGACCCAGACGAGGTTGCCGGTCGCAAGCCCATGCGCGGTGACGGTAAGCCGGATCACCCCGCCCGTGCCCGCAACCGCCCCGGTCACCGCCTTCCAGGCGGCATGGTTCAGGCTGCGCAGCCGCAGCTTGTAAAGCGCCGAAGGGTCGGGGATCTGCTGGTGGCGGACATAGGAATTGGCCCGCCCCGAGGTCGCATCGAGCGCACGGGAATGCACATAGGCCTCGTCCGAGAAGGGCTCGATCTCCAGAATGCTGGCGCTCGCGGTGGTGAGGATCGTTACCGTGGCACTTTCAAGCGGCGTCAGACCGCCGTTCTGGCTGAAGTATCGCATCAGCGTGGCGGTGGTGCTGGCCGCGCCGCCGATGTCGATGCCAAAGCAGTGCTTGCCATCGGGCAGGCCGGTGAGCGGATCGACCGAGACGGCTTCAAGGATCTGGTGGTTGTTCGCATGACGCGTGTTCACCACCCCGGCCATGGCGCGAAACGGGATGGTGAAGCTGTCTTTTGACAGAAGTTCGACGACCGCGCCCGCCGTGGTGCCCGAAGCGATGGTCAGTGCGGTGCATGAGATAAAACCCGCGTAGATTTCAGATTTTTAAAATATATTTCAATTATATTTTATTTGCTTTGTGAGCGGATCGCATTAGATAACGTGCAAGATCTATTCGTCCTGATGCAAGAAATTCTTTGTAAATATTAACGAGTTCCTTGGGGGTTTTTCTTGCGATTAATTCTTGAATTCTCAGTCGTTCATGGGCGGGCATGATTTTCTCCAATTGTTGCGATAACTCAAATCTAGGAGCGTAATACTGCATTGCAACTCGTAAGAAGCGCGGCGTCGAGAAAAATACACTTTACCGGGGACTGCCGCGAAATAAGCGAGTACAACTTCCCCGGCATCCAACTCGATACTCGACAAAGCAGGGCCGTGTGATCTGCCGGGTCAGGCTGGGCATGGCGACCTCAGTTCGAGCTGTGGATCCGGACGGCGAGGCGGGGCCGCTTGTTCACCGGCAGGATCGAGGCCTCGGTCATCACGTCGATCCAGCGGCCCTTTTCGTCGAGATGCTGGCGGGCATAAAGCGGCAGGCCGATGGTGTTCGCGGTCTCCAGGAGGTTCGCGGGGCCGCCATAGGTGGTGAAGGTGTCCATCGTGCCCAAGGGGAAGGCGATCCCCTCGTTCGCCGGAACCAGCCGTTCGGTCGCCTTGGTCGAGAGGGTGACGTTGCCAGAATATTCCTCGAAGAGGATGCCGCCGAAGGGGAAGTTGCGCCGCACATCCTCGCGCAGCGGCTGGGCGCCGGTCGCGGGGTAGAACTTGTAGGCCTCCTCGGTCTTGGGGTGCGCGATCAGCTCGTCGAAGAACTCGCGGCTGACGAGGGCATGGACCGAAGTCATCGCCTCGCCCAGAAGGTTGTCCTCGATGGCGCGCAGCACCTCGCGGACCTTGCCTTGCACGACATGACGGCCGCCGTGGTTTGCGGCGGTGCGATCGCCGCGGGCGAGGCCGGTTCCGGCGGGGTGCTGGCAGAAGGCTGCGCATCATCTTCGGAGGCAGTGGTCATCATCGGGCCCTTTCCTTTGGGAGTGGATTTGAGGGTGGCTGTGCCGCGGGGTGCGGCGGCGAAAGCGCAAAAGGCGGTGACCGGATCGGCCACCTCGTCGGCGAGACCGGCGAAGACCGCGGCCTCCCCGCGGAACACGGCGGCCTCGGTGTCCAGCGCCCGGCTTGTGTCGAGGCGGCGGCCACGACCTTCGGCGACGGTTTCGGCGAAGAGCTGGCGGAGGTCCTCCAACTCGCCCGCGATGCGGGCACGGATGGTCTCAGGCAGCGGCTGGTATGGGTTCGCGTCAACCTTGCGGGCGCCTGCGTGGATCAGCGTGACGGCGATGCCCTTCTGATCGAGCGCCCCGCTCATGTCGCTGTGCATGGCCACAACGCCGATGCTGCCGACGGCCCCGGTGCGGGGCAGGATGATCCGGCCGGCCTGGGAGGCCAGCGCATAGGCGGCCGAGAGGGCGTGATCGGCGACGAAGGCTTGGACCGGCTTCTGCGCCCGTGCTGCCCGGATCCGATCCGCCATATCAAAGGCCCCGGCGACCTCGCCACCGAAGCTGTCGATATCGAGGGCAATGCCGCGGATGGCCGGATCGGCGACGGCCGCCTGCAGCTGCGCCGCGATCCCCTCGTAGGAGGTCAGCCCCGAGGATTGCCCGATCCAGGCGCCGCGATGCACCAGCGTGCCCGCAATCTCGATCACGGCCATCCGCACCGGTTCGGCCGCGAGATGGGCGTATCGCGCCGTGGTCTGAACCTGCATGTGGCCGAGGAGCTTGCCGATCATCGGCAGGCCCTGACCTGACGCTACGGCTGTGGATGCGAAGGTGTGGCGCAGGTCGTGGATCCGGACATCCTTGACCCCGGCACGGGCACGGACGCGCTGCTAGAAGGGTTGCAGATCACTCAGGGGCTTCGCCATTGGGCTCGAACCAATGGCGCCGCAATGGCTCACCAGCTGGACCAGGTCGTCGTGCGGTAGCGCGCGGGTGCAGGCTCGCTCATGCATCCCGTCTAACCGCATGGATTCGCGATGTGAATCCTTCGAAGACAGTGTTCTGCAACAACGCCCACCGGCGTCGCCATCTCGACTCCGACATTGTTGAGTAATTCACTTTTCTTTTGTTAGATTCCTGACAATTTTGCCCGACAATGGGCTTCGAAACCGCGCGCAAAGCCTGGCACGAAGCTTGCGAAGCAACTGCGGGGGCATCAGGCCCGTCAGCCAAAAGGGGACATCATGGCGAAGATCGGACTCTTCTTCGGATCGGACACCGGAACCACGCGCAAGATTGCCAAGCAGATCAAGGACATGTTCGACGATGAGGTGATGGCCAAGCCGCTCAACGTCAACCGCGCTGATGTGGCCGATTTCATGGCTTATGACTTTCTGATCCTTGGCACGCCGACGCTGGGCGACGGACAATTGCCGGGGCTGAGCGCCAATGCCGCCTCGGAAAGCTGGGAGGAATTCCTGCCCAGGATCGCCGATCAGGATTTCAGCGGCAAGACGATCGCGCTGTTCGGGCTGGGCGATCAGGTCACCTATCCGCTGGAATTCGTCAATGCCTTGTTCTTCCTGCATGAATTCTTCTCGGATCGGGGGGCGAAGCTGGTCGGGCGCTGGCCTGCCAAGGGGTATGGGTTCGAAGACTCGCTCGCCGTGGTGGAGGGCGAATTCCTGGGCCTTGCCCTGGATCAGGACAATCAGGCGGCGCTGACGCCCGAGCGGCTCAAGGGCTGGCTGTCGCTGATCGCGGCCGATTTCGGCCTTGTCCTGCCTGCATGATCGCTTGCCCCGGAAAGGCCCCCCCCATGAAAGACCTGCCCATGAAAGACCTGCCCCTGTCGCCCGCGACCGATGCCCGCGCCGCCCCGGCCCCGGCCGCGCCCTGGCAAGATGATGTTCTGGCCGTGCTGCGGTTGATGATCGACAGTTACCGCGCGCCGGAACGCGACGGCTGGTGTCTTGCGCTCGACCGGGCGCAGGCGCGCTGGGGCGAGACGCGGGGGGCGATCGTCTTTGCCGATCTGGCGCAGGTTCTGTCGCGGCTGCGTGTGACGCGGCATTCGCCTTTCGGCTTTGGGCGGGTGGACGGATCGCAGCCCCGTCCGACCCGGCACGAGGCGCTGTTTTTGCAGGTGGCGCGGCTGAGCCACGCCGGGCACGCGACGCAGGCCGAGGCGGTGGCCACGCTGCTGTGCGAGGGCAACGAGGTCACCGCTTACCTCAATGCGGTGCGCCGTCTGGTGGCCCATTTCGACTGAGCGGCAAAGCGGAACGCGGGGCCGGAATGCAGAAAGGGCAGCGCCCTGCGCTGCCCTTTTGACGTGGTCCCGATCAAAGCTGGCTGGGGTGCTTTGTGGCTTGCCGTGGTGGCTGGCGGAAAGCGGACCTGGCTTGCGAAGTCGGATCAGGCGTTTTCTTCTTCGAAGTGCCCGCACCAGTCGGATTCCTTCACCACCGGCCACAGGCCGCGGGCGTCGGGGGCAATCTGGGTGACGGGCGGGTTGAAGCGGCACAGACCGGCATCGGCCAGTTCTTTTTCACCGTTCGCGACATGATCTTCGAAGAAAGCGCATTTGGCGCAAGTGGCAGACATGACATGTCTCCTCTGTTCAAACCGGGCGTCGCCCAACCGCGGCGCCTAGGTTTTTGATAGACCCGGCGATCGCGAAAATCAAGTGAACATTAAATGAAATCAAATACTTGATCGTTTTCATGCGGATTGGCCGGGCAAGGGTTTTGCTTGGGTTTCCGTCCCGGTGACGCCGTGCCGCAACCTCCTGATCGAACCGTCGCTTTTCTTCGCTCTCGAATTCCGATAGAAACACTCGACAGTTTACAGGGGCGGTTTGCCCCCCGATCGGCAGGCCCCAACGGCGGTTTCGTCCCCGCAAGGCCCCCTGCGATCCCGCGCGGTGCGCCTCCCCGGCGCGCAAGGAGAATCGCACATGTGCAATGACGAGGGACGGCCGAAACTTGCGCTTGGAAGCGGTGTCGGCAGCGATTTCGGCGGGCAGGGCCCGGACGCGGCGCAAGTCCCCGACATCGCGCCGCCGTTGCACGACGCGCGGGCGCTGACCGAGGGGGGAAGCCTTGTGCGGATCGTGCTGGACGGCGTCACCTATACCCTGCGCATCACCCGCAATGGCAAGCTGATCCTGACGAAGTGATCCGGCCCCCGGGGGGACTATCGGCCTTTTGCGGGTGGCCGGGACCGGCTCAGCCGCTCTTGCGCGGCAACGCCCGGACCAGAACCGCCGCGGCCGCAAGGCCGATCGCCCAGACCAGCGGGCTGGCTCCCGACGCGGGGCTTGCGGCAGGGCGGGGCGCCGCCCCCGATCCGGCCCCCGATCCGGCCCGTGCCAGACAGGCCCGGAACGCGGGCAGGTGATTGAGCGCCGAGGCCGCACGCAGCCGGGCAAAGATCAGCAGCGCGGCCGGATCCTTGACCGTCCGGCTCAAACGGTCATACATCGCGGCATTGGCGATTTCGGCGGCGACTCCGCCTTCACAGGCCGCGATCAGGCTTTCGGGGGCCGCAATCCGACCGGCGAACCGATCTGGCGGCACCGCAAAGCCGTGCTGGCGCAACAGACCCGCCAGCGCCGCCACATGCCGTCCCTCGGCCTGCACGATAGTGGCAAAGGGCTGCACCGGGCCGAACCGCGCCAGAACCGCCGCATAGCTGGCCCGCGCCCTGTATTCATCCTCGATCGCCTCGATCAGCGCCGCCTGCAGCCCGCTTGCCCGTGTCATCGCCTGTCTCCGACCGTTGCCACGCCCGCAGGATACAGATCTGCTCCGCATTGGCCGATTGTTTTTGTCGGATTGCGCAACATGTCGCAGCCGCCCGCGGCGCACAAGTTTTGTTTCGCAAATCACAACCCGGCGCGGTTGAGCGGGGGGAGGCATAATCCTAATAAAAACACTCGGAATAATCGGAGGCGGATCGTGGCAGCGACAGGAACGGACGAGGCGGGGGTGAAGCTCTGGCCGGTGGCGGGGCGGCTGATCGGGTTGATGCGGCGCCGCCGCGGCTTGCTGGCGCTTTCGGTGGTCAGCGGCACGCTGGCGGCGCTGTTCTCGCTCAGCCCCTATCTGGCGACGGCGGCGGTGCTGATGGCGTTTTTCGCGCCGCAGGTCGATTGGGGTTTCGTGGCGCTGGCGGGGCTGGCCGGGCTTGCGGGGGTGGTGGCGGAAAAGGCGCTCTTTGGCCTCTCCACCTATCTGTCGCATCGCATCGCCTTTGCGACGCAGCGCGAATTGCGCTTCGAGCTCGCGCAGAAGCTGGCCCGGGTGCCTTTGGGCTTCACCGACGCGCGTTCCAAGGGCGAGATCCGCAATACGCTGGTGGACGAGATCGAGGTGCTCGAAGACGGCATGGCGCATCTGGTGCCCGAGGTCAGCGCGGCGGTGATCGCGCCCTTGCTGACGCTGGGGCTGATGCTGGCGATCGACTGGCGGCTTTCGCTGCTGATGATCGCGCCGATGCTGGTCGGGCTGTGGATGATGGGCCGGATGATGAAGGATGCCGAGGGGCCGACGCGCGATTATCTGGAGATCCAGTCGCGCATGGCCACGGTGGCGGCGGAAATGGCCGATGGCATCGCCACCGTGCGCGCCTTCAACCAGGATGCGCAGGCCAGCCGCCGCGCCGGGGCGGTCTTTGCCGAGATGCGGCAGATGTCGGATGCCTGGCTTGATCGCGCGATCATTCCGGGCACGGCGGCGCAGGTGCTCTTGACCAGCCATCTGATGTTGCTCGGCTCGGTCGGGCTGGTGATGGCGGCGGCGGGATGGGTCGATCTGGCGGTCTTCGCCGCCTTTCTGGCCGTGGCCTACGGCTTTGGCGATCTGTTCGCGGCGATCCAGGGCATCAGCCACCGGCTGTTTCGCCAGCATGAGCTGCTGGAACGGCTTGACGCCCTGCGCAACGTCGCCGAACTGCCCCCCGCCACCGGCACCCCGATGATCGCCAAGGCCGCGATCCGCTTCGATCACGTCAGCTTTTCCTATGGCCCGCGCGAGGTGATTTCCGACATCAGCTTCGATCTGCCCGCCGGGCGCTGTCTGGCGCTGGTGGGGCCCTCGGGGTCCGGCAAATCCACCGTCGCGCGGCTGATCGGCCGGTTTCAGGACCCCGCCGCGGGCACCATCCGCATCGGCGGGCAGGATCTGTGCGCGATCGACCCCGAGGCGCTGCACCGCCATCTGGCCTATGTGTTTCAGGATGTCTTCCTGTTCAGCGGCACCGTGGCCGAGAATATCGCGCTGGGCCGGGTTGGCGCGACGCAGGCCGAGATCGAGGCGGCGGCCCGGGTGGCGCGGGCGCATGATTTCATCACCGCCCTGCCGCAGGGCTATGACACGGTTCTGGGCGAACGCGGCTTCGGCCTTTCGGGCGGCGAGCGGCAGCGGATCTCGATTGCGCGGGCGATCCTGAAGGATGCGCCGATCCTGATCCTTGACGAGGCGACGGCCTTTGCCGATCCCGAAAACGAGGCGCTGATCCAAGATGCGGTGGCCGATCTGGCGCGCGGGCGCACCGTCGTTGTCATCGCGCATCGGCTGCACACCATCGTTCATGTCGACGAGATCCTGGTGCTTGAAACCGGCCGGATCGTCGAGCGCGGCAGCCATGCGGCGCTGCTGGCGGCGGGCGGGCTGTTCGCCCGGATGTGGCAGGCGCAAGAGGCGACGCGCAGCTTCCGCCATGCCACAGGCGCCCCCCCCATCCCCGCAAATCCGGCCCTGGAGGCGGCACAATGAAACTGATGCGGTTCATCTGGTCCTATCTGCCGCCGATGCGCGGGCAATATCTGGTCTCGATCCTGCTCGCCGGGCTCGAGGGGCTTCTGGCCGCGGTGCCGCCCCTGGCGGTGGGGTTGGGGCTGATGCGTCTGGCCGAGGGTCCGGCGAGTGTGGCCGAGATCGCCCCCCATGCCGCGGCCTGTCTGCTGGCGGTGCTGCTGCGCATCCGGGTGATCCAGCGCGCCTGGAAGCTGGGCTATGGCGCGGGCAACCATGCCGCCGAGGCGGTGCGCAACCGCATCGTCACCCATATGCGCCGCGTGCCTTTGGGCGCTTTGGCGGGGCGCTGGGCCCCGGCGCAGCTGGCCACGCTGATCGCCGAGGATGGCCGCTGGCTGAACGAGACCTCGACCTTTTATCTCAACCGTTTCCTCAATGCGCTTATTGCGACGGCGCTGCTGCTGGCGGCGGCGCTCTGGTTTGCGCCCGCGGCGGGGCTTGCCATCGTGCTGGCGCTGGGCGGGGGCGTCGCGGCGCTGTTCGTCGCCGGGCCGATCCTGACCCGCTTCCTGCGCGCCCGCAACGAGATGATCGGCGAGGCGACCTTGCGGATCGGCGAATATGCCGATGGCATTGCGGTCTTTCGCGCCTTTGGCCGCACCGGCACGGCGCAGGCGCAATTCCGCGCCGCCGTCGAGGCGCTGCATGACACGACGCTGGCGATGGCGCCGAAACTGGTGCCGCTGCAACAGGCCGGGGCGGCGATGATCGCCTTTGCCGCGCCGCTGGCCATCCTGTTCGTCGCGGCCTCGGCGCGGACGGGGCAGGCGCCCGACCCGGCTGCGGTGATCCCGGCGCTGTTCCTGACGCTTGCGGCGGCGACCACCTTTTACACCGGCGTGCTCAAGATCGTGCTGCCGCTGGAGCTGGGCGAGCGGGCGCGGGTCAATATCGGCGCCTTTCTGGCGGTGCCCGAACTGGGCGGCACGCGGCATGATTTCCGCCCCGATCTCGACATCGACTTTCAGGCGGTGCGGTTCCGCCATGCCCCCGACAAGCCCGATGCCGTGCGCGACATTTCCTTTGCCGCGCGGCAGGGCCGGGTCACCGCCATCGTCGGGCCAAGCGGCGCGGGGAAATCGACGCTGGTCGCGCTGCTCTTGCGGTTTCACGACCTGAGCGGCGGGCAGATCCGGCTGGGCGGGGTCGATCTGTCCGAGGCCGATCCGGCGGCGGTGCAGGCGCTGGTTTCGCTCGTGTCGCAAGACGTGCATCTGTTTCGCGACACGTTGCGGGCCAATCTGCTGCTGGGCGATCCGGGGGCCGATCCCGACCGGCTGGCCCGGGTGATCGAGGCGGCGCAGCTGCGCGATCTGGTGGCGGCGCTGCCGGCGGGGCTTGACACCGTGCTGGGCGACACCGGGCGGACGCTTTCGGGCGGCGAGCGGCAGCGGGTGGCGATTGCGCGGGCGCTTCTGAAGGACGCGCCGGTGATCGTGCTGGACGAGGCGACCTCGGCGATGGACCCGCTGAGCGAGGCGGCGATTCAGCGCGCGATTGCGGCGCTGGAAACCGACCGCACGGTGATCGTCATCGCGCATCGGCTGCGCACGGTGACCGAGGCCGACGAGATCATCGTGATGGAGGGCGGCCGGATCGTGGCGCGCGGGCGGCACGAGGCGCTGCTGGCGGCGGGCGGGCTTTATGGCAGGCTTTGGGCGGCGCAGGAGAAAGCCGCGGGATGGCGGCTCAGATGAGCGCCGCGATGCCGGACGAAAACGCGGGGCACTGGCGCATCCTGACGGGGGTCTTTGCCTTCATGCTGGCCTCCTCGGTGCCGATGTCGTTTTTCTACTATGTCTTTCCGCCGATGCTGCGCGCTTCGGGCCATTCGGCGGAGCTCGTCAGCGCGCTGGCGCTGGTCTATCTGCCCTATGTGCTGCGCGGGGTCTGGGCCTTTGCGATTGCCCGGGCGTTGGGCGGGCGGGCGCAGGCCTGGCGCCGTGCGACGCTGGCCCTGTCGGTTCTGGCGGCGGCGGGGGTGCTGGCGTTGCTGCCGCTTGATCCGGCACGCCAGCCCGGCCCGATCATGGCGGTGGCGGCGGTCCTGTTTCTGGTGCTGGCCAGCGGCATGACCACGCTTGACGGCTATGTTCTGGCAACCCTTGGCGAAAAGGGCCGCGCGGCGGTGCCCGGCTGGGGCGCGTCGGGCATGGCGCTCGGGGGCATTCTGGTGGGGGTCGCCTCCTGGCTGGGCTGGATCGGCGGCGATTGGCGCCAGGCGGTCTGGCTTTTGGCGGCGATGACGCTTGCGCCCGCACTGGCGGTGGCGATCCTGCCGCCTCAGGCCCCGGCAGAGCGCGCCGATCCCGCCACGCCGCCGCGGCCGCGGCTGCCGCTGCGCAGCCTGTGGCGCGCGGTCTGGCAGGACCCGGCCCTGCCGCGGCTTGTCCTCGTGTCGCTTCTGGCCCATGGCGCCATCGGGCTCGTCTCGGGCTATCTGCCGGTCCTGCAGGTCGATGCGGGTCTGCAGATCGGCGAGATCGGCCTGTTCAGCGCGGTGGCGGCGAACGGGCTTGGCCTGGCGGGCGCTGTGATCGGCGGCGCCATCGTCGCGCGGATCGGCGGCTGGAAAAGCCTGTCGCTGGTCACGATGCTGCTGGCGCTGTGCCTTGGCGTCGCGGCGGCGCTGCACGGGCTGATCTGGGGCCGCGGCTTTGCCGTCGCGCTGACCGCGGTGACGATGCTGGCGGGCTACATCTATTACGTGCCCTATCGCGCGCTCTGCCTGCAATCGAGCCGCGGCGATCATGCGGTGACGCAGGCGGCCTGGCTGTCCTCTTGCGACATGGTGGTCAGCATCCTGGCGATGTCGGTTGCGGGCACGCTGGCCGCGCGGCTCGGCCTCGTGCCCTTCCTTGTCCTTTGCACCCTTGCGGCCTCTGGCGCCGCCCTTGTGGCGCTGCGCCAGGCCCTGCCGGCCCGGGCCGCGCTGGCCCCGAATTGACAGATTGGAGCGTTCCATGACCTTGCCCGCCCGTTCCTTTGCCCCGCCGTTGGCCCGGAGCACCGCCATCGCCGCCGCGCTGATCTGCCTGCAGGGCGCCGCCCCGGCGCTTGCGCAAGAGCTTGTCGAGCTGGACGAGATCGTCGTCACCGGCTCCAAACGCGGCGAGAAGCTGCGCGATGTTCCCGGCTCGGTCGCCGTCGTCGATGCGCAGAAACTGGCCGAGGAGGGGGTGACCGACGGCGCCACGGCGCTGCGCGAGATCCCCGGGGCGGTGATGTATTCCTATGGCGACCGCAGCAATGCCTTTGTCACGCTGCGCGGGGTCGGCCCGCTTCTGATGCCGCTCAGCCCCGACGACAGTTCGGTGCTGACCTTCGTCGATGGCGCGCCCTTGATGCTGGAACAATCGGCCTCGAGCTATCTGGACCTTGAACAGGTCGAGGTGCTGAAGGGGCCGCAGAACACGCTGTTCGGGCGGTCCACCTCGGGCGGGGCGATCAACCTTGTTCCGGCGCTGCCGACCGATGTTTTCGAAGGGTCGCTGCGCAGCGACTTCGGCAGCGACGGGCTTTACCGTGCCGAGACCGTGCTGAACCTGCCGATCAGGCCCGGGGTGCTCTCGACCCGCTTCGCTTTGCGGCAATCGGGGGTGAACGGCTATGCGGCGAATGATGCGGGCCCGGATCTGGGCGGCAATCAGGTGCTGGCGGGCCGGGCCTCGGTGCTTTATACGCCCGGCGATGCGACGCGGCTTCTGGTCACGCTGGCGGGGGAAAACGCCGATACCACCCCGGTTTACTACACCACCCAGATCGGCGAGGCCGATCCGCTGCCCGCGCGGCAAAGCTTTGCCAGCGACAATTCGCAGTCGCGTCAACTGATGGCGAAATTCGAACAGGATTTCGAGCGCTTCACCTTCACCGCCCAGACCTCGTTCAACGACTACAGCGTGGAGAACAATTATCAGGGCGATCAGCTGCTCTTTTCCACCGTCACCGGGCTACCGATTTCCGATTTTTCCGACACCGCCGACAATTACATGTTCTGGACCAAGGATCAGAGCCGCCTGACGCAGGAATTCCGGCTCTCTTCGCTGGAAGGGGCCGCAATCGGCTGGGTGGCGGGCGCCGTCGCCTATCGCGACGAGAACCGCAACACCAACAGCAGCAATGTCACCGCCTTTGGCGCGACGCAGGCGGGGTTCAAGAGCTATGACCAGGTCACCGATGGCGTGGCGGTCTTTGGCGACATCAGCCTGCCGCTGAGCGAACGGCTGACGGCCTCGGCCGGGCTGCGGCTGACCCATGAGGACAAGGATTTCAGCGCCGATTTCGACTCTCTCGGCTATGACCTGCTCTATCCGGGGATGCTGGCGCGCTATTCCGAAAGCGGTCGGCTGAGCGACGATTTCTGGACCGGCAAGGCGGCGTTGTCTTACGAATGGTCGCCCGATCTGACCACCTATGCCTCCATCGCGCGCGGCTACAAATCCGGCGGCTACGGGTTTTACAACACCTTCATGGGCTTCGGCGTGCCGCGCGGCACCTATGCGCCCTCCGAAACGATCAGCTACGAGATCGGCGGCCGGGCCAGCCTGTTCGAGGGTCGGCTCGATCTTTCGGGGGCGGTCTTCTTCAACGACCTGAACGACGAGCAGATCATGCTGTACGATTCCGCCACCCTGGCCTCGGCCAATGCCAATCTGGATGCGCGCTCGCAGGGGGTCGAGCTCGATGCCACCTGGCGGCCGGATGATCATTGGCAGCTGGGCACGGGCCTGGCCTATACCAGGACCGAGATCACCGATGTGCCCGCCGCCGCCTCGGTGGTGAATGCCGGGCTCGAGGCGGGGGACCGGCTGCCCAACACGCCCGAATGGGCGGGCAGGCTTGATCTGGGCTATCGCGCGACGGCGGGCGAGATCGGCTGGAAGGCGGCCGCTCCGGACACCGAGGTCTATGGCAAGATCGGCTATTCCTGGATGGGCGCGCGCTATTTCGACGCCGCCAATCTGGGCAAGCTGGCGCCGGTCAATCTGGTGTCGGCCCGGCTCGGGATGCGCTGGGGCAATGGCGAGATCTATCTCTTCGGCGAAAACCTGCTCGACGAGCGCTATCTGACCGTGCGCCAGCCCTATGGCGTGGCCGCGGGCACGACGACGCCGGTTTACGGCGTGTCCTATGACCGGGGCCGGGTGATCGGCGTCGGGATGACGGTGACATTCTGAAGGGGGATCCCATGACACAGGTTGCAAGGATCGGGACGGGGGCGCGGATCGCGCCGCGGCTGGGTGGCGTGCCCGAGACGCTGCTCTGGCCACTGCGCTCGCGCGCGGGGATGACGGTGCTTGACCGCGGGTTCTTCGACGATCCGATGGCGGTCGATCTGCTGAACCGGATCGATTATGATTTCGACCGCTTCGGCCCGGTCAGTCACTGGCATGCGGTGCGGTCGAAATATTCGGACGGGCTGATCCGGCGCTATCTGGCCCGCCATCCCGAGGCGCAGGTGCTGGCGCTGGGCGAGGGGCTGGAGACGCAGTTCTGGCGGCTCGACAACGGGCGGCTGCGCTGGCTTTGCGTCGATCTGCCCGAAAGCATCGCGCTGCGCCGCCAGCTTCTGCCCGACCATCCGCGGTTGACGGAGCTGCCGCTTTCCGCGCTTGACCCCGCAGTGTTCGAGGCGGTCGATCCCGAACGGGGGTTTTTCGTCACCGCGGCGGGGCTGGTGATGTATTTCACCGCAGAAGAGACGCTGGCCCTGCTGCGCCGGATCGGCGCGCATCGCGGCCCGTCCCCGGCCGAGATTTTCTTTGACACCATTCCGCACTGGTTTTCGCGCCGGACGCTCCGGGGCATGGTGGTGGACAAGGATTACACCGCGCCGCAGATGCCCTTTGCGCTGGCGCGCCGCGATGTGCCGGCGTTCTTGCGGCAGGTGCCCGGGCTTTCGCTTGTCACCGCGATCGGCTATGGCGAGGCCTTTCCGGAGCGGTCGCGGCTGATCGCGACGCTGGGGCGGTTGCCCGTGGTGCGCGACATGGCGCCGCTTCTGCTCCACGCCCGTTTCGGCTGAGCTCAGCCGCGCTCGGCGCGGGGCGGGCGGCCGAAGCGGCGGCGATAGGCATGGGTGAAATTCGCCGGATCGCCATAGCCGCAGCGCCAGGCGATGTCCCCGATCGGCAAGGCGGTGTCGCGCAGCAGATCGCGGCCCATCTGCAAGCGCCTCTCCAGCACGTAATCAAACAGCCGCACCCCATGCGCGGATTTGAAGGCACGGCGCAGCGTGGTTTCGTTGGTGCCCAGATCATGCGCCAGCCTCAGCGCCGAGGGCACCGCCTCGGGGGCGGCATCGATCCGGGCTTTCGCCTCGGCGGCGAGCTGCGCAGAGCGGCGCGGCAGCGCGGCGGGGCCGGGGGCACGGTCGCCAAGATGGCGGGTCAGCTCGACCACGAGGCCAAGCGCCAGACTTTCGCGATAAAGATCGGCCAGCGCGCCTTGAAACGGCACCGCATGCAGCCGCGCCAGGATCTCGCGCAGCGCCGGGGCCCCCGGCAGGGCGCAATGCCGGACCCCCGGATCCAGCAGCGCCCGCAGCTCCTTCAGCCCGTCCTGCAGATCCTCCGGCCCCTGATCGAAAAAGCCGGGCGTGATCAGCAGCCCCGCCATGCGATAGCGCTGCCCCATCGGTTCGCAAAAGCCGATCGGCGTGTCCTGCCCCAGCGCCGAGATCTGCGCGATGCCCTGGCCCGGATGCACATGCTGCTGCCCCGCGACCTCCCAGCTCGATGCGCCCTCGAACAGGGCCGAGACCCGGATGCAGCGCGGCGAGACCGACACCATATCCAGCGTGGCCGCCAGTTCCAGATCGCAATCAAGGCATTGCAGCCCGCTGCGCAGGGTCTTGCACAGATAGCGCCCCGCCGCCACCACCCCGTTGCGCGGCGGCGGCTTCGGGGCATCCCGGAAGGTGCAGGCGATCTCGTCCCTGAGCATGTCGCGCAGGGCAATCGCCGCTTTGGGGCCATCGTCGACGACGATATCGCGATAGGGCGAGCCATCGGGCGCGGGGTTTTTCATCTGGATCTCCGGAACCGGGCAGAAGGCTAATGTGACAAAAATAGTCAACAAAAGACAGCCCGTCTTCTGCGCCGCGGTCCCTGCGTCCAGATGCCGCCCGCGGGAGATGATTTTCAGCAAGACGTGAGCCCGTTGCCCGCTGCAGGCTTCGTGCCCGCTTCGCCAGGTCAACGCCGGGGATCGAGACGTCCTTCATGGCTCAGCGCTCCTGATCCGCGCCGGATCAATCGGGCCAAGTGGCGTCAGGAGGGGCTCCCCAACCCATCCTCGATGCTCTCGCTTGCACGAGGCCCAGGGCTGAGCGGCAGCCCCGGCGGGCTCTCTTGCGCCGGGCCGGGCAATGGCCTAGGTTTGGCGCCTGCGCACTACCCATGCCGCCGCGGTCGCTTTGGCCGCTCCGGTGCCACAGGCAAGCGTCGTTTCGGTCTTTTCCGCCTGTGGAGAAAAGGGAAATGGGCTTCCTGCCTGCGATGACCAGCCAGACGCACGGGATTTCCCGCACCGCGCCGGTGCGGTGGCGTTCCTTCGAGGCGATGTGCGGGGTGTTTTGGGAAGCCGAGGGCCGGGCCGGGGCGACGGGCTATTACAGCTCGCCCGATCCGCGGGTGATGCTGTTCTTCAACGATGTCTCCGACCAGATCCGGCTCTCGGACCGGGGCGCCGCCGATCAGGGCCATGCCCGCCCGCTGCTGCGCGCGCTTTATGTGCCCGCGGGCATGCCGATCTGGACCCGGTTCGTGGCCGGGCATCGGTTTTCGCATCTGGATCTGCATCTGCACCGCAGCTGGCTTCTGGCGCGGCTGGGCGCGGGTCTGGGGGCGGGCGATGCGATGCGGGTGGTCAGTCAACCGGCCGAGCTGCAGGAGGTTTCGGCGCTCGCCGCGATCGGCGCGGCGCTGCGCCAGGAGATCATCGCCCCCGAGCGCCACCCGATCTTTGCCGAAAGTCTGGCCGTGGCGCTGGTCACGGGGCTTTTGGACATGCCCGGGGCGCCGCCGCCCGAGACGCGCCATTCCGGCGGCCTGACGCCCGAGCAGATGCGCCGGTTGCAGCGGCTCCTGGAGGAGGACGGCAGCGGCCGGCTGAGCACCGCGGCGCTGGCCGAGGCGGTGGGTCTGTCGCCCGGCTGGTTTTCGCAGGCCTTCAAGAAGACCACCGGCAAGACGCCGCTGCAATGGCAGCAGGAACGCCGCATCGCGGGGGTGAAACGGGCGCTTCTGGCCTCGGAGATGATGATTGCCGATGTCGCGATGCAGTTCGGCTTTGCCGATCAGGCGCATCTGACGCGGGCCTTTCGCCGCCACGAGGGCACGACGCCCTCGGCCTGGCTGCGCGCCCAGCGCAAGGGGTGACCCCGGCCGCAAGCGTGGCCGCCGGGGTCGCGCGCTTACCAGCTCTTGCGCAGGCTCAGCCCGATTTCACGGCCGGGGTTGTAATAATCCGCCGTGCCCGAGCCGACGACATGCTGTTCGTCGAGCAGGTTGCTGACATGCAATTCCAGCGTCGCGGTCTCCGACAGATCATAGCCGACCGAGGCATCGACCAGCGTCGCGGCACTGGCCTTGCGGCTGTTGACCGCGTCGAAATAATAGCTGCCGACATGGCGCAGCCCCAGCCCCAGCGTCACATCCCCCCGCGCCTGCGTGCCCGCCAGCGTGTAATTCGCCCAGATCGAGGCGACATGATTGGGCGTTGAGGCGAATTGCTTGCCCGCGATCGAGGCGCCCGAACGCAGCGTGCCCGTCACCACCTCCGAGTCGATGTAGGAATAAGACCCGATCAGCGTCAGCGCCGAGGTCAGCTCGGTCTTGGCTTCCAGATCAAGGCCGCGCACCCGCGATTCCCCGACCTTCTCGCGCTCGATCGCGCCACCGGGCTGCACCACCGCAATCGTCACATCCTTTTTCGTCAGGTCATAGACCGCCGCCGAAATCAGGGTGTTCGACCCCTCGGGGGCGAATTTCACCCCGATTTCATATTGTTCGCCGCGTTCGGGATCGACGCCCACTGTCGGCGGTGCGATCGATTCGACGAAGCTGCCATAGATCGACAGGCTGGGGGTGAACTTCCAGGTCAGCGCCGCCCGGCCCGAACTTTCGGAAAAATCGCCGCTGGCGCTGACCGGCGTCGCGCCCATCAGGTTGGTGCTGGTGACATCCAGCCAGTCATGGCGCAGCCCGACAGTGGCGATCAGCCGGTCGTTGAAGGCCAGGTTCTGCGTCGCAAAGACCGAACGCGTCAGGTTTTCCACCCGCGTGCGGGCATAGACCGAGGGGCTGGCCGGGCCGCCCGAATAAACCGGATTGGCCAGGTCGATCGACCCGGCAAGCCCGTAGATCGAGGTGTCGGTGCTGGTGCCGTCGCGGAATTCGATCCCGCCCAGCGTGCTGCTGCCGATGCTGCCAAAGCGCGTGTCATATTGCAGCACGGCATTGCCGATCGTCTCGGTCGCGCTGCGGTCGGTGCCGAAATAATAGCGCGAGAGCGTCGTGCCGGTGCGTCCGGCATAGTCATAAAGATAGACATAGCCGAAATCGTCGGTCAGGTCGCTGTAGCGCAGATTGCCGCGCAGCGTCAGGCCATTGCCGAAATCATGGGTCAAAAGCGCGGTGACCGAGGTGCGTTCGACATCGTGATAATTGAACCCGGGCTCGCCATAAAAGGCGCTGCGGTCATAGTCCCGATCCAGCGGATAGCCGCCGCTGTTGGGCGTGCCGTCGCGGTCCAGATGATCGACGATCAGGCTCAGCGAGGTGGCGACGTCGGGCGACCAGGTCAGCCCGGCCATCAGGAAGGTCTCGTCATCGTTGGAATGGTCGTATTCCAGCGCGCCATCCTTGAGCTTGCCGGTCAGCCGAAAGGCCAGCGTATCGGCCGCATTCAGCACATTGCCGAAATCAAAGGCGGCTTCCGTGCTGCCAAAGGACCCGTAGCTGAGCCGCGTTTCGGCGATGCGTTCGAATTTCGGCTGTTTGGTGACGAAATTGACCGAGCCGCCCGGATCGGCAACGCCAAACAGCGTCGAATTGGCGCCACGCAGCACTTCGACGCGCTCATAGGCATAGGGGTCTTCGCGCACGCCGCGCATCGAGCCCAGCGTCAGCCCGTCACGATAAGTCGTGGCGCTGAAGCCGCGGATCTGGAAATAGTCGTTGCGGTCGTCGGTGCCGTAGTAATCGGTGTGCAGACCGGCGGAATATTGCAGCACCTCTTCCAGCGTGTCGGCCTTGCGGGCCTCGATTTCCTTTTGCGTGATCACCGAGACCGAGGCGGGCGTATCCTGCAGGCTGGTGGCGACCTTGCCGCCCACCCAAAGCTCGCGGGCGACGACCGTGGCCGCATCGTCATCGGCCTTGCCCGCGGCGTTCACGGTGATCGGCGACAGGCGGAACGGGGTTTCGGCATCGGTTTCGGCGCCGTCTTGGGCCGTGGCGGGCTGGGCGGCCAGCAGCGCCAGCACCGCGCAGCCCGATTTCAGCAGCCGGTGGCGCGGGGCTGCGGTCTGGGAAGGCAAGGTCACGTCGATATCTCCAAAAGGGGGGCGGGCTGGCTCTCCGGGGGCGGGGCCCGGCCGGATGGCTGTGCAAGACAGTGCCGCCGGGCCCCGGGGGCGGCGGCCGAAGCCCTGCGATGCTCGCGCTCTAGCAGCCGGGCGCGGATGGGTCTTGAAGAAACTGATGGTTTTTGTCAGAAACTTTGGCGAAGCCGCGCCGCGCCCGGTTCCGACGGCTGCGCCGCCTTGACCGGCCCGGCCGCCACGGGCAAGGCGGTGCCAATCGAAGGACTCCTGCCG
Organism: Rhodobacter capsulatus SB 1003; assembly: GCF_000021865.1. Classification (NCBI taxonomy): domain Bacteria; kingdom Pseudomonadati; phylum Pseudomonadota; class Alphaproteobacteria; order Rhodobacterales; genus Rhodobacter; species Rhodobacter capsulatus. The sequence continues at coordinate 1,546,933 of NC_014034.1, forward strand.
CCATGAAACGCCCCCTGTTCCTGTTGCGCCTTGGCGCCCTTGCCCTTGTGGCGGTGCTGCCGCAGGCGGCGCTGGCCGAATCCTATCCGCTGGAAATCCGCCATGCCTTCGGCACCACCGTCCTGACCGAAAAGCCGGTCCGCATCGCCACGGTGGCCTGGAGCAACCACGAGGTGCCGCTGGCGCTGGGGGTGGTACCGGTGGGCTTTGCGCGGGCGAATTTCGGCGATGACGACGGGGATGGCATCCTGCCCTGGGTCGAGGCGCGTCTGGCGGAACTGGGCGCCCCGCCGCCGGTGCTCTTTGACGAGGGCGACGGGATCGACTTCGAGGCGGTGGCGGCGACCGAGCCCGATGTGATCCTGGCGGCCTATTCCGGCCTTTCCGCGCAGGATTATGCCACGCTCAGCCGCATCGCCCCGGTGGTGGCCTATCCGCAAGCGCCCTGGACGACGGATTGGCGCCAGATGATCGCGCTGAACAGCGCGGGTATGGGCATGGCCGCCGAGGGGCAGGCGCTGATTGCGCGGCTCGACGCCCAAATTGCGAAGACCCGCGCGGAACATCCTGAATTCGCGGGAAAAACCGCGATGTTCGTGACCCATCTGGCGGCGCAGGATCTGAGCCGGATCGGCTTTTACACCGAGCGCGATGCCCGGGTGCAGTTCTTTCGCGACCTGGGCTTTGACGCGCCGCAGATGGTGCGGGAGGCCGCCGCGGGGGGCGCCTTTTCGGCCGAGGTCAGCGCCGAGCTGATCGACAGCCTGGCCGATGTCGACGTGCTGGTGACCTATGGCGGCGCGGCTTTGCGTGACAGCCTGTCAAGCGATCTTCTGACCGCGCAGCTGCCCGCAGTGCGGCGCGGCGCGCTGGTGATGCTCGACAATGACCCGATGGGCACCGCGGCCAATCCCACGCCGATGTCGCTGCCCTGGGTGCTGGAGGCCTATGCCGACCGGCTCTCGGCGGCGGTGACGGCGGGGCGATGAGCGGGCAGACGATGCGCGGGCAGACGGCAATCGGGCAGGCGGGCAGGGTGTTCCGCGGGCTGATGGCCGTGGCGGCGCTGACGGTCGTTGTCGGGCTGTCGCTGGGCCTTGGCGCGCGGTCGGTCGGGCTGGCGGATCTCTGGATCGGGTTGACCGGCACGCCGCACACCATCGCCGAGGCGGCGGTGGCGGCGCGGCTGCCGCGCACGGTTCTGGCGGCGCTCGCCGGGGCTTCGCTGGCCATGGCCGGGGCGGCGATGCAGGGGCTGACGCGCAATCCGCTGGCCGATCCGGGCCTTTTGGGCACCAATGCCGGGGCGGCTTTGGCGGTGGTGATCGCGCTGGCCTGGCTTGGCCCCGGGGGCGCCGCCGCGACGATCTGGATTGCCATTGCCGGGGCGGGGATCGCGGCCGCGGCGGTCTATGCAATTGCCAGTCTGGGGCGGGGCGGCGCGACGCCGCTCAAGCTGGCGCTGGCGGGCGCGGCGCTGGGGGCGGCGCTGGGCGCGCTGACGACGGCAGTGATCTTGCCGCGCGGCGATATCGGCGGTCTGGCGCAATCCTGGATGATCGGCGGCGTCGGCGGCGCCCGCTTTGCGCAGATCGCGCCGGTCTTGCCGTTTCTGGCCGCGGGGGCGGTGGCGACGCTCGTTTCGGCGCGCAAGCTGAACCTGCTGGCCTTGGGCGAGGAGACCGCGACCGGGCTGGGCGAGACGGTCTGGCGGGCGCGGGCGCTGGCGGCGGGCGGGGCGATCCTGCTGTCGGGCGCCACCACCGCGCTCTGCGGTCCGATCGGCTTCGTGGGTCTTGTGGTGCCGCATGCCTGTCGGGGGCTTTTCGGCGTCGATTACCGCTGGATCCTGCCCTTTTCCGCCCTGGGGGGCGCGCTGCTGCTGCTTCTGGCCGATGTCGCGGGCCGGGTGATCGCCCGCCCGGCCGAGGTGGATGCGGGCATCGTCACCGCCTTTCTGGGGGCGCCGGTCTTCATCTGGATCGTGCGGCGCCTGGGCGGGCGGGCGCCATGACGGCGACGCTTGCCATCATCGCCCGGTTGCGCCGGGACCGGCTGCGCCGCCGCGCCCTTGTGCTGGCGCTTCTGGCGGCGCTGATCTTCGCGGGCCTTGCCGCCATGCTGATGCTCGGCCATCGGCTGCTTGCGCCCGGCGTCGTGCTTGAGGTTCTGCGGGGCGCCGAGATCCCGGGCGTCAGCTTCACCCTGCGCGAGCTGCGCTTGCCGCGGGCGCTTCTGGCCGTGGCCGCGGGGGCGGCCTTCGGTCTGGGCGGCATCGCCTTTCAGACGCTGTTGCGCAATCCGCTGGCCAGCCCCGACATCATCGGCATCAGCGCGGGGGCCAGTGCCGCGGCGGTGCTGGCGATCGTCGGCCTTGGTCTGGGCGGGCCCGTGGTGTCGGTTCTGGCGGTGGCGGCGGGGCTGGGCGTGGCCGGGCTGATTACACTTTTGTCCTGGCGCGACGGGCTTTGCGGCACGCGGCTCATTCTGGTGGGGATCGGGCTTTCGGCGCTCTTGCAAAGCCTGACCGCCTATGTGCTGAGCCGCGCGCCAAGCTGGTCGTTGCAAGAGGCCTTGCGCTGGATGTCGGGCAGCCTGAACGGCGCGCAGATGGGGCAGGTGGCGCCACTTGCCGTGGTGCTGGGTCTTGGCGGCGGTTGGCTGATCGCGCGTGCCGCCGATCTGGAGGCGCTGCGGCTGGGCGACGAGGCGGCGGCGGGGCTGGGCTTGCGGCTCGGTCGGCTGCGGGTGGGCGTGATCCTGGCGGCGGTGGCGCTGGTCGCGGTGGCCACGGCGACGGTCGGTCCGGTGGCCTTTGTCGCCTTTCTCTCGGGGCCGATCGCGGCGCGGCTGACCGGGCGCGAGGGATCGCTTTTGCTGCCCGCGGCCTGCGTTGGCGCGGTTCTGGTGCTGGCGGCCGATCTGGCCGGGCAGTGGCTTTTGCCCGCGCGCTATCCGGTGGGCGTCGTCACCGGGGTTCTGGGCGCCCCCTATCTTCTGGCGCTGATCTGGCGCGACAATGCGAAAGGAGCCGGTCTGTGACACCCCCAACCCTGTCGGCGCGCGGTCTTGTGGCGGGCTATGGCGCGGCGCCGGTGCTGCAGGGCATCGACCTTGACATCGCGCCGGGCAAGATCACCGTCATCGTCGGCGCCAATGCCTGCGGCAAGTCCACGCTGCTGCGCGCGCTGGCGCGGCTCTTGCCGCTGCGGGCGGGGCGGGTGACCTTTGACGGCACCGATCTGCACCGGATCGCGCCGCGCAGGCTGGCGCGCAGGCTTGGCTTCTTGCCGCAAACGCCGATCGCCCCCGAGGGCATCACCGTGCTGGATCTGGTCAGCCGCGGGCGCCATCCGCATCAGGGGCTGTTTGCGCGCTGGAGCCCCGCCGATGCCGCAGCCGTCGCCCGGGCGCTCGATGTCACCGACACCGCGGCGCTGGCCGGGCGCGATCTGGCGGCGCTGTCGGGCGGGCAGCGCCAGCGCGTCTGGATCGCCATGGCGCTGGCGCAGGAGACCGAGCTGCTGCTTTTGGACGAGCCGACGACTTTTCTGGACATCAACCATCAGATCGAAGTGCTGGATCTTCTGGCCGATCTCAACCGCCGCCGCGGCACCTCGGTGGTGATGGTGCTGCATGATCTCAATCTGGCGGCGCGCTATGCCGATGTGCTGGTGGCGATGCGGGCCGGGCGGCTGCACGATCAGGGCCCGCCCGGGGCGGTGCTGAGCGCGGCCAATATCCGCGCGCTTTTCGGACTGGACAGCACGATCCTGCCCGATCCGGTCAGCGGGCGGCCGATGATGATCCCGCACGGGCGGCAGACGGGACAAAGGGGGCTTGCGCATGGCTGAAGAAGCGCATCGGATCACCACGCTGTTGCCGGTCGATGCCGAAACCGCACTGCCGCGGTTCGAGGCCCGCGCCAGCGCCATCGGCTTTGCCTCTGCGCGCATCGGGGGGCGGCTGCGGGTGACGCTTTCGGGCGGCACGGCGACGGTCGGCCCCGCCCCGGGGGGCACCGCGCTTGAAGTCACGGCCGAGGATGGCCCGCATCTGCAGATGCTGCGCGACTATCTGACCGAGGAATTGCAGGCGGCGGGGCTGCGCCCGCTTTGGCAGGGACCGCCGGGCGACGGCTGGCCCGCCAGCCATGCGCGCACGCGGGTGGTGGCGGTGCAGCGCCTCTCGCCCGCGTATCGACGCGTCACTCTGGCCGGGGCCGATCTGGCGCGCTTTGACGCGGGCGGGCTGCATTTCCGCCTGCTTCTGGGGCCTGCGGGCGCGGATTGGCCCCGCACCGATGGCAATGGCGTGACGCAATGGCCGGGGGGCGCTGCGGCCTGGCACAGGCCCGTCTACACGATCCGCCATCTGGATCTGACCCCGCCCGAGCCGCAGCTGGCCTTTGATGTCTTCGTGCATGCGGGCGGGCGCGTCACCGACTGGACGGCAACTCTGCGCCCCGGCACCGACGTCGTGCTGGCCGGGCCGGGCGGCGACCGGGGGCCGCGTCCGGCGGCCTGGCACGGCCTTGTCGGCGACGAGACCGCGCTGCCGGTGATCGCCCGGCATCTGGCGCTTTTGCCCGCCGATGCGCGTGGCGCGGCGCGGATCGTGGTTCCCGACCGGGCCGACATCCAGCCGCTGACCGCCCCGCCGGGGGTGGCGCTGCGCTGGCTCTTGCGGGCCGAGGGCGCGACGCCGCTTGCGGCGCTGGCAGAGCTGTCCATTCCCGAAACCGGCCGCGCGGTCTTTTTCGCCGCCGAACAGGCCGAGGCGCAGGCGGCGCGGCAGGCGCTTTTGGCGCGCGGGCTGGCCAGGTCCGAATTCACCGCCGCGGGCTACTGGAGCGCCGTCACCGCCCCCGGAGAGGCCTGACCTGTTGGCGCCACCCGCGCGCGGATATCGCCCAGGTCCGCCCCGCGGCGGCAGATCGGAGAAGACGGCTTGCCTTTCCCGGGCCGAGCGGTCAGATTTTCCGCGTCAGCCAGCTGTGCCTTGCCGCAGCCCAGCCAGAGAATGCAGTCATGCAGGAAAAGGCGGGCAGATGGCGGTTTCGGAACAGGCGGGCACAGAGGCACCGGGGGCGGGGCGCAGGCCGCCGTCGCCCTGGCGCATCCTGAACCCCGTGCGGGGGCAGATCCGGCTGGCGATGGCGATTTCGGCGGGCTCGGCGCTTTCAGCGCTTGGGGTGATGGTGTCGCTGACGCTGGTGATCCGCGCGCTGCTGGACCGGCCGGAGATCATGCCCTGGGGCCCGCTTGGCGCGGCGGCGCTTTGCACGGTTGCCGCCTATGCCGCCCGGCTTGGCGCCTTCAACCAGGCGCATTACGCGGCCTTCCGGCTGGAGCGGATCTTGCGCATCGGTCTGGCGAACCGGCTGGCGCGGGTGTCGCTGGGCTATGTCGAGGCGCAGGGCGCGGGCGCGCTGGCCAAGGTCATCCATGACGACGTGAAGGCGCTGCATGTCTTTGTCGCCGACAGCACGCCGCTTTATGCCCGCGCCTATGTCACGCCGGTCGTGACCTTCGCGCTGCTTTGGCTGTTCGACTGGCGGCTGGCGCTGGTGGCGCTGGCGGTGCTGGCGCTTGGCTGGGGCATCCTGCGCGGGGCGCAGCGGCGGCGGCGCGACATGGTGCGGGCCTATAATGCGGCGCGCGAAAAGGTCAGCGCGGCGGTTGTGGAATATGTGCAGGCGATGCCCGTGGTGCGCAATTTCGACAGCGGCCAAAGCAGTTTCGGCCGCTATCAGGCGGCGCTCGACGGCTATCTGGCGGTGATGCTGGACTGGTACCGCGCCGCGGGTTTTCCGGCGCGGTTCTCCTGGCTGATGCTGGGCCCGATGCCGACGCTGACGCTGGTCCTTGGCGCGGGGCTTTGGTTCAGCGCGATGGGCGATCTGTCGGTGCCGCGCTGGCTGGGGGTGCTTCTGGCCTGCACCGGCATGGCCGAGGCGATGATGCCGATGATGATGCTGCGCCACATGATCGAAAAGGTCGGGCTGAGCGTGGCGCGGATCGAGGAGGTGATGGCCGCCCCCGATCTGGACGAGGCCGGGGCGATGCCGCCCGGGCCGCTCGCCTTCGACCCTGCGGCGCCTGCGCTGCGCTTTGACCGGGTGCGGTTTTCCTATGCGCCCGACCTGCCCCCGGCGCTTGACGATGTCAGTTTCGAGGTCGCGCGCGGCAGTGTCACCGCGCTGGTCGGCCCCTCGGGCGCGGGCAAGACCACGGTGGCGCGTCTGGTGCCGCGGTTCTGGGATGTCACCGCGGGCAAGATCGAGATCGGCGGCCATGACATCCGCAAGATCGGCGCCGGGCGGCTGATGCAACAGGTCGCCTTCGTGTTTCAGGAAAGCTTCCTTTTTGCCGATACCATCGCGGCGAATATCCGCATCGGCCGCCCCGAGGCCACCGAGGCCGAGGTGATCGCGGCGGCACGGGCGGCGCAGGCTCATGACTTCATCACCGCGCTGCCGCAGGGCTACGAGACCCGGGCGGGGGAACGCGGCGTGTTCCTCTCGGGCGGGCAGCGCCAGCGCATCGCCATTGCCCGGGCGCTGCTGCAAGATCGTCCGGTGCTGGTGCTGGACGAGGCGACGGCCTTTGCCGATCCGGAAAACGAGGCCGAGCTGATTGCGGCGCTCTCCGAGCTGATGCGCGGGCGCACGGTGATCATGGTGGCGCATCGGCTGGCGACGATCCGCGATGCCGATCAGATCCTTGTCTTCGAGCGCGGCCGGATCGTCGAGCGCGGCCGTCACGCGGCGCTGGTGGGGCAGGGCGGGCTTTATGCAAGGCTTTGGCAGAATTACGAAACGGCGCAAAACTGGTCGCTTGGCGCGGCCCGGGAGGGGATCTGATGGCGGTCATCGGCAAGGAACCGGCCGGGCGGCCGGGGGCAAGTTCCTTTGCGACGACGTTCCGGCAACTGGCCGAAAGCGTCGGGCCGGAAGATGCGCCGGGGCTGCGGCGCGCGCTTTTCGGGCTGATCGCGGCGGCGGCGCTGCAGGGGCTCGGGCTGGCGGTGATCGCGCCCCTTTTCACCGCCGCGGCGACGCCGGGCGGGCTTGACCGGGCGCTTTCGTGGTTTGCTGTTCTGCTTTTGCTGATGGGCGCGGCCTCGGCGCTGCGCTGGCGCGCGCAGGGCTTCGATTTCGACGGCCGGATGGTGCGGGCGACCTGGCGGCTGCGCCGGCGGCTGGGGGCGAAGCTGCGCGAGATCCCGCTGGAACAGCTGCAGGACAAGCGCGCGGGCGAGATGAACGCGGTCGTGCTGGGCAATGTCGATGAAAACCTGCTTTATGCGCTGACCGTGCTCAATCTGGTCTTTGCCGCGGTCGTCACGCCGTTTTGCGCCGCGCTGGGGCTGATGCTGTTTGACGGGCGGCTGGGGCTTTTGCTGCTGGCGGTGTTTCCGGCGATCGTGCCGCTTTACCGCTGGCGGCGTCCGGCGCTGGGGCGGGGCAAGCGCATCCTCGGTCAGGCGCACCAAGAAGCAAGCGCCGATGTGCTGGAATACACGCAAGGCTTGGCGATCCTGCGCGCGGCGGGGCGGGCCGGGGAAAAGGCCGCCCGGCTGTCGCAGACCTTCCAGAAACTTGAGGCGATTCAGGTCTTTGGCCATCGCAAAGGGGCGAAGCCCAATATCCTTGTGGCCAGCGTGGTCGAGCTGGGGTTGCTCGCCGTGCTGATGACCGGGGTTTTTCTGGTGACGCGCGGCAGTCTTGATCCGGCGGCGCTTGGGGCGGTTTTCGTGATCGTGGTGCGGCTTTCCGAGCCGCTTTCGACCTTCATCCTTTACACCGCGATGCTGGAGGTGATGGAGGCCGCGCTGGAACGGATCGGCGCGCTTCTGGCGATGGCGCCCCTGCCGCAGCGGGCGCCCGCCCTGATGCCGACCCGCCATGACATCCGCTTCGAGGCGGTCAGCTTCACCCATGCCCGGGCCGGGGCGCCGACGATCCGCGCCTTCAGCGCCCTTTTGCCCGAACACTCGCTGACCGCGCTGGTCGGGCCCTCGGGCTGCGGCAAGACCACGCTGACGCGGCTTTTGCTGCGCCATTTCGATCCGCAGGAGGGGGCGTTGCAGATTGGCGGCATCGATCTGCGCCAGATCCCGGCAGAGCGTCTCAACGATCTGATTTCGGTGGTGTTTCAGGACGTCTATCTGTTCAATGACACGGTGCTGGCGAATATCCGCATGGGCCGCCCCGACGCGACCGAGGCCGAGGTGCGGGCGGCGGCGCAGGCGGCGCAATGCCTTGAATTCATCGAGCGGCTGCCGCAGGGCTGGCAGACGCCTTTGGGCGAGATCGGCGGCAGGCTGTCGGGCGGCGAACGGCAGCGCATCTCGATCGCGCGGGCGCTGCTCAAGGATGCGCCGATTGTCGTTCTGGATGAACCGACGGCGGCGCTCGATACCGAAAGCGAGCTGGCGGTGCAGCGCGCGCTGGATGCGCTGGTGGCGCGCAAGACGGTGATCGTGATCGCGCATCGGCTCTCGACGATTGTCGGGGCGGATCAGATCCTGGTGATCGAGGACGGGCGGCTGGTGCAGGCGGGGCGGCATGCCGATCTTTTGGCCGCGGGCGGGCGCTATGCGCGGATGTGGGCGGCGCAGGGGGCGGTGAAACGCTGGTCGGTCGGGCGCTGATTTGGGGGACGTTGATCTGGGGGGCGTTGAAGGGGGTCAGCGCGCCACGATCAGCGGCGTGTGGCTGATCGGATCGTCAAGGATCACCGCCTCCAGCCCGAAGACCTGCCGCAGCAGATCGGGGGTCATCAGCCGGGCGGGCGGGCCCTCGGCCACCACCCGGCCCGCCGCCATCACCACCAGATGATCCGCATAGCGGCAGGCCTGGTTGAGATCATGCAGCACGGCGACGATGGTCCGGCCCTGATCGCGGTTGAGCCGTTGCAGCAGCGTCAGCAGTTCCAGCTGATGCGCGATGTCCAGAAAGGTCGTCGGCTCGTCCAGAAGCAGGATCGGCGTCTGCTGCGCCAGCACCAGCGCGATCCAGACCCGCTGCCGCTGCCCGCCCGACAGCGCATCGACCTCGGCCTGCGCCAGATCGGCCACCCCGGTCGCCGCCATCGCCTCGGCGACGATGCGGGCATCTTCCGCGCTCCATTGCCGGAACGGCCCCTGATGCGGATAGCGGCCGCGCGCCACCAGATCCTCGACACTGATCCCCGAGGGCGCCTGCGCGCTTTGCGGCAAAAGCCCGATCTGCCGTGCCAGCGCCCGCGCGGGCAGCCGCGCGATGGCCTGACCGTCCAGCAGCACCTGCCCGGCCTGCGGCGGCAAAAGATTGCACAGCCCGCGCAGAAGCGTCGATTTCCCGCAGCCATTCGGCCCGAGGATGACGGAAAACCGCCCCTCGGGCAGCGCAAGCGTGACATCGGCGCAGATCTGCCGCCCCGCATAGCCCAGCTGCAGCGCCTGCGTGCGCAACCGGCTTTGCACCCCGGTCGCCGTGGTCTTGCCGTCGTCCCTCATCCCCTTTGCCCCGCGAGTCCCTGCCGTGTCAAAAGCCAGATCAGATAAAGACCGCCCAGAACGCCGGTGACCTGACCGACCGGCAGCATCGCCCCGACGGGCAGAACCCGGGTCAGCAGATCGGCCCCGGCCAGCAGCAGCGCCCCCAGCAGCGCCGCGCCGAAAAGCGGCTGATCGACCGTCCGGCCAAGCCGTTGCGCCAGCTGCGGCGCGGCCAGCGCGACAAAGGCGACCGGCCCCGCCGCGCTGGTGGCAAGCGCGACCAGCAGCAGCGCCGCCAGAAGCATCGCCCCCCGCACCCGCTCGACCGCGACGCCGAGCGGCCCGGCCAGATCGTCGCCCATCGCCATCAGCGCAAGCGGCCGCATGCCGAACAGCATCGCGGGCAAAAGCAGCGCAAGCCCCGTCCAAAGCGGCCAGACATGGCCCCAGTCCCGCCCCTCGACCGAGCCCGCCAGCCACAGATTGGCCGAGATCGCGGCGTCCAGATCGCCCTTGACCAGCAACAGCGCGTTCAGCGCGCTCAGCATCGCGCCGACGCCGATGCCGGTCAGCACCAGCCGATGCGCGCCGACGCGGCCATTCTTGCGCGCCAGAAGATAGACCCCGGCCCCGGTCAGCAATGCTCCGGCCATGGTCGCGGGCACGACATCGGCCCCCGATCCGCCAAAGGCGATGATCTGCACCAGCGCCCCCGAGGCGGCCCCGGCGGTGAAGCCGATCACATCGGGCGAGCCCAGCGGGTTGCGCGCGATGCTTTGAAACACCGCGCCCGAGGCGCCAAGCGCCGCCCCCGCGCCCAGCGTGACCAAGAGCCTCGGCAACCGGATGTCGAAGACCGCATGGGCAACCGCGCGCCCGGGCGCGGCCCCGGTCAAAAGCTGCCACAGATCGGCCGGGCTGACCGGAATCCGCCCCTGCAGCAGCGCGGCGATCCCTGCGGCGGTCAGCAGGGCCAGCAGACCCAGGTTCAGCGCCAGGGCGCGCCGATGGAGCCGCAGCGACCAGCGCCGATGCCGCAGCGTGATCCGGGCCGGGCCGCTCACCGCGCGCCCATCCGCAGCCGCCGCGCCAGCGCGATGAAGATCCCGCCGCCGATCAGCCCCGCCATGATGCCCAGATCGATCTGCCCCGGCGCGCCGATCACCCGTCCGGCCAGATCGGCAAAAGCCACCAGCGCCGCCCCGGTCAGCATCGAGGCCAGCAGCAGCGGCCGATGCGCCGGTCCGGCGATGGGCCGCGCCAGATGCGGCGCCGCCAGACCGACGAAGCTGATCGGCCCCGCCGCCGCGGTGGCCGCGCCCGCCAGCACCACGATCACCGCCGCGGCGGCAAACCAGATCCGGCGCGGATCGGCGCCAAGGCTCTGGCCGAACTCCTTTCCCAGCGCCAGCGCATCGAGCGGCCGCGCCAGCGCCAGCGCCGCGCAAACCCCCGCCGCCCCGATCGCCGCCGTGGGCCCCAGCACCGCCCAGCCGCGCCCCTGCAGCGACCCCACCGCCCAATGACGGAACTGATCGAAGATCGCCGCCTCGGCATTGACGGTGATCACCCGGGTCAGGGTCAAAAGCACGATCGAAAGCGCCGCCCCCGCCAGCACCAGCCGCACCGGATCATGCCCGCGCGCAAGCCCGCCGAGCCCGAAAACCGCCGCGCCCCCCAGCGCCGCCCCGGCAATCCCCGCCCAAAGCGCCGCCGTCACCTCGACATGGCCAAAGACCGCGATCTGACAGACGATCGCCAGCGTCGCCCCGGCCGAAATCCCCAAAAGCCCCGGATCGGCCAGCGGATTGCGCGTCAAGGTCTGCATCAAGGCCCCCGCCGCGCCAAGCGCCGCCCCCACGACCAGCGCCAAGAAGGCCCGCGGCAGGCGCTGCTCGCGCACCAGCAGATGCGCGCCGTCGCCCGGATCAAAGGCGCTCAGCGCGGCCAGCGTCACCCGCAGCCCGATCTCGCGCGGGCCGATGAAGGGGCTGGCCAGCGTGGTGCAAAGCAGGAACAGCAGCGCCGCCGAAAGCAGCAGGCGCGGGCGCGGGGCTTGCATGATCACGCCCCGCCGAAGTGCTGCGCGATGCCCGCCACGATCTCCTGCGCGCTGTAATAATCCACCCGGAAGGAATTCGGCCCCAGCCCATAGACCTGCCCGGCGCGGACCGAGGGCAGGTTGGCGAGGATCGGATCGGCCAGAAACCGGGCGGCATCAGCGCTGGTGCCTGACAGCAGAAAGGTCGTCTCGGCCTGCAGCGCGGTCAGTTGTTCATAAGCGGCGCGGACGAAATCGGCCGAGGCCGTCGCGCCCGTCTCCTGCCAGCTTTGCGGCGGATCTTCGAGGGTGAAGCCCAGCCGTGCCAGCAGCTGGCCATGCACGCCCCTTGCGGTGGCGATCGGATTGGGGGCGCCCGCGCCGTTGTAGCTGATGATATTGGCGCGGCCCGCGGGCAGGTTCAGCCGCGCGCGCGTGGCTTCCAGCTCTTGCGTGAAACCCGCCAGAAGCGCCCCGGCCTCGGCCTCGCGGCCGGTGGCGCGGCCGAGCTGGCGCGACAGCTCCTGCCAGTCGAGCGCGCCGTAATCGAGCACCAGAACCGGCGCCACCTCGGCCAAAGCCTGCCGATGCGCCAGCGCGGAATCCGCGCCCCCGGCGGAAACCACGATCAGATCCGGGGCAAGCGCCCAGACCGCCTCCAGATCCACCGACCCGGCAGGCCAGAGCTTTTCGACCCCGCGGGTTTCGGCAGCCGCCTGCCATTGCGCGAAAAAATCGCCATGCGCGCTGGTGGCAGAACCGATCAGCGGTGCCCCGATCGCCAGCAGGCTGCCCGAAAGCGTGACCGAGCTGGACAGGATGCGCGCGGGCGGGGCGGTCAGATCGGTCACACTGCCATCGGCATTCGTGATCCGCCGGGGCCAAGCCTCGGCCGCCCCGGCGCGCAGGGGCATGGCGGGCAGGGCGCCCGCGCACAGGCTGGCGATCAGAAAATGGCGACGTTCCATGCTTCCTCCGCGCCCGGCGCTGCGGTCAGGCCTCGCTTGCCACGGGCTGCAATGGCCGATAAAAATACTCGGAAATCCGGGGGCGTCAACCTTTGTCTTGGCCATCGCGGCGCGATCGGCGCGGCGCTGACAACCTGACTGACGAAATTGCAGCAGTAAACTATTTTTGTCAGGAATCGCTTTCCGCGCCCCCGGGTTCGCGTAAACGTGACACCCCGGCCCCAGCCTTGCGGCCGGGCCGTCCCATTCCGATGCCAGCCGTTTCACGCCAGCCGTCGCCATTTCAAGGAAAGCAGCATGAAACGACTGAAAGGAGCGCGCCTTCTGCGCGGCGCGAGCATTGCGGCCCTGTGTGTTCTGAGCCCGCAAACCGGGTTCGCCGAGGAAGGCGCCGAGGAAGGCTTTTCGCTGGGCACGATCGTCATCACCGGGGAAAAACTGGCCCGCAGCCTGCAGCGCACCGCGTCGTCGGTGAGCGCGCTCGACGGTGCCGCCGTGGCCAAGGCAGACGAGGCCGGCAAGGACAGCCTGGCCAAGGCGGCAGAGGGGATGGCGAACGTGACCTATCCGTCCGTGGGCGGTCAGGGCGGGGCGCCGACGATCCGCGGTCAGGACAGCGAGGGGCCGAACTCGGGCGCCACCGCGTTTTTCGGCGGCACCGTGCCGCGCATGGCGGTCAGCGTCGACGGCCATTACCTGACTTATAACGAGCTGGTCTGGAGTTCGGCGGCGATCTGGGACGTGGACGGCATCGAGGTGTTCCGCGGCCCGCAAACGGTGGCCCAGGGCGCCAACAGCATTGCCGGGGCGATGATCGTCACCACGAAAGACCCGAGCTTCACCCGCGAGGGCGCGGTGCAGCTGCAATATGGCAGCGACAACCGCCGCCGCGTCTCGGCGGTGGTGTCGGGGCCGGTCGCAACTGATCTGGCGGCGCGGCTTTCGGTCGATTACTCGGCCCGCGACACCTATATTTCCTACACCAACCCCGCCTTTGCGCTGGGGGGCACCGATCAGGATTTCGACGCGAAGACCCTGCGCTTCAAGCTTTTGTGGCAGCCTGCGGGGCTTTCCGGGTTCGAGGCGAAGCTGAGTTTCGCCCATGTCGACACCAGCCGTCCGACCTGGGAAGCGGCGATGGCGCCTTATGAGGATCTGGAAAGCACCGTCACCGGCAACCCGAGCTGGGACCTGCGCAGCAATGCCACCGTGCTGGATCTGAGCAAGGATTTCGGCAATGGCGTGAAGATCGTCAACAGCTTGCGCGTCGCCGACGTGCAGACCTCGCGGATCACCGAGCCGGTGACCTCGGGCAGCGCCGAAAACGATCAGGACATCGTCTCGAACGAGACCCGGCTGACCTTTGGCGACGAGATGGCGACCTTCAGCGGTCTGGCGGGGCTTTTCCTGTCCTCGACGAAGACCGACGAGACGCTGAACCTGCGCGGCTCGACCGTCTTTGAGGATGAAAAGCGCAGCGCCGGGGTGTTCACCGAGCTGAACTATCGCTTTGCCCCCGACTGGATGCTGACCGGCGGGCTGCGCTATCAGCGCGACGACGTGGAGCGGCGCGGCACCACCAGCTTCACGCCCGAGGTGCTGGATTACGACCGGAGTTTCGATGCCTGGCTGCCGAAGCTTGCGCTGACCCATGACCTGAACGACACCACCAGCATCGGCGCGATGGTCAGCAAGGGCTACAACCCGGGCGGGGTGACGCTTGGCTTCGTGTCAAGGCAATATGTGACCTTCGAGCCGGAAACGGTCTGGAACTACGAGCTTTTCGGCCGCACGAAGCTGTTTGACGAGCGGCTCGACCTGACCGGGAACCTGTTTTACAGCCGGATGAAGAATGCGCAGCGCTATGTGACCTCGGTGATCGAGGGCGGCTATACCGATGCGGTGACCGTCAATGCCGACAAGGCGGAATCCTACGGGATGGAGCTGGGCTTCAGCTTCGCGGCGCGCGACGACCTGACCCTGCGCGGCAATCTTGGCCTTTTGCACACCGAAATCGTCAGCTTCGAGAATGCGCTGGCCGATTACGAGGGGCATGAATTCGGCCGCGCGCCCAGCCGCACGCTCAGCCTTGGTGCGGATTGGGCGATCCGTCCCGATGTGACGCTGGCGGGCACGGTGCGTTACACCGACGCCTATTTCTCGGATGACACCAATGCGACGGCGCTTTTGATCGACGCGCATACCGTGGCCGATGCCCGGGTGACCTGGACCCCGCGCGAGGATCTGTCGCTTTTCGCCTATGTGAACAACATTTTCGATGATCGTTCGGTGACCAACCTGCGGTCGCTGCAGGGATCGCTGCAGGGCACCGTGGTCGATCCGCGCTCGGTCGGCGTCGGCCTGAAGATGACCTTCTGACCGACAGCCCGGCCCCGGGACGATCTTCGGGGCCGGGCGCCGCCACCCTGCGCGGCGCCCGCAGGCGCGGGCTCTGTTATCGGTGAAGGCCCCCCTCGGGATCTCCGCGCCGGGGCAAAGGGCAGGGAAAAGGGCGCCCGATCCGAGCGCCCTTTGCTTTTATCTTGCCTCAAATATCCCACGGGGGTGCGGGGGTGTGAAACCCCCGCCGCCGCCCGGTCAGCCCGCGATGCGGTCCAGAATCCGCGCCCAGCTGCGGATGCCCTTGTGGAAGCTCTCAAGGTCATATTTCTCGTTCGGGCTGTGGATCTGGTCGTCGTCCTTGCCAAAGCCGATCAGCATCGCATCCATGCCAAGGATCTCCTTGAAATAGCCCGCAATCGGGATCGAGCCGCCGCAGCCGACGAAAGCCGCGGGCACGCCCCATTCCTCGGTCAGCGCCGCGCGGGCGGCGTCAAAGGCCGGGTCGTCGATCGCCATCACCGAGGCGGGCGAGCCGTTCGGCGCCTTCCAGTCGAGCGTGACATCGGGGGGCAGCTGCGCCTCGATCCAGGATTTGAACGACGCCAGGATCTTTTCCGGGTCCTGATGCGAGACCAGCCGGAAGCTGACCTTGGCGCTGGCCTCGGCGGGCAGCACGGTCTTGAAGCCCGCGCCGGTATAGCCGCCCCAGATGCCGTTGATTTCCGCGGTCGGCCGCGACCAGATCTGTTCGAGCGGCGTGCGGTCCACCTCGCCCGCGGGCTGGCTCAGCCCGACCCCGCCCAGAAAGGCGGCATGGTCGAAGCCCAGCCCCTGCCACTGCGCGCGCACCTCTTCGGGCAGGTCGGCCACATCGTCGTAAAAGCCCGGCACGGTGACGCGGCCCTGATCGTCGTGCAGCTGCCCGAGGATGCGGGTCAAGACCCGGATCGGGTTGATCGCGGCGCCGCCGAAGCTGCCCGAATGCAGGTCCTTGTCGGCCGCCTTCAGGGTGAATTCGATCTTCGCCAGCCCGCGCAGCATCGTCACCACCGCGGGCACCTTGTCGGCGAAAAGCCCGGTGTCGCAAATGAGCGCCAGCGAGGCCTCGCCCAGCTCCTCGGCATTGTCCTTCATGAACGGGATGAGCGAGGGCGAACCCGATTCCTCTTCGCCCTCGAAAAAGATCGTCAGATTGCCGGGCAGGGTGCCATGCACCTCTTTCCAGGCCCGGCAGGCCTCAAGGAAGGTCATCAGCTGGCCCTTGTCATCGGCGGCGCCGCGGCCGCGGATCACCACGCCCCGGGCCGTTTCCTCAAGCGCCGGATCGAAGGGGTCGCGGTCCCACAGGTCAATCGGATCAACGGGTTGCACGTCGTAATGCCCGTAGAACAGGATGTGCCGCCCGGGGCCCGCGTGCCGCGCCACCACCATCGGATGGCCGGGGGTGGGCCGCGCCGAGGCGGTGAAGCCCAGCGATTTCAGCTCCTGCACCAGCCAGGCGGCGGCGCGGGAACAATCGCCCTCGAAGGCGGGGTCGGTCGAGATCGAGGCGATGCGCAAAAGGTCAAGCAACCTGTCGCAGGCGTCGGGCAGAGTGTCGTCGATACGGGCAAGAACGGCGTCGAGTGTCATTGAAGGGCCTCCATGGGCAAAGCCTAGCAGCGCTTGCCGGGCATGGCCAGAGCCCGGGGGGCAGGGGGCAGGGCGCCGCATCGGGCGCGCAAGAAAATGATGCACCGGGATGCGACAATTTAGAACTCCCATTTTTTGGGCGATGCGCGTAAACCTGTGCGCGCCGGACAGGGCCGAAGAGCCGACCCGGCAAACCACAACCAGCAGCAAAGCCAGGGGTGACGCACATGGACTACAATCTCGCGCTCGACAAAGCGATCCAGAAACTCCACGACGAGGGACGTTACCGCACGTTCATCGACATCGAACGCGAGAAGGGCGCCTTCCCCAAGGCGCAGTGGAACCGCCCCGATGGCGGCAAGCAGGACATCACCGTCTGGTGCGGCAACGACTATCTGGGCATGGGCCAGCACCCGGTCGTTCTGGCCGCGATGCATGAGGCGCTGGAAGCGGTCGGGGCCGGTTCGGGCGGCACCCGCAACATCTCGGGCACCACGGCCTATCACCGCCGTCTGGAAGCCGAGATCGCCGATCTGCACGGCAAGGAAGCGGCGCTTGTCTTCTCCTCGGCCTATATCGCCAATGACGCGACGCTCTCGACGCTGCGCGTGCTTTTCCCCGGCCTGATCATCTATTCCGACAGCCTGAACCACGCCTCGATGATCGAGGGGATCAAGCGCAATGCCGGGCCGAAGCGGATCTTCCGTCACAATGACGTCGCCCATCTGCGCGAGCTGATCGCCGCTGATGATCCGGCCGCGCCGAAGCTGATCGCCTTCGAATCGGTCTATTCGATGGATGGCGACTTCGGCCCGATCAAGGAAATCTGCGACATCGCCGATGAATTCGGCGCGCTGACCTATATCGACGAAGTCCATGCCGTCGGCATGTATGGCCCCCGCGGCGCGGGCGTGGCCGAGCGTGACGGTCTGATGCACCGCATCGACATCTTCAACGGCACGCTGGCGAAAGCCTATGGCGTCTTCGGCGGCTACATCGCCGCTTCGGCGAAGATGGTCGATGCCGTGCGCTCCTATGCGCCGGGCTTCATCTTCTCGACCTCGCTGCCGCCGGCGATCGCCGCTGGCGCGCAGGCCTCGATCGCGTTTTTGAAAACCGCCGAAGGGCAGAAGCTGCGCGACGCGCAACAGATGCACGCGAAGGTGCTGAAAATGCGGCTCAAGGCGCTGGGGATGCCGATCATCGACCATGGCAGCCACATCGTTCCGGTGGTCATCGGTGACCCCGTGCACACCAAGGCGGTGTCGGACATGCTCCTGTCGGATTACGGCGTTTACGTGCAGCCGATCAACTTCCCGACGGTGCCGCGCGGCACCGAACGGCTGCGCTTCACCCCCTCGCCGGTGCATGACCTGAAACAGATCGACGGGCTGGTTCATGCCATGGATCTGCTCTGGGCGCGCTGTGCGCTGAATCGCGCCGAGGCCTCTGCCTGAGCCATTCTGCGGATGCACCGCCCTCGGGATTATGCTAGGGATTCGTCAAGAATTCGGGACCGACAGGTTCGAATCGGACAAACCACACCGAGGGCGGGACAGGCAGATGATCAGGTGGAAGGGCAAACCTTCGACGCAGGTTGAGGCCGCGCAAAAAGGCTTTGACGACTTCGACATGAAGCTTGGCGACATGCTTCGCGGCGAACGTGCGACCCTGTCGAAATCGCTGCTTGATGTGCAGCGCGAGCTGCGCATCAAGGCGGTCTATATTGCCGCCATCGAAAATTGCGACCCCAGCGCTTTCGAAAGCCCCTCCTTCATCGCGGGCTTCGTGCGGTCTTATGCGCGCTATCTGGGGCTGGACCCGGACTGGGCCTTTGACCGCTTCTGCAAGGAATCGGGCTTTACCCCCACGCATGGCCTGGCCGCTGCCGCCTCGGGGCCGAAAGCACCGCGGCGCACCGCCGATCTGGCCAGCTCGCTGGCCAATCCCAATGCCTCCTTCATCCCGAAACAGGCGCCGATCTGGACCAAGATCGACCCGCGCGCGGTGGGTTCGCTGGCCGTCGTGGTGATGGTCGCGGGCGGCATCGGCTATGGCGCCTGGTCGGTGCTGCAGGAAGTGCAGCGCGTGCAGCTGACCCCGGTCGAACAGGCCCCGGGCGTGGTGGCCGAGATTGACCCGCTGCAGCCCGTCGCCCCGGTCGAGATGGCCTCGGCCGCCGATGTCCTGCCCGCCGACGTGTTGCCCGATGCCGCCACCGAAGAGGCCTTTGACCGGCTTTACCGCCCCGCCGCGCTGGAAACCCCGGTGCTGATCGCCCGCGACGGTCCGATTGCCGCGATCGACCCGCGCGAGGCAGGTGTGCTGCCCGGCACGGCGCAGGCGATGACCAGCGCGCCGATGGTTCTGGCCGAGGCCGGGCCGACCCCGGCCGAGCCCGGTCAGCTGCCGGTCGTGCATGCGCTGGGCGCCGAACCCGCCGAGGTCGAGGTGCTGGCGGTGCGGCCGTCCTGGGTGCGGATCACCGCCTCGGACGGGTCGGTGATCTTCGAAAAGGTGATGGATGCGGGCGAGCGTTTCGCCGTGCCGAAGCTGGAAGAGCCGCCGAAGCTGCGCACCGGGGAATCGGGCGCGATCTATTTTGCGGTGAACGGCGTCGCGCATGGGCCGGTGGGCTCGAAGGGCGCGGTGACGAAGAATGTCGAGCTGTCGGCGCAGGCTTTGGGCACGGCCTATGCCGTGGCCGACATGGCCGCCGATGGCGATCTGGCGAAGATGGTCGCGGTGGCCGATGCCTCCTCGGTCGTGCCGGGAACGCCCGAGCAGTAACAGTCTTTCGAACGCGACAAAGCGGCCGTTGCCCTTGGGCGACGGCTGACCTATTTGTGGGGCAGCTGAACGGAGGCCTTCCCATGTCGCTCAATCCCCATCGTCCGTGGCGGAACATCACCCGCCGTCCCTCGCGCCAGATCTGGGTCGGCAAGGTGCCGGTGGGCGGCGATGCGCCGATCTCGGTGCAGACGATGACCAACACCATCACCTCGGATGTCACCGCGACGCTGGGGCAGGTGCTGCGGGCGGCCGATGTGGGCGCCGACATCGTCCGGGTCTCGGTCCCCGATGAGGATGCGACCCGGGCACTGAAGGAAATCTGCCGCGAAAGCCCGGTGCCGATCGTGGCCGACATCCATTTCCACTACAAGCGCGCGATCGAGGCGGCCGAGGCGGGCGCGGCCTGTCTGCGCATCAACCCGGGCAATATCGGCGATGCGGCCCGCGTGCGTGAGGTGATCAAGGCCGCCAAGGATCACGGCTGCTCGATGCGGATCGGGGTCAATGCCGGGTCGCTGGAAAAGCACCTTCTGGACAAATACGGCGAGCCCTGCCCGGAGGCGATGCTCGAAAGCGGTCTCGATCATATCAAGATCCTGCAGGACAACGATTTCCACGAATTCAAGATCTCGGTGAAGGCCTCGGACGTGTTTCTGGCCGCGGCGGCCTATACGGCGCTGGCCGAGGCCACCGATGCGCCGATCCATCTGGGCATCACCGAAGCCGGGGGCCTGATGGCGGGCACGGTGAAATCGGCGGTGGGGCTGGGCAATCTGCTTTGGGCCGGGATCGGCGACACGATCCGCGTCAGCCTTTCGGCCGATCCGGTCGAAGAGGTCAAGGTCGGCTACGAGATCCTGAAATCGCTGGGCCTGCGCACCCGCGGCGTGCAGATCATTTCCTGCCCCAGCTGCGCGCGGCAGGGTTTCGACGTGATCAAGACCGTCGATGCGCTGGAAAAACGCCTTGAGCATATCAAGACGCCGATGAGCCTTTCGATCATCGGTTGCGTGGTGAACGGCCCGGGCGAGGCGCTGATGACCGATATCGGCTTCACCGGCGGCGGCGCGGGGTCGGGGATGGTCTATCTGGCGGGCAAGCAAAGCCACCGGCTGTCGAACGAGCAGATGATCGACGAGATCGTGCGGATGGTCGAGGATCGCGCGGCGCAGATCGCGGCCGAGGAACAGGCGGCGGAATGACCCCCGCCTGAAGGGCCTTCACGGCGCGTCCCGAAAGGGGCGCGCCGTTGCGTTTCAGACCAGCGCGCCGTTCACCAGACGGGTCTTGCCGCCCAGATAGGGATGCAGCACGGCGGGCAGGGTGACGGACCCGTCCTCTTGCTGGCCGTTTTCCAGCACCGCGATCAGGCAGCGCCCGACGGCGAGACCCGAGCCGTTCAGCGTCGCGACGAAGTCGGGTTTGCCGCCCGCGGCGGGCTTGTAGCGCCCGTTCATCCGCCGCGACTGGAATTGCCCGCAGGTCGAGACCGAGGAAATCTCGCGGAAGCAGTTCTGCCCCGGCAGCCAGACTTCAAGGTCATAGGTCTTTTGCGACCCGAACCCCATGTCGCCGGTGCACAGAACGATGCGCCGATAGGGCAGGCCAAGCGCCTCCAGCACGGCTTCGGCGCAGCCGGTCATCCGTTCGTGTTCGGCCAGCGCATCCTCGGGGCGGCAGATCGTCACCATCTCGACCTTCTCGAACTGGTGCTGGCGCAGCATCCCCGCCGTGTCCTTGCCCGCCGAGCCCGCCTCCGAGCGGAAGCAGTTCGTATGCGCTGTCATCCGGCAGGGCAGGGCGGCCTCGTCCCAGATCTCATTCGCGATGAAGTTGGTCAGCGTCACCTCGGCGGTCGGGATCATCCACCAGCCATCGGTGGTCGCATAGCTGTCCTCGGCGAATTTCGGCAGCTGCCCGGTGCCCAGCATCGCCTCGGCGCGGACCAGAACCGGGGTGATCGCCTCGGTCAGGCCGTGGCTGTCGACATGCAGATCGAGCATGAATTGCGCCAAAGCGCGATGCACGCGGGCGACGCCTGCGCGCAGCACAACGAAGCGCGCGCCCGAAAGCTTCGCCGCGGTTTCGAAATCCATCGCCTTGGCCACGGCGGAAAGCTGATAATGTTCAAGGGCTTTGAAAGCGAAGCTCGGGATCGTGCCCCAGCGCTTCACCTCGACATTGCCCGCCTCGTCGGCGCCTTCGGGCACCTCGGGCAGCGGCGCGTTCGGAATCAGCATCAGCCTGTCGCGCAGCTCGGCATCCAGCCGCCCGGCCTCGGCTTGCATCGCCGCCACTTCGGATTTCTTTTCCGCCACCAGCGCCCGCAGCCGTTCGAATTCGGCCTCGTCGCCCTTGGCCTTGGCGGCGCCGACCTCTTTCGCGGCGGCATTTTGCGCCGCCTGCGCGGTCTCGGCGGCCAGGATCGCGGCGCGGCGCCGCTCGTCCAGCGCCAGCACCTCGGCCGAGAGCGGCGGCAGGCTGCGGCGGGCCAGATCGGCGTCGAATTGGGCGGGGTTGTCGCGGATCGCGCGGATGTCGTGCATGGGGCTCACCTGTCGCAAGGGGTTGGCTTCGCGTTTAGCACAATTGCGACCCGAGAAAAGCCCCGCCCGCGTTTCGGCGCCGCCCTGGCGATGCTCTCTCTGGCCAAGGCCATCGCCTTGGCCATGCGGGGCCGTGATCCCGGGACCGCCCGAGTGCCCAAAGCACTCGGGCAGCGCCCGTCCCGCCCCTGGCGGGCGCTTCTCGCCCGCCGGGCCGGGCGCTGCCCTCTGTCGTGCTTGCGGAAACGGTCCCGGGGCAGGCGGTGCACGGGCGGGCGGGGAAACGCGGATCGCGTTCCGGTCCGCCGCACCCTGCCGCGGCTTTTCGGAAGATTTACGGTTTGACATATTCACAACTCGGAATGTAAATGGATCGGACAGGCTGGCAAAAGGGAGATGCCGCGATGAAAGCTTTCGTCCTTGTCCTGGCGCTTTGCGCGCTGGGGCTGCCGCGACTGGCCCTGGCCGAGGCCGCCTTTGCCGTGGCGCCGACCGAGGTTACCGACTGGAAGACCGTCTATGGCCAGATCGCGGCCAAGGACATGATCCCGGCGCGGGCGCGGCTGGGGGGCACGCTGGTGTCGCTGAGCGTGACCGAGGGCGATCTGGTCACCGCCGGGCAGGAACTCGGCAAGGTCGTCGATGCGAAGATCGCCTTTCAGATCAATGCCATCGACGCGCAGATTGCGGCGCTGGAAAGCCAGCTTGCGAATGCGCGCGCCGATCTGACCCGGGGCGAGGCGCTGAAGGCGCGCGGCGTGATGACGGCGCAGGCCTATGACGCGCTGCGGACGCAGGTCAGCGTTCTGACCCAGCAGATCGAGGCGCAAAAGGCCTCGCGGCAGGTGACGGAACAGCAGGCGACCGAAGGCGCGGTGCTGGCGCCGATCGCGGGGCGGGTGCTGGAGGTGCCGGTTGCGCGCGGCGCGGTGGTGATGGCGGGGGAAACCGTGGCGACGGTGGGCGGCGGCGGGGTGTTCCTGCGGCTTTCCGTGCCCGAACGGTTCGCGGCCACGCTGCATGCGGGCGATGCGATCACCATCGAGACCGGGGGGGCCTCGGTCGCGGGGACCCTGGCCAAGGTCTATCCGACGATTGCCGGAGGGCGTGTCAATGCCGATGTCGAAGTGCCTGATCTGAAATCGGATTTCGTGGGTGAACGGGTGCTGGTCAAGCTGCCCTTGGCGCGTCGTCAGGCCTTCATCGTGCCCGCGCGCCTGTTGCACACCCGCTCGGGGCTGGATTTCCTGCGCGTCCGGGCCGCCGATGCGGTGACCGAGCGCGCGGTGGTTCCCGGCCCGAAACAGGTGATCGACGGGGTGGAGATGGTCGAGATCGTCTCGGGCCTCTCGGGTGGCGAGGAGGTTCTGGGCGATGAATGATCCGCGCGAAGACGATCTGCCCACCGCGGGGCTCGGGCTTGCGGGCCGTCTGACCCGGGGCTTCATCGGCTCGGCGCTGACGCCCCTGTTCGTGCTGGCGGCGCTGGCTGTCGGGCTGGTGGCGCTTGGCGCGCTCCCGCGCGAGGAAGAGCCGCAGATCTCGGTTCCGATGGTCGATATCCATCTTCAGGCGCCGGGCCTGAAGGCGGAAGATGCGATGAAGCTTGTGACCGAGCCGATGGAGACGATCATCACCTCGATCAACGAGGTGGAACATGTCTACAGCCAGACGAATGACGATGCCGCGCTGGTGATGGCGCGGTTCATCGTCGGCACCTCGTCGGATGCGGCGATCCTGCGCGTGCATGAAAAGGTCAAGGCGAACCTTGACCGCATTCCCAAGGGCATCCCCGAGCCGATCATCGTCGGGCGCGGCATCGACGATGTGGCGATCATGTCGCTGACGCTCTCGGCCAGGCCCGGCAGTCCGATCGGCGCGGCCGATCTGACGCGGATTGCGCGCGAATTGCAGACCGAGGTGACAAAGATCGAGAACGTCGGCCTGACCTATCTCGTCGGAGAGGCGCGCGAGGTGATCCGCATCGCCCCCGACCCGGAGCGGCTGGCGCTTTACGGCATCACGCTGCAACAGCTTTCCGCCAAGGTCGAACAGGCGAACCGCAGCTTTTCGACCGGCCGCTTGCGTGATCAGGGCCAGCAGATCGACCTTGTGGCGGGCAAGACGCTGACCGCGCCCGCCGAGATCGCCGGGCTTTTGCTGACCGCCCGCGATGGCCGCCCCGTCTATGTCGCCGATGTGGCCGATGTCGCCTATGTGCCCGATACGTCGGAACATCTGGTGGCCAATGTCACCCGCGCGGGCGATCAGCTGACCCGCTCCCCCGCCGTCACGCTGGCCATCGCCAAACGCGCCGGGGCGAATGCGGTGATCGTGGGCGAAAAGATCCACGAGCGGCTGGCGGAGCTGGAAGGCAGCCTGATCCCCGAAAGCGTCGATCTGGCCTTTACCCGCGATTATGGCGAGACGGCGAATGAAAAGGCCAACGAGCTGCTGTTCCATCTGGGGCTGGCCACCATTTCCATCATCGCGCTGGTGTTCTTTGCCATCGGCGGCCGCGAAAGCATCGTCGTCGCCATCGTCATTCCGGTGACGATCCTTTTGACGCTCTTCGCCGCCAATGCGATGGGCTTCACGCTGAACCGGGTCAGTCTCTTCGCGCTGATCTTTTCCATCGGGATTCTGGTCGACGACGCCATCGTGGTGATCGAGAATATCGCCCGGCACTGGGCGATGCCGGGGCCGGGAAGCCGCGTGCGCAAGGCCATCGAGGCGGTGGCCGAGGTCGGCAACCCGACCATCGTCGCCACGCTGACCGTGGTCGCGGCGCTGTTGCCGATGCTGGCGGTGGCGGGGCTGATGGGGCCCTACATGTCGCCCATCCCCGCGGTCGCCTCGGCGGCGATGGTGTTTTCGTTCTTCGTCGCGGTGATCATCACCCCCTGGCTGATGGTGAAGATCGCGGGCCGGGCCGACATGTCGGGCCATGAGGGCGGCGCCCATGCCCATGGCGGCAAATTGGGCGCGCTCTATGCCCGCGTGGCGCGGCCGGTGCTGGCCACGAAACGCGCGTCCTGGGCGTTCTTGCTGGCCACCATCGTGCTGTCCTTCGGCTCGCTCGGTCTGCTTTACACCAAGGATGTCACGGTCAAGCTTCTCCCCTTCGACAACAAGTCGGAGCTGAGCGTGGTGATCGACCTGCCCGAGGGCTCCTCGGTCGAGGCGACGGATGCGGTGGCGCAGCAGGTGGCGGCGGCGGTGACGCGCCTGCCCGAGGTGATCTCGGTGCAGACCCATGCGGGCACGGCCTCGCCCTTCAACTTCAACGGGTTGGTGCGCCATTACTATCTGCGCGGCAGGCCCTGGGAAGGCGATGTGCAGATCAACCTGGCGGGCAAGGACGCGCGCGACCGCACCAGCCACGAAATCGCGCTTCAGGTCCGCCAGATCGTGACCGCCCTGCCGGTGCCCGCGGGGACCGTGCTGAAGACGGTCGAGCCGCCCCCCGGCCCCCCCGTCATCGCGACGCTTCTGGCCGAGGTCTATGGCCCCGATGCCGAAACCCGGCGTGCGGCGGCGGGGCAGATCGAGACGGCCTTCCGCTCCGTCCCCTTCGTCGTCGATGTGGACACGAGCTTTGGCGAACAGGCGCGCAGGCTGCGCGCGACGATCGACCCCGACAATCTCGATTTCTACGCGGTCGAGGAAAGCGATGTCTTTGACACGCTTGGGCTTTTGAACGGCCAGACCACGGTCGGCTATTCGCATCGTGGTGCGGAACGGATGCCCTTGCCGATCGTGATGGAACGGGCCAAGGGCGCGAAGGTGATGGATGCGGCGACGCTCTCCACCCCCATTCCCGCCAATCTTCTGCCCGGGGCGCGCGGGGTGGTCGAACTGGGCGATGTCGTCACGGTGACGCCGGAAACGACCAGTTTCCCGATCTTTCGCCACAACGGCCGCGCCGCTGAGATGGTGACGGCAGAGCTTGCGGGCACGTTCGAGGCACCGCTTTACGGCATGCTGGCGGTGGGCGAGGCGATCGAGGCGATGGACTGGGCCCCGGGCACGAAGCCCGAGATCAGCCTGCATGGCCAGCCCGAGGATGAAAGCCATGTGACGCTGCTTTGGGACGGCGAGTGGGAGGTGACCTGGGTGACCTTCCGCGACATGGGCGGCGCCTTCGGCATCGCGCTTGTGGGCATCTACATTCTGGTGGTGGCGCAGTTCGGCTCGTTCCGGCTGCCGCTGGTGGTGCTGACGCCGGTGCCGCTGACGTTCCTTGGCATCATGCTGGGTCACATGATGTTTTCGGCGCCGTTTTCCGCCACCTCGATGATCGGCTTCATCGCGCTGGCGGGGATCATCGTGCGAAACTCGATCCTGCTGGTCGATTTCATCCGCCACGCGGATCGGACGGGCAAGACCGAGATCGAGATCCTGATCGAGGCGGGGGCGATCCGGTTCAAGCCGATCCTGCTCACCGCGGTGGCGGCGATGATCGGGGCGGCGGTGATCCTGTTCGACCCGATCTTTCAGGGGCTCGCCATTTCGCTTTTGTTCGGGCTGCTCAGCTCGACGCTGCTGACGGTTCTGGTGATCCCGGCGATCTATCGCATCTTCAAGACCTGAGGGCCCCGAAAGCGCCCCCGGGCCCCGGGGGCGCCGGGTTTCCCGACTGCGACACTCAGACATCCGGGGCAAAAGACATGCGACGGAATGTCGCAGACGAATTTTGTTCCGACTCTCGCGCAAAGGCGTAACGTGGTCTTGTCGCACGCAGGCGATGTCATCATGGAGGCTTGATAGATATGAAGAATCTTGATCCGGTTTCTGTTTTGACGCTGATGCTGCAGGCTGCTTCCCTGCGGTGACAGGCTGACGCCTGACCGGTTTGTACAAGTCTCGAGGTTCGGAAAGACGGCGCGTCAACTGCGCATGGGGCGTTCCATGCAGGCGTGAGGGTGGTCGATTCGGCCGGACAGCAAATGCGGTGAAAGCTCGGCAATGCCGTCTGCGGCTTGGCGAAAAGACAGTTTCCCGGATACGTCCGACACAGGGGGCCGATCCCGGCGACGGGGTTGGCCTTTTCCTTTGCCCGTGCCGTTCGGGGGCGGGTGCCGCGCGTTTCAGTCGCCCGAGCAGAACTGCTCGTAGACCGTCTGCACCACGCGGGCGGCGCGCGGATCGGAGAGCGAATAATAGATCGTCTTGCCCTCGCGACGGCTTTGCACCAGCCCCTCGAGCCGCAGCCGCGCCAGTTGCTGGCTGACCGCCGCCTGCCGCGTGGACAGCCGGGTTTCCAGCTCGGTCACCGATTTCTCGCCCGAGGCGAGATAGCACATGATCATCAACCGGCCTTCGTGCGCCAGCGCCTTGAGCAGGTTCGAGGCCGCCCGCGCCCGTGTCGCCATTTCCTCGGCGTCCAGCGCCGCGCAGCGCTCGTCCGTGTCGGACCCCATTTCGGGATCGAAATCGTCTTGCGGGTCTTGGGCAGTATCCATTGCCAAGTCGGCTTCCTCGTGCTCGCGGGTCGGGGCATCGGACGGGCATAGCACGGCTGCGGCGCGGAATCGAGAGCGGCGTGGGGGCAGGGGGCCCGGATCAGGTGTCGAACGGATCAGGCTTGAAGCGGATTTCGGGCGGCGGCGCGGGCGGCAAGCGCGCGGCGCAGACGGCTGCCCGCCTCGCGCAGCGCCACGAACAGGATGAAGCCGACCGCAAGCGCGTCGAAACCGGGGAAGTCCATCTGATCCCTGCCTTAGCTGTGAAGTCCCGCCCGTGGTGCGGCATGATTGTGGCGCAACCGGGGCGCGGGTGGGGAATAACCGCGTCACGCCGCGCCGCGCGGGGGCTTGACCGCGACGGCGCGGCGCGGCTTTGTGGGGCGGACCCGCCATCCCGGCGGCCCCATCCTGCGAGGGCGCATGCTGCACGCCTACAAGCCGCTGCCGCGCGGGCTCGCCCGCCTTGGCCAGCAAAGCCCGACCGAGATCGGCGCCGATCTGGAACAGGCGTTCTGGATCGATCTTTACCGTCCGCTCGACAGCCAGGTGGTGGCGGTGGCGGCGCTGGGCGTCGAGGTGCCGACGCTGGCCGACATGGAAGAGATCGAGATCTCGAACCGGCTTTACCGCGAGGAGGGGGTGGATGTGATGACCGTGGTGCTGCCCGGTCACACGCCCTCGGGCGAGCATATTTCCGGGCCGGTCAGCTTCATCCTGTCGTCCGCGCGGCTGGTGACGGTGCGCCACCACGCGCCGCGCAGCTTTGCCACCTATCCCGAACGGGCCGAGCGCACGACCGCGGGCTGCCGCACGCCCGAGCGGATCTTTCTGGGGCTGATCGAGGAAATCGTCGCGCGGCAGGCCGATCTGCTGGAGGCGGCGGGCAAGACGCTGGATCAGGTGTCGGCGCGGGTGCTGGGCCAGGCGCGGCCGATGGAGCTGAAGGCGGCGCTGGGCGAGGTGGGCAAGCAGGGCGAGCTTCTGGGTCACATCCGGCTGGCGCTTTTGACGCTGGAGCGGGCCTTGTCCTTTTATGATCAGACGCTTGCCACGCATCCGCAGGGGGGCGAGCTGCGCCCTCTCGCCAAGGCGCTGATGCGCGACATCACGGCGCTGGCGGTGCATAACGACTATCTGTCCTCGCGGGTGTCGCTGACCGTCGATGCGACGCTGGGCATGATCAACCTGGCGCAGAACAACACCGTGCGGATCCTGTCGGTGGTGACGGCGCTGTTCCTGCCGCCGACGCTGATCGCCTCGGCCTATGGGATGAACTTCGCCAACATGCCGGAACTGAGCCAGCCCTGGGGCTATCCTTTCGCGCTGGCGCTGATGGTGGCCTCGGCCTTTCTGTCCTGGGCCTTCTTCAAATGGAAGGACTGGCTTTAGGGCTTGCGCCCTCGCGCGGCTCGGGCGCCCGGAACGCGGCCATTTGCGGCGCCCGCACCCCCCGCCTGCGGGGGACGATGTCCCCCGCGCCCCCTTGCGTATTTGCGCCAAGAAGAAACCCCTGCCGTTTCTTCTTGGCATAAATACGCCCCTTGCGACGGCGCCGCCGGGGCTAGCGTTCGAGGATCATCCGGCGGTCGTCGAACTGCACCTTGCCGAAGCGGGTCAGGTAGCTCATGCCCAGAAGCGAGCCCTCCATGACGCCGCGATTGACCACCGCCGCCACGTCGCGGTCGGTGAAGGGGCCGACGCTGAGACTGTCGAGCCGCACCGGCGCCGTGGCCACCTCGCCATTCGCGGTGAAGGCGCGGCCGATATAGGCGAGCGCGCCGGTGTCGATGCCCGCCCGCTCCGCATCCGCGCGGCTGAGCACGATCTGCGAGGCGCCGGTGTCGATGACGAAATCGATCGTGGCGCCGTTCACTTGCGCCTGCAGGTAATAATGCCCGTCCGCGCGCAGCGGCAGCTCGATCCGGCCCGATTGCGTCACCGTCTGCGCGGGCAGGATCGCGGCGCGGACATCGGGCCAGATCCCCGCCACGGCGACCACGCCCAGAAAGATCAGCGCCCAGATCATCAGCTGTTGCAGCGCCTGTCCGGGGCGGCGGCGCAGCGCCGCGACCAGATAGCCGCCGATCGCCAGAAGCAGCAGAAGATAATAGATCACACGCGGGATATCGGGGTCCATGGTGCCTCCTGCCCCCGATGTAGGGGCGCAAGGCCGCCCTGTCACCCCCCGAACGAAGCGGCGATGATCCCCGCCCCGCGCAGCCCGTCGAGGATGAACTGCACCGCCAGCGCGGCGAGCAGCATCCCCAGAAGCCGCGTCACCACCATCGTTCCGGTCCGCCCCAGCGCGCGCTCGAGCGGCGTGGCGAGCAGGAACAGCACGAAGACGCAGGCCAGCACCAGCGCCATCACTGCCATCACCGCCGCCAGATGCAGCCCGCCCGTGCCAGATCCCGCCAGAAGGATCATCGTCGCCATCGCCCCGGGCCCCGCCAGCAGCGGCGTGGCCAGCGGAAAGACCGAAGGATCGGGGGCATGCGGCTCGGCCGATTGCCCCTCGCGGCGCTGGGTGCGGCGCTCGAACAGCATGTCCAGCGCGGTCAGGAACAGAAGCACCCCGCCCGCGATGCGAAAGGCGGGCATCGAAATGCCGATGCCGCGCAGCAGTGCATCGCCGAAAAGCCCGAAGGCGGTCAGCAGGATCGCGGCAATGACCAGCGCGCGGATGCCCACGGTGCGGCGCATGCCGGCGCTCATCCCCTGCGTCAGCGCAAGGAAAAGCGGCACGAGGCCGATCGGATCGACCACGACGAAAAGGGTGACGAAGGCGGTGACGAATTCAGGCGTGTTCATGACGGCGACCCTAGCCGGTTGCGCGGGCGCACGCCAGTGGCGGCCAGATCAGAGCGGGGTGTCCTCCTCGGGGTCGGGGGGCATCACGGCGCGGATCTTCGCGGCGAGCGTGCGCGCCCCCGCCGCGATGCGCGTGTCGGCATGCGCCCCCGCCAGCCGCAACAGATGGTGCAGCGCCGCCATCTCGTCTTGCGTCAGCACCAGCGGCGGCAGCGCCACCGGGCGGCGCAGGATGTAGCCCACGCCGCGTTCGCCCTCGATCGGCACGCCGTAATCGACAAGCTTGGCCATGTCGCGCCAGATCGTGCGCTCCGACACCCCGAGTCGCGCCGCCACGTCGCGCGCCCGGAGCAACTCGCCGTCGCGCAGGAGCATCAGGATTTGTTCGAACCTTTCGTTGCGTGTCATCGTCCCTCCGGGGGGCAGGATCGCACATCCGGGCGCAACTGACAAATAACTGTCAGTAATCCCGCGGCAGGGCGGGGGCTGCGGCGGGATTGAACCTTGTCAGCCGGGCGGGCTGCGGGAAAGATCGCCCAAACCCCGTGATATGGAGAAATGACATGCAAATGGGTCCCTGGCAGCTGCTCTTGATCGCCGTCGTCGTTCTGGTGCTGTTCGGTCGCGGCAAGGTCTCTTCGCTGATGGGCGAAGTGGGCAAGGGCATCACCGCCTTCAAGAAAGGCGTGAGCGAAGGCACCAAGGAGATCGAGGAGGCCGCCGCCGAGCCGAAAGCCACCGAGACGACCCCCGACAAGGACAAGGTCTGATCCCTGACCAAAGGCGGATAACGCATGTTCGACATCGGCTGGAGCGAGCTTCTGCTCATCGGCATCGTCGCCCTCATCGTGGTGGGTCCGCAGGACCTGCCGCGGATGTTTCAGGCGCTGGGGCGGCTGACGGCCAAGGCCAAGCGTCTGGGCCGGGAATTCACCGCCGCGATGGAAGAGGCGGCGCGGGACACCGGCGTCAAGGAGGCGGCGGACAGTCTGAGCGACCTGAAATCGATGACCACCAAGAAGGGTCTGGGCATCGACGCGCTGGAACGCGCCACCGAGCGGTTCGAGAAATGGGATCCGAATCTGCCCAAGCAGGCGGCGACGGCGGGGGCGACGGCGGCGCTGACGCCCGACCCGGAGCTTGCGGCCGATCTTGACGCGGCCGATCTGGACGCGGCCGAGCTGGCGCCCGAGCCGGAGGTGGAGCCTGAGATGCGGGCGAAACCCGCGGTGAAACGTGCCGAAGGGCCGGGAGGGTCCGCATGACGGCCGATCATATCGACGAGACCGCAGCGCCGCTGATCGAGCATCTGGCAGAGCTGCGCACGCGCATTCTATATGCGCTTTCCGCCTATGTGGTGGCGGTGGTGCTGTGCTACATCATCTGGCATCCGGTCTTCACCTTCCTGACGCATCCGATCTGCGAGGCGCTTGCCGCGCGCGGGCAGGCCTGTCAGCTCTCGCTGATCAAGCTGCAGGAGGGTTTCTTCGTCGCGATCAACATCGCGATGCTGGGCGGCTTCGCGCTGGCCTTCCCGATGATCGGCTTCCAGCTTTGGCGCTTTGTCGCGCCCGGGCTTTACCGTAATGAAAAGCGGGCCTTCCTGCCCTTCCTGATCGCCTCGCCGGTGATGTTCTTCGTGGGCGCGGCCTTTTGCTATTACATCATCCTGCCGATGGCCTTCAGCTTCTTTCTGGGCTTCCAGATGGGCGATGTGGTGGCGGGGGCCGATGCGAGCGATCCAGCCAACCAGATGGCGGTGATCGGCTTCACCGGCTCGATGGAGGAATATCTGAAGCTGACGACGAAATTCGTCATGGCCTTCGGGATCTGCTTCCAGATGCCGGTGGCGCTGACGCTTCTGGGCAAGGCGGGGCTGGTCTCGGCCCAGGCGCTGGCCTCGGTGCGCAAATACGCGGTCGTCGCCATGCTGACGGTCTCGGCGATCGTGACGCCGCCCGACGTGATGTCGCAGGTGATCATGTTCGCGGTGATCTATCCGCTTTACGAGGGCTCGATCTTCCTTGTCCGGCGGATCGAGAAGAAGCGCGAGGCGCAGATGCGCGCCGAGGGCACCTGGATCGACGACGACGAGGACGACGAAGCATGACCGATCCCCTGACGCGGATTGCCGAGGCGCTGGAGCGCCTTGCGCCTGCGCCCGCGCCCGCCCCCGAGTTTTCGGGGGCGGATGCGTTTTTGTGGCACTCTGCCCCCGACCGGCTGGAGCCGGTGGCCGAGGTGTCGCGCATCGATCTGGGCCTTTTGCGCGACATCGACCGGGCGCGGGACACGCTTTTGGCCAATACGCTGCAATTCGCCCGCGGCGCGGCGGCGAACAATGCGCTGTTGTGGGGCGCGCGCGGGATGGGGAAATCCTCGCTCGTCAAGGCCGTGCATGCCGAGGTGCTGCGCCGGGGGCTGGGGCTGAAACTGGTCGAACTCTCGCGCGAGGATCTGCCCTCGGTCGGGCGGCTGCTGGGCCTGCTGCGCGCCGCGCCCGCACAGCGCTTCGTGCTCTTTTGCGACGATCTGAGCTTCAGCCATGACGATCAGCATTACAAGTCGCTGAAAGCGGTGCTCGATGGCGGCATCGCGGGGCGGCCCGCGAATGTGATCTTTTACGCCACCTCGAACCGGCGCCATCTGATGCCGCGCGACATGATCGAGAACGAACGCTCGACCGCGATCAACCCCTCCGAGGCGGTCGAGGAAAAGGTCTCGCTCTCGGATCGATTCGGGCTCTGGCTGGGGTTCCATCCCTGCGATCAGGACGCCTATTTCGCGATGATCGAGGGCTATGTGGCGGCCTATGGGCTGAACGTCGACCCCGAGGGGCTGCGCGCCGAGGCGGTGGAATGGTATCGCACCCGCGGCTCGCGCTCGGGCCGGGTGGCCTGGCAGTTCTTCACCGATCTGGCAGGGCGGCACGGGCTGGCGCTGTGACGCCGGGCGGGGCGGGGCTGGAAAGCTGCGCCCCGCGGGTGGAAGGAAACTTGCCAGCCCTTGCGCCCCGTTGGGGCAGTGCAAAGGCCGCTTTCGCGGCCCTCTCCGGCGCCCGATCCCGGGCGCCGAGCTTTCGGGGCGTGGCCGCCGGGACCGGCCCCGGTTGCGTCCGGCGCCGATTTACCCCCCAGATCTGGTAGGCCCGACCGCCCCGAACGGGCAGGGCCGCGCGGCTTGCGGATACTAGCCGTAGCGAATCCCCCCATTAAGATTCCTTAAAAATTCCTTAACAATTTCCGCCCTTTTGCCGCCTGTGGCGCGGTTTTGTCCACAACCGGCCCGCAGGCGGCGCGGCGGGCGGTTTTTGACCGAAGTTCTCCACAAGATATGGGGGGGCTGTGGAGAAGTGGCAGAGTCGTCCCCGCCGCGACGGGTAATTCTGCCCAAAGCAAAGGAAATTCGGCCCTTGGGGTGCATGCGGCCGAAACCGGGGCAATGTGGAAGAATCTGCGCGCAGCTTTTGCACGCCGCCGTCAAGCGGGATTCTCGCCGAAAAATAATGAAAATTACGTTGACGATGCCGAGGGGACGCGGCAGGTTGTGGGCTGTCGGCGGCAGGCCTACCAGATATAGTGGGTTTGCGGCGGCAAGACAGCCAAGCAGAATGGTCCGCCCGTCAGGGTCAGACCCGGCCTCGGGGCAAGCGCGCGCGCCCCCCGGGTTGGCGGTTTTGCTTCCGCTTGCGGAGGTCGATGCAAGAAACGGGAAGGGCAGGACCGGCAGATGAAGATCGAGCGCAAGTTCACCACGGTCGAGGGCGGCGCCTACGGGGCGATGACCTTCACCACCACCACCTCGGAAATCCGCAATCCCGATGGCAAGGTGGTGTTCCGCAACGAGGCCGTCGAAGTCCCCGAGGGCTTCAGCCAGGTGGCCTCGGATGTGATCGCGCAGAAATACTTCCGCAAGGCGGGCGTTCCGGCGGCGCTGAAACGCGTCAAGGAAAAGGGCGTGCCCGAATTCCTGTGGCGCTCCGTTCCCGACACTGCCGCGCTGGAAAACCTGCCCGAAGATCAGCGCTTTGTCGGCGAAACCTCGGCCAAGCAGGTGTTCGACCGGATGGCCGGGGCCTGGGCCTATTGGGGCTGGAAGGGCGGCTATTTCACCACCGAAGACGACGCCCGCGCCTATTATGACGAGCTGCGCCACATGCTGGCCGCGCAGATGGCCGCGCCCAACAGCCCGCAATGGTTCAACACCGGCCTGCACTGGGCCTATGGCATCGACGGCCCGTCGCAGGGGCATTACTATGTCGATTACGCCACCGGCGTGCTGACGAAATCCGCCTCGGCCTATGAACATCCGCAGCCGCATGCCTGTTTCATCCAGTCCGTCCGCGACGATCTGGTGGGCGAGGGCGGCATCATGGACCTCTGGGTCCGGGAAGCGCGTCTGTTCAAATACGGCTCGGGCACCGGCACCAACTTTTCCAGCCTGCGCGCCGAGGGCGAGCGGCTGTCGGGCGGCGGCAAGTCCTCGGGCCTGATGGGGTTCCTGAAGATCGGCGACCGCGCCGCGGGGGCGATCAAATCGGGCGGCACCACGCGGCGCGCCGCGAAGATGGTGATCTGCGACATGGATCACCCCGATATCGAGGAATTCATCAACTGGAAGGTCATCGAAGAACAGAAGGTCGCCTCGCTGGTGGCCGGTTCCAAGATGCACGAGCGCGAGCTGAACAAGATCTTCGAGGCGATCCGCGCCTTTGACGGCTCCGACGAAGGCCGCACCGATCCGGCCGTGAACGTGGCCCTGAAAGCCGCGATCCGGTCCGCGAAAAAGGCGATGATCCCGGAAACCTACATCAACCGCGTGCTGCAATATGCGCGGCAGGGGTTCAGCTCGATCGAATTCCCGACCTATGACACCGATTGGGATTCGGATGCCTATATCTCGGTCTCGGGGCAGAATTCGAACAACTCGGTGCGCGTCACCGATGCTTTCCTCAAGGCGGTCAAGGACGACGCCAATTGGGAACTTTTGCGCCGCACCGATGGCTCGGTGGCCAAGGTCGTCAAGGCGCGCGATCTGTGGGATCAGGTCGGCCATGCCGCCTGGGCCTGCGCCGATCCCGGCATCCAGTTCCATGACACGGTGAACGCCTGGCACACCTGCCCCGAGGACGGGCCGATCCGGGGCTCGAACCCGTGCTCGGAATACATGTTCCTGGATGACACGGCCTGCAACCTTGCCTCGCTCAACCTGCTGACCTTCTACACGGGGGGCGAATTCGACGCCGAGGCCTATGTCCATGCCACCCGGCTCTGGACGATGACGCTGGAAATCTCGGTTCTGATGGCGCAATTCCCGTCGAAGGAAATCGCGCAGCGCAGCTATGATTTCCGCACCCTGGGGCTGGGCTATGCCAATATCGGCGGCCTTCTGATGACCATGGGCCTGGGCTATGACAGCGACGAGGGCCGCGCACTTTGCGGCGCGCTGAGTGCGATCATGACCGGGATCAGCTATGCCACCTCGGCCGAGATGGCGGCGGAACTGGGGCCGTTCCCGGGCTATGCGAAGAACCGCGCGCACATGCTGCGGGTGATCCGCAACCACCGCACCGCGGCGCATGGCAAGTCGAAGGGCTACGAGGGGCTGGAGGTGCCGCCGGTGCCGCTCGATCTGGCCAATTGCCCCGATGACCGGCTGCTGCGTCTGGCGCGCATGGCCTGGGACGAGGCGCTGCGTCTGGGCGAGGAACACGGCTTCCGCAACGCGCAGGTCTCGGTGATCGCGCCCACGGGTACCATCGGTCTGGTGATGGATTGCGACACGACCGGGATCGAGCCCGATTTCGCGCTGGTGAAGTTCAAGAAACTGGCGGGCGGCGGCTATTTCAAGATCATCAACCGCTCGGTGCCCGCGGCTTTGGAAACGCTGGGTTACGGCTCGGCGCAGATCGCGGAAATCATCGCCTATGCGGTGGGCCACGGGTCCCTGGGCAATTGCCCCGGCATCAATCCCACGGCGCTGATCGGCCATGGTTTCGGCCCGCGCGAGATCGAAAAGATCGAAGCCGCGCTGCCCTCGGCCTTCGACATCCGTTTCGTCTTCAACCAATGGACGCTGGGCGAGGAGTTCTGCACCAAGACGCTGGGCATCCCGGCCGAGAAACTGGCCGATCCGACCTTTGACCTTTTGCGCCATCTGGGCTTCAGCAAGGCGCAGATCGATGCGGCGAACGATCATGTCTGCGGGACGATGACGCTGGAAGGCGCCCCCTTTCTGCGCCCCGAGCATTACGTCGTCTTCGACTGCGCCAACACCTGCGGCAAGCGCGGCAAGCGCTATCTGTCGGTCGAAAGCCACATCCGCATGATGGCGGCGGCGCAATCGTTCATCTCGGGCGCGATCTCGAAGACGATCAACATGGCCAATACCGCCACGATCGAGGATGTGAAGGCGGCCTACGAACTGTCCTGGTCGCTGGGCATCAAGGCCAATGCGCTTTATCGCGACGGCTCGAAGCTTTCGCAACCGCTCGCCTCGGCCCTGGTCGAGGATGACGAGGAGGCCGAGGAAATCCTCGCCACCGGCAGCCAACAGGAAAAGGCCGCCGTTCTGGCCGAAAAGATCGTCGAAAAGATCGTGGTCAAGGAGATCGTGCGCTCGCACCGCGAGAAGCTGCCCGATCGCCGCAAGGGCTATACGCAAAAGGCCGTCGTGGGGGGCCACAAGGTCTATCTGCGCACCGGCGAATATGCCGATGGCTCCTTGGGCGAGATCTTCATCGACATGCACAAGGAAGGCGCGGGCTTCCGCGCGATGATGAACAATTTCGCCATCGCCGTGTCCGTGGGCCTGCAATATGGCGTGCCGCTGGAGGAATTCGTCGACGCCTTCACCTTCACCAAATTCGAGCCCGCGGGCATGGTGCAGGGCAATGACAGCATCAAGAACGCCACCTCGATCCTCGATTACGTCTTCCGCGAACTGGCGGTGAGCTATCTCGACCGCACCGATCTGGCGCATATCAAGCCGCAGGGCACGATGTTCGACGATCTGGGCGGCGGGCAGAACGAGGGCAAGCGCAATGTCGAGCCGGTGAGCGAGTCGGCGGCGTCTAAATCGCTTGAAGTGCTGCGGCAGATTTCCTCGACCGGCTATCTGCGCAAGCGTCTGCCGCAGGAGCTGGTGGTGCTGCGCGGCGGTGCGGGGACGCAGCTTGATCCGATGGCGGCGCTGAACACGCTGGTGCCCGAAACCGCGCTGGCGGTGGGGGCGGGGGTCTCGACCGCGCTTTCGTCGGGCGTGGTGGCGCTTGACGCCCGCGCCAAGGCGAAGATGCAGGGCTACGAGGGCGAGGCCTGCGGCGAATGCGGCAACTACACGCTGGTGCGCAACGGCACCTGCATGAAGTGCAACACCTGCGGCGCCACCAGCGGCTGCAGCTGAGAGATTGAGGGTTGGGGCGCAAAGGTTGCAGCTTTGCGCCCCGGCTTTCCGGCGGGATGGTAGGCACACCGCTGGATTACCAAATCTCGGCCCTCCCGGGTCGATGGCTTCGGGAGACCATGGCTGAGAGGCGGGATCAATGTCGTGTCGGTCTATCCACAGACCTATCCCGAGGAAACTGAGGGAAGCTGTGGGCAAATATGGAGGCCGGGTATGGCAACGAACACGGGAAGTGGCTTTCGTCGCGGCGCAGTGACCGGACGGACGCAGTTTCAGCGTGATGACGGCAATTGGCAGAAGCGCGACGAGCGCAATGGCCAGTTCATGGAAGTCAAGCAGAGCGATGGTCCTTTCAAAGGCGTCGCGAAAGAACCTGATGGGCGGGACACGTCCAACTCCTGATCAAGTTGGGGGCGGTTGAGCGCCCCCGGCATCTCTGATGTCAAGCCGATCTGGGGATCCCCAGACCACAATCGAGAGCTAAAGCCGTGCATCTGATCATCGCCACCGAAAGCTTCGCCGACGTGCCCCTGCGCCGCATCCCCGGCGGTTACGAGGCCGTGCTGGCGGGCAAGGCGCTCAAGCGCCTGATCGACGCCACCTTCGAGGGCGCCTCGATCGAAGTCTGGGGCGGCGATCTGAGCGCGCATGGGCTTGACGTGACCGACATCCGCATGGCCGGCGCCACCACCACCGTCACGCTGATGGCGGCGGGCGCGAAGGCGATCCACTGACCGAGATCGGGGGCAGGTGCGCTTGCCCCAGACGTCGAGAAGGCCCAGGCGAAACCATAACCTCGGGCACCAATGAAGAGCCTGATCGACGAACCTGGCCCCCGTCCGCAAGGACGGGGGTCTTTTCCTGTGCGGGCCGTGCCGCGCAAGCGGGCGCCTTTGCCGGATCAGCGATCCGGAAGGCTGCGCCGGTAGGTCAGCCCGTTCGCTTCCAGCAGCTGCGCATAGACGACCCTGTTCTCTTCGCGCCGCTCGACAAAGGCGCCGACCTGCGCGTCGATATCGTCCGGCAGCCTGACCGTGTTGCGATGCGCGTCGAGCAGCAGATCCGGAGTGCCGGTCGGGATCTTCGCGAAATCGATCAGTTCGTGGGTGCGCGAGTCATGCGGCAGCAAGGCCGCCCGCACCCCCGAGTTCAGCGCCAGGATCGCGCCGTGCAGCCGCGTCCCGATCACCCCCGCGCGCGATTTCAGGAACCCCGACCAGTCGTCGATCGAGGTGAAGACCTTGCCATGGGCGCGCAGATAGGCCTCAAGCTCCGCCGCGGTGGATTTGCCATAAAGCTCGGGCAATCCGGCTTTCGTGGCATCGCCCGCCCAGTCGTCGCCCATGCTGCCATCGAACAGGCTGATTTCCAGCCGTTCGGACTGGAAGATGATGTCCATCGAGGCCTTGCCGGCAATCGAGAAGATCGTCCGGTCCAGAGACGGCTTGCGCAGATATTGCGGCGACATCACATAGCGCGTTCCCTGCAGGATCAGATCCTTGCTGGGGGGGGCATCGACGTCTTTCGGCAGGTCCATGTAAAGCGAGGGACAGCCGGTCACCACGGTATTGTGGCAGCCCAGATGCGCCAGCACCTTGCGGGTGAATTCGCCGCGCACCGAGATATGCTTGCAGCGCTCGGTCAGGATTTTCGTCAGATCGATGGCGCCTTGCGACAGCGTGAGGCTGGCGGGATCCGTCCCCGCCGAGGCGGCCTGCGCGCCAAGCCCGATGCAGGTGATCGGAAGCTCGATCCTTTTCAGCAGGCGGACGAGCCCGTCCAGCGCCTCGCCGCGGTCGATCCAGTTCGCCGCGGGCATGATGACATGATCGTATTCCGCGTTGATCTTGTCGGGGTCGAAATTGAAACCGATCCAGGAGATGTCCCCGGCGATATTGCGGTAGGCCGCCTCGGTGAACATGTAATTTCCGGTATTGGTCCGGATCGGAGAGCCGGGCACAGGCTTTCGCCGAATGGTGATCGCAGCAATTTTCATGGTTCAGTCCCTGTTGCCCATTCCTTCACAGAGCCGACATGCAAAACCCGGCAGAGGCCGACGCAGGCCCCGATTGCCTTCAGGGCGATCTGCAGGCAGTGCACCAGGCACTTGTCCATGACCCGCCCCGTTCCATCCCGAAAAGCGGCGATCGGCTTCGGGGGGCTTGCCACGGTCCAACCTCGTCTGTGTCCGTGGTCACTACCCCATCCCCGCGCGTGCTGTCGACAAAATTCTTGACCGCCCGTCAGGAGGCGAACCGGCTTTTCGGCATCCGCAGCGGCTCGAAGGTCTCGGCCGAGGCGCGGTTCCAGCGGTCCAGCCAGGCCTGCAGATCGGGGTGGGTCGAGCCGGTCAGCAAAAAGCCCTCGGGCAGATCCTCGAAGACCTCGTTGCCGTCCTGAAAGGCATTGTCCTTTTCGCGGAACATGAAGTGATAGGGCAGGAATTCGGAGGGATGCGACAGCCCGGCGGCGCCCACCAGTTCCCCCAGCGCCTTGAGCGTGTTGCGGTGAAACCGCGCGACGCGCTGGGTCTTGTCTTCGACATCAAGCGCCTTCATCCGCCGCGGATCCTGCGTCGCGATCCCCGCCGGGCAGCGGTTGGTGTGGCAGGACTGCGCCTGAATGCAGCCGATCGCGAACATGTAGCCGCGCGCCGAATTGCACCAGTCCGCCCCCAGCGCCATCGCCCGCGCGATGTCATAGGCGGAAACGATCTTGCCCGCCGCGCCGATGCGGATGCGGTCCCGCAGCCCGGCCCCACGCAAGAGGTTGTGGACGAAATGCAGCCCTTCCAGCATCGGCATGCCGACGCGGTTGACGAATTCCAAAGGCGCCGCCCCGGTGCCGCCCTCCTTGCCATCGACGACGATGAAATCGGGGGTGATGCCGGTTTCCAGCATCGCCTTGACCAGGCACATGAATTCGCGCCGATGCCCGATGCAGAGCTTGAACCCCACCGGCTTGCCCCCCGACAAGTCGCGCAGCAGCGCGATGAAGGCCATGAATTCCAAGGGCGTCGAAAACGCCGAATGCGCCGCGGGCGAGACGCAGTCGCGCCCCATCGGAATGCCCCGCGCCTCGGCGATCTCGGGCGAGATCTTCGAGGCGGGCAGCATCCCGCCATGGCCGGGCTTGGCGCCCTGGCTCAGCTTGATCTCGATCATCTTGATCTGCGGGTCGCGGGCTTGCGCCGCGAATTTCCCGGGCGAGAAGCTGCCGTCGTCGTTGCGGCAGCCGAAATAGCCCGAAGCCACCTGATAGACCAGATCGCCGCCGCCCGCGCGGTGGTAGCGGCTGATGCCGCCCTCGCCGGTGTCATGGGCAAAGCCGCCCAGTTTCGCGCCGCGGTTCAGCGCCGAGATCGCATTGGCCGAGAGCGCCCCGAAGCTCATCGCCGAGATGTTGTAGACCGAGGCGTCATAGGGCTGGCGGCAGTCCGGCCCGCCGACGCGGACGCGGAAATTCGTGTCCTTGATCGTCTTTGGCACGATCGAATGCGTCAGCCAGTTGAACCCCGAGGCATAGACGGATTCGACCGTGCCGAAGGGGCGCTTGTCCTCGACCCCCTTGGCGCGCTGATAGACAAGAACGCGGGTCTGCCGGCTGAAGGGCACCTCGTCGCGGTCGGATTCAAAGAAATACTGCCGGAATTCGGGGCCGACGCTTTCGATCATGTAGCGCAGATGGCCGATCACCGGATAGTTGCGCAAGATCGCATGGCGGCTCTGGCGCAGGTCGTAAAGGCCGACCAGGCTCAGCCCGGCGGCGATCCCGAAGATCGCCAGCACCCAAAGCTGCGGCACGAAGATCAGCACAAGGCCGGAGATCCCGGTCAGCAACAGGAGCGCAAGAAAGGGGAGGTAACGGATGTTGAGGCGCAGCTTGGGCATGGCGGGCTCGCGGATGAGGGGCATCGCCCAATTTGAAAGCACGGCCCCGGGCACAAGACAAGCAGGCGCTGCGTAAAGATGTCTTTCAACCCGCGCGCCGGGCGGCTTCGGCCGTCTCGGCCGCCTGCGCGACGGCGCACAGCCAGTCGCGGAACGCCGCCAGCGGCGGATGCGGCCCCCGCCCGCGCGGGGCGCACAGATAATAGGCCTCGTCCGAGCGCATCCGCGCCGCGAGCGGCACCACAAGCCGCCCCGAGGCGATCTCGTCCTCGATCAGGAACTCGGGCAAAAGCGCGACGCCCAGCCCCACCATCGCCGCCTGCGCCACGGTGGCGAACTGGTCGAACAGCATCCCGTGCAGCTGCTGCGGCGCCATCCCCGCGCGGTCGAAGAACTTTTCCCAGGCATCCGGCCGCGAGGTCAGATGCAGAAGCGGCGCCGCGCGCAGCTCTTGCAGCGTCGCAAAGCCGTGCCGCGCCGCCAGATCGGGCGAACAGGCGGGCACCACATGTTCGCCGCGCAGCCAGGTGCACTCCGCCCCCGGCCAGTCCGGCACGCCGAAATGGATCGCGGCATCGACCGCCTCGGTGGCGAAATCGAACTGCGTCAGCCGGGTCACCAGGTTCAGCGTGATCCCCGGATGGGCGGCCAGGAAATCGGGCAGCCGCGGCGCCAGCCAGCGCGTTCCGAAGGTGGGCAGGATCGCCAGCGTCAGCGTGCCCCCGCCCGGATTGGCCCGCAGCGTCAGCGAGGCGGTGGAGATCTTTTGCAGCGCCGCCCGGATGTCGCGCGCATAGGCCGCGCCGCCCTGGGTCAGCCGGATCGTCTGCCTTTCGCGGTGGAAAAGCTCGGTGCCCAGCTGCGCCTCCAGCGCCCGGATCTGCCGCGACACCGCGCTTTGCGTCAGCGACAGCTCCGCCGCCGCCGCGGTGATGCTTTGCGTGCGCGCGGCGGTCTCGAAGGCCTGCAACAGCGAGAGCGAGGGCAGAAAACGGCGCGGGGTCTTCATCTTTCCTCCGGTCTGGCCTTTTTGCGGCCTCTCGCCCGGTTTCTCAAGGGTTTTTCGCCCCGGCGCGCGAAAAGGTCATTCCGAAACGGAATGACCTGAGATGTATCGGGAATTGGCCTTGGCGCGCAAAACCGGGCAGGAAGGGGCCGGAACAGCCCCAGGAGGCGCAGATGCGCAACGATCCCCGCTCGCATGGTCTTTGGGAGGTCTCGGCGCCGCCCGCGCCTGCGACGGCGCCGCTGTCCGGTCCGGCCGAGGCCGAGGTGGTGGTGATCGGCGCGGGCTTCACCGGGCTGTCGGCGGCGCTGCATCTGGCCGAGGCGGGCAGATCGGTGATCGTGCTGGAAGCGGAGCAGATCGGCTTTGGCGCCTCGGGGCGCAATGTCGGGCTGGTCAATGCGGGCATGTGGGTGATGCCCGAGGCGATGCCGCGGGCGCTGGGTCCGGTCTGGGGGCCGCGGCTGCTGGAGTTTCTGGGCGCGGCCCCGGCCGAGGTTTTCGCGCTGGTGCGCCGTCACGCGATCGACTGCGAGGCGGTCGCGCATGGCACGCTGCATTGCGCCGTCGGTGCCGCGGGGCTGGCCGAGATCACCGAACGCGCCCGGCAATGGGCGGCGCGGGGCGCCCCGGTCGAGGTGCTGGACGCGGTCGAAACGGCGCGGCGGCTGGGCGGCGGGCGCTATGCGGGGGCGCTGCTGGACCGGCGCGCGGGCACGATCCAGCCGCTGGCCTATGTGCGCGGGCTGGCACGGGCGGCGCTGGCGGCGGGGGCGCGGATCTGCACCGAAAGCCCGGCGGCAAGCGCCAGGCCGCAGGGCGCGGGCTGGTGCGTCACCACGCCCGAGGGCCGGGTGCAGGCGGCGGCGCTGATCGTCGCCACCGACGCCTATACCGGCGCGCTGTTTTCCGGGCTGCGCCGCGAGCAGGTGGGCTTGCCCTATTTCAACATGGCGACGCCGCCCTTGCCCGCGGCGATCTGCGCCGGGCTGCTGCCGGGGGGCGAGGGGTGCTGGGACACGCGCGCGGTGCTCTCGTCCTTTCGCAGGGATGCGGCGGGGCGGCTGGTTTTCGGCTCGGTCGGGCGGCTGGGCCGGGCCGAGGCCGCCATCCACCGCGCCTGGGCGCTGCGCGCAATGCACCGGATCTTTCCGCAACTCCGCGGCATCGGCTTTGAACGCGAATGGTCCGGCCGGATCGGCATGACCGCCGACGCCCTGCCGCGCCTGCATGTGCTGGGGAAAAACGCTGTCGCCATGGCGGGTTACAACGGCCGCGGCATCGCCCCCGGCACCGTCTTCGGCAAGGCTTTGGCCGAGCATGTCCTGGGTCTTCGCCCGCTCGAGGCCATGCCCCTGCCGGTCAGCCCGATCACCCCGGCGTCCTTGCGCCTGGCGCAAGAGGCCGGATACAGCCTTGGCGCGGCGGCGGCGCATCTGCTGGCCTGCCGGATCTGAGGAATGACGATGCCCACGACGCCCCCCCGTTTCCGCCTGTCGACAAGCCCCGAAATCGCGCTTTCTGCCGCCGGAGGGCTGT
This sequence comes from Rhodobacter capsulatus SB 1003, assembly GCF_000021865.1. NCBI lineage: Bacteria > Pseudomonadati > Pseudomonadota > Alphaproteobacteria > Rhodobacterales > Rhodobacter > Rhodobacter capsulatus. The sequence continues at coordinate 1,590,860 of NC_014034.1, forward strand.
CGCTTCTGCTGCTTGCCAGCCTTGTTCTGGGCAAGATCGGCGCGGCCTGGCTGCCGGGGGCAGGGGCGCTGCTGACCCTTTCGGCCGCGACCGCCATCGTTCTGGCGCTGTTGCGGCTGCCGCGGGTCTCGCGCATCGCGCAGGTGTTTCTGGCGGGCGCCTTTCTGGCCACGCTGATCGTGGCGCTGGCCCTGCCCAAGGCCCTGCCCGCGATGCAGGCGGCGCTTTTGCAGGGCACCGCCTTTTCCGCCTTTCTGACCGCGCTTGGCCTGATCCGCGCCCCGGTGCGTCGCTCAAGCCTGATCGCCCGCGCCGCCGAGGGGCTTTTCGCCCATTCCGCCCGGGCGCGCGTCTTTGCCGTCTCGCTGGGCGCGCAGGGGATTTCGGTTCTCTTCAACATCGGCACGATCGGGATGATTTCCGACATCGCGCGCAACCATGATGCGGCGCGCAAGGCGGCGGGCAAGCGCGGCATCGACAGCCGCGCGATGACTTTGGCGGCGCTGCGCGGCACGCTTCTGATGACGGTCTGGTCGCCGATCGGGCTTGGTTTCGCCATCGTCACCAGCGCCATCCCGACGCTCGATCCGGTGCGCTTCTTCGCGCTGGCCTTCGGCATCGTCGCCGTCCTGTCGCTTGCCGCCGCGGGCCTTGATGCCGCCGCCACCCCGGTTCCGCCGGGACCGCGCCCGCAGGACCCCGCGCCCGAGGGGGCGGGCCGTGCGCTGGCGCTTGTTCTGGCCGCCATCGCCGGGCTGATCGCGCTGACCCTCGCGGCGCATCGGTTGCTGGACGTCAGCTTCCTGATTGCCGCCTGCCTGGTGCTGCCGCTGCTGGCCGCGCTTTGGCCGCGGCTGGAGCCCGGCCTGCGCAGCCCCGGCCCCGAGGGCGCGCTGACCCGGCTTTCGGCCGCCTCCGAGGGGATGGCGACGGAAAGCACGATATTTCTGGCGGCGGCAGTGATCGGCGCGGCGGTGGCGGCAGCGGCGCAGGCGGCGGGGATCGACGCGCTGATCGCGGGCGGGCAGCTTCCGGCGCTGGGCGTGATCCTGGCCTGCCTTGTCCTGATCCCGGCCGTGGGCGCGGTGATGATCCCGCACACCATCGTGATGATCATGGCGGCCAGCCTTTTCGGTGCCGGGCCGGTCGGCACCGATCACCCCTATGCGCTGGGTCTTGCGCTGCTTTTCGCCTGGGCGCTGGCGATTGCCGCCTCGCCGATCTCGGCGATGTCGATCATCACCGGGCGCGAACTCGGCGTCACGCCGCAGCGTGTCACCTTCGCGCTCAACCTGCGCTTCACCCTGGGACTGATGGCCGCCGCGGCGCTGGTCGTCGGCCTTGTCTATGCCCTTGACTGACCTGAAAGGACGCCCGATGACCCTGCGCGACGAGACCCGGACCCTGCTTTCCCGCCTTGGCGTCGCCGCCGCCGCGTATCAGGGCGGAGCGATGGCCAGCTTCTCGCCGGTGACGGGCGAGCAGATCGGCGCGCTGACCCCCGAGACGCCCGGCACCGTCGCCGCCGCCATCGACCGCGCCGCCGCCGCCTTTCGCAGCTGGCGGCTGGTGCCCGCGCCGAAACGCGGCGAGCTGGTCCGGCTCTGGGCCGAGGAGCTGCGCGCCGCCAAGGCCGATCTGGGCCGTCTGGTCTCGATCGAGGCGGGCAAGACCCTTTCCGAAGGGCTGGGCGAGGTGCAGGAGATGATCGACATCTGCGATTTCGCGGTGGGGCTTTCGCGCCAGCTTTACGGGCTGACCATCGCGACCGAGCGGCCGGGGCATCGGATGATGGAAAGCTGGCATCCGCTGGGCGTCGTCGGCGTGATTTCGGCCTTCAACTTCCCGGTTGCGGTCTGGGCCTGGAACACCGCGCTGGCGCTGGTCTGCGGCGATCCGGTGATCTGGAAACCGTCCGAAAAGACGCCGCTGACCGCGCTGGCCGCGCAGGCGGTGCTGACCCATGCGATCACCCGTTTCGGCGCCGCGCCCGAGGGGCTGGCGCAGCTCTTGATCGGCGGGCCGGAGATCGGCGCCGCGCTGGTCGAAAGCCCGAAAGTGGCGCTGATTTCCGCCACCGGCTCGACCCGGATGGGGAGGATCGTCGGCCCGAAGGTGGCGGCGCGGTTCGGCCGCTCGATCCTGGAACTGGGGGGCAACAATGCGGGCATCGTCTGTGCCTCGGCCGATCTCGACATGACCCTGCGCGCGGTGGCCTTTGGCGCCATGGGCACGGCCGGGCAGCGCTGCACCACGCTGCGGCGCCTTTTCGTGCAGGACAGCATCTACGAGGCGCTGGTGTCGCGGCTGATGCGGGCCTATGCCTCGGTTTCGGTCGGCAACCCCCTGGAAACGCAGGCGCTTGTCGGCCCGCTTATTGACCGCGCCGCCTTTGACGCGATGCAGGCGGCGCTGGATGCTGCCCGCGCCGCCGGGGGCGTCGTGCATGGCGGCACCCGGGTTGCCTGTGGCCCCGACACGGCCTTTTACGTCCGCCCGGCCTTGGTCGAGATGCAGGCGCAGATCGGCCCGGTGCTGGAGGAAACCTTCGCGCCGATCCTTTATGTGATGCGCTTCTCGACCCTCGAGGCGGTGATCGAGGAGCACAACGCCGTCGCGGCGGGGCTGTCCTCGTCGATCTTCACGCTGGATCTGCGCGAAATGGAGCTGTTCCTTTCGGCGGCCGGGTCGGATTGCGGCATTGCGAATGTCAACATCGGCACCTCCGGCGCCGAGATCGGCGGCGCCTTTGGCGGCGAAAAGGAGACCGGCGGCGGGCGCGAAAGCGGCTCGGACGCCTGGAAGGGCTACATGCGCCGCGCCACCAACACCATCAACTATTCCCGCGCGCTGCCCCTGGCGCAGGGCGTGGTTTTCGACATCGCATGAGGATCGGATGACCCTGCAAGACCAGACCGCCGCCGCCTTCCGCCCGGCTGACCGCATCGCCAGGCTTGGCGTCTCCGAAATCCTGCAGATCGGCGCCAAGGCCGCGGCGATGCAGCGCGCCGGGCGGCCGGTGATCATCCTGGGCGCGGGCGAGCCCGATTTCGACACGCCCTCGCATGTCAAACAGGCCGCCGCCGAAGCGATGGCGCGGGGCGAGACGAAATACACCGCGCTGGACGGCACCCCGGCGCTGAAAGCGGCGATTGTCGAAAAGTTCAGGCGCGAGAATGGTTTGGACTACACAGTTGCGGAAATCACCGTGGCCGCCGGGGCCAAGCAGGTGCTTTACAATGCGATGATGGCGACGCTCGATCCGGGCGACGAGGTGATCATCCCGACCCCGTGCTGGACATCGTATTTCGACATCGTGCGCATCGCGGGCGGCGTGCCGGTCGCCGTGCCCTGCGACGGCGCGCAGGGCTTCAAGCTGTCGCCTGACGCGCTCTCTGCCGCGATCACGCCGAAGACGCGCTGGGTCATGCTCAATTCGCCCTCGAACCCGACCGGCGCGGCCTATGCAGAGGCCGATTACCGCCCGCTGCTCGACGTGCTTCTGGCCCATCCGCAGGTCTGGCTGCTGGTGGACGACATGTATGAGCACATCTGTTACGAGGGGTTTCGTTTCACCACCCCCGCCGCGCTGGAGCCGCGGCTGAAGGGGCGGATCCTGACGGTGAACGGCGTCTCGAAAGCCTATGCGATGACCGGCTGGCGGATCGGCTATGCCGGGGGCCCCGAGGCGCTGATCAAGGCGATGGCGGTGGTGCAAAGCCAGTCAACCTCTTGCCCCTCCTCGATTTCGCAGGCCGCAGCGCTGGCGGCGCTGAACGGGCCGCAGGATCTGCTGGCGGCCCGCGCCGCCGATTTCCAGCGCCGCCGCGATCTGGTGGTGGCGGGGCTGAACGCCATTCCCGGCATCACCTGCCGGGTGCCGGAAGGGGCCTTCTACACCTTTGCCGATTGTTCCGGCCTCATTGGCGCGACCACGCCCGAGGGGGGCACGATCACCACCGACCGCGAGTTCTGCGCCTGGCTGCTCGAAACCGCCGAGGTGGCGATGGTGCCCGGCGCGGCCTTTGGCCTCTCGCCCTATTTCCGCATCTCTTACGCGACCTCCGAGGCCGAGCTGCGCGAAGCCCTGGCGCGGATCAGCGCCGCCTGTGCCCGGCTGCGCCCCGCCTAAGCCTTTGACAGCAGCGAACAGGCCCGGCGCAGGCAGAGCTCGTAGCCCTCGGTGCCAAAGCCCGCCATCACGCCATCGGCCCGGCCCGAGACATAGCTGTGATGGCGGAAGGGCTCGCGCTTGTGCACGTTCGAGATGTGGCATTCGAACACCAGCCCGTCATAGGCGTTCAGCGCGTCAAGGATCGCGACCGAAGTATGGGTGAAGGCGCCCGGGTTGATGATGATCGCGGCGGCTTCCTCGCGGGCGCGATGGATCGTGTCGATGATCACGCCCTCATGGTTCGACTGAAAGAACGCCACCGTGACCCCAAGGCTTTCGGCCAGCGCCCGGCAACGGGCCTCGACATCGGCCAGCGTCTCGGCGCCGTAGATGTCCGGCTGGCGCTTGCCCAGAAGGTTCAGGTTCGGGCCGTTCAGGATGAAGATGGTGTGCGACACGGGCGGTCTCCTGCGATTTGCGCCAAACTAGCCCGCGGCGGGGGCAAGGGCCACCGAAAACCGGCCCGGCGTCAGTTCGGGGCAGGGCGGCTGGGCGCCTCGCCGGTCCAGCTGCGCCAGGCCCGCCAGAACACCGTGCCATCGGCATAGCCAAGCGCCTGCGCCACCGCCTCGACCGAAAGGCCGCGTTCGCGCAAGAGCACCTCGGCCCGGCGCTGCCGCTGCCGACGCAAAAGCCCGCTCAGGCTTTGCCCCTCCTCGGCCAGCCGCCGTTGCAGGCTGCGCGGCGCCATCCGCAACGCCGTCGCGATGGTCGGCAGATCGATCGGCCGCACGCCGAGATAGAGGTCGATCAGCGCCTCGACCTGCGTCGCAAGGCTTTCGGACCGGCCCGCATCGGCGGTCAGATCCTGCAGATGCCGCTCGATAAGCGCGATCATGTCCGGGTCCTCGGCACGATGCACCCGGTCGGCCCCGGCGGCGGAAAAGACGATGGCATTGACGGGCTGGGAATGGCGCACCGGCGCGCGAAACAGCGCCTCAAGCCGCGGCTTCTCGGCGATCGGCGGATGGGTGAAGCGGATCTCCAGCGGCCGCCAGCGCGGATCAAAGGCGCCGCGGATCAGCCGACAGACGGCGGCCAGACTGAATTCCGTATCCTGCCGCGAGGCGATCAGCACCGGCGCCGTCAGCCGGTAGGTGAAGACCAGCTGGTCCTCCTCCTCGGTCAGGCTGGATTGGGTGGCGCTTTGCAGCGCCCCCGACCAGCGCGCAAAGGCGGTCAGCGCGCCGCGGATCGTGCCCGCCTGCACCGCGCGCAGCCCGATGGGCGCCAGATTGCCCGGCCGCATCCCGAAGCCCAAGCGTGCGCCAAAGAGCGGATCCCCTGCCAACTCCGCCGCAGCCTCGAAAATCGAGAGATAACTTTGCAAGGGAATCGCTTCGTAAGGGTCGGCCAGCACCTCGGGCGAGAGCTGTTCACGGGAAAGCAGAGTTTTCAACTTGCCCGGATCATCGGCAAAGTATTCCAGAATTGGCCCAAAAATCAGGGCCCTGACAGACAGCATTCCGGGCAGCGGGGTGCTGATCGTGGACATTTTTCCTCATTTTCCCCCCTTGGGGGTGCATTGGCGCAAACTATCGGATTTTTGGCGCGTTTTGCAATGGCCGCTCTTGTCCCGCCGCCTGCAGACCGGTTCCAAAGAAACCGAAACAGGGATCGGTAAAATGGAAAACCAACCGGGCGCAAACCGCCTGCAGGCCAATTCGATCGGGCTTGCGCATATCATCTTCTTTGTCGTCGCGGCCGCCGCGCCGATGACTGCGGTCGTGGGCGCGACGCCGCCCGCCTTTGCTTTCGGCAATGGCGCGGGGGTGCCGGGCGCCTTCATCCTGGCGGGCATTCTTTACCTGCTCTTTTCGGTCGGCTTCACCGCGATGACCCGCCACATCAGCGGCGCCGGGGCGTTTTACGCCTATATCACCCGCGGCCTTGGCAGCCCGGCGGGGATCGGCGGCGCGCTGACGGCGCTTCTGGCTTATTTCGCCATCCAGATCTCGGTCTTTGCGCTTTTCGCCGTCTTCGTCTCGGGTTTTGCCGCCTCGCTCGGCCTTGATCTGCCCTGGTGGGTCTGGGCCTTTGCGGGGCTCGCCATCGTCGTCGCTCTCGGGCGGCGTCACATCGCGGTTTCGGGGGTGATCCTGGGCCTGTGCATGATTGCCGAGCTGGTGATCCTGCTTGTCCTTGATCTCGCGATCCTCGCCCATGGCGGCGGCGCGGCCGGGATCTCGGTCTCGGGCTTCCGCCTGTCCGAGGTTTTCGGCCCCGGCCTTGGCGTTACCATGGTTTTCGTTCTCGGCTCCTATGTCGGCTTCGAAGCCACCGCGATCTTCGGCGAGGAAGCCTCGAACCCCGACCGCACCATCCCCCGCGCGACCTATATCGCCGTGATCCTGATCACCGCCTTCTATGCCTTTTCGACCTGGGCGATCGTGCAATATTACGGCCCCGACAAGGCGCAGGCCGCCGCCTCCGCCTCGCTCGAAGGGTTCTATTTCGCCCCGATGGAGGCGCTTCTGGGCGGCTGGGTGGTGAAACTGGCCAATGTCCTCCTCATCACCAGCCTCTTTGCCTGCCTTCTGTCCTTCCACAACACGCTCAACCGCTATTTCTACGCGCTGGGGCACGAGGGGCTGCTGTCCTCGCATGTGACGAAAGTGCATGACGATCACGGCTCGCCGCATGTGGCGGGGCTGGTGCAGGCGGCGCTGGTGGCGACGATCCTCGGTCTTTTCGCGCTGATCGGCGCCGACCCCTACGGCGTCGTCTTCTCCTGGATGTCGGCGCTTGCGGTGCTCTCCATCGTCGCGGTGCAGATCATGGTCTCGGTCGCCGTCATCGCCTTTTTCCGCCGTGACAGCTTTGGCCGCTCGCCCCTTGTCACCCTTGTCGCGCCGATCCTTGCCACGCTGGGCCTGATGACCGCTTTCGGCCTTGTCTGGTCGAACCTCTCGATGCTGACCGGGTCCGAAAGCCCGATCGTGCAGGCCTTCCCGGTGATCGTGGTCTGCGTCGCGGCCTCGGGTTCGCTTCTTGCGCTGCGGATCAAGCGCAGCCAGCCCGAGCTTTACGCCCGCCTTGGCCGCGCCTTCGACTGAGCCTTTCCCGCCCTGCCACCCGGCGGGGCATCCCTTCCCAAACCAGTGAGAAATCCCATGAACGCCGAAACGCGTATCGACTTTCTGTACCTTTCCGAACCCGACATGATCAAGGCGGGCGTCACCGACATGGCCGCTTGCGTCGATTGCATGGAGGAGATGTTCGGCCTTCTGCACGCGGGCGATTACCGCATGGCCGGGCCGAACAACGACAGCCACGGCGCGATGGTGGTCTTTCCGGCCGAAAGCCCGTTCCCGACGATGCCGAAACCCACCGCGGACCGCCGCTTCATGGCGATGCCCGCTTACTTGGGCGGCCGCTTCTGCACCACCGGGATGAAGTGGTACGGCTCGAACATTGCGAACCGGCAAAGGGGCCTGCCGCGCTCGATCCTGATGTTCACGCTCAATGACACCGAGACCGGGGCGCCGCTCGCGCATATGTCGGCCAACCTCCTGTCCGCCTATCGCACCGGGGCGGTGCCCGGCGTGGGGGCGCGTCATCTTGCCCGGCCCGACTCGAAGATCGTCGGTATCCTGGGGCCGGGGGTGATGGCGAAGACGACTTTGGCCGCCTTCATGGTCGCCTGCCCGAAAATCGACACGCTGAAGGTCAAGGGCCGCGGCGAGAAGAGCCTGCAGAACTTCCTGGCCTGGGTGGCGGAAACCTATCCGCAGATCACCAGCGTGACGGTCGTTGACAGCATCGAAGAGGTCGTGCGCGGCTCGGATTTGTTCTCCTATTGCAACTCGGGCGAGACCGGCGACCCCTCGACTTATCCGATCGTCAAACGCGACTGGGTCAAGCCCGGCGCCTTCATGGCGATGCCCGCGGTGTGCAACATCGACGAGGGGATGCAGGCCCCCGACGTGCGAAAAGTGCTTGATAATACCGGGCTTTACGAGGCCTGGTATGAAGAGGTGCCAAAGCCCGCGCATGCCACCATCCCGGTGATCGGCGTCAAGTTCATGGACATGATCGCCGAGGGGAAACTCTCCCATGACGATCTGGAAGACCTTGGCGCCATCGTCGCGGGCGAGGCGCCGGGCCGCAAGAACGATCAGGAAATCATCATCATGTCGGTGGGCGGCATGCCGGTCGAGGATGTCGCCTGGGGCACGGTGCTTTACCGCAACGCGCTGGAACGCGGCATCGGCGTGAAGCTGAACCTTTGGGACGAACCCGTCCTGCGCTGACCAACAGGGGGGCGCCATCCTGCCCGGGATCAGCCCCCCAAACCTTCAGGAAAATCCATGACAAAGATCGTGAAGCTGAAATCCGGCGCGGTGCTGGAGGACCAAAGCAGCTATTCCCGTCTGGTCGCCGTGGGCGACTGGATCCAGGTCTCGAACACCGCCGGGCGCAATCCCGACACCAAGCTGATCCCCGAGGACGTGGCCGCGCAGACCCATCAGGTCTTCGCCAATATCGCCCGCGCTTTGGCGGCGGTCGGCTCGGGTCTGGGCGACGTGATCGCCGCCCGCGTCTTCATTCAGGAGCCCGCCGACACACCCGCGGTGATGGCGATCTTCGCCGAGGTCTTTCGCGGCGTCGATCCGGCGCTGACCGTGACCTGCCCGCCCTTGGGCTCGACGGTCTACAAGGTGGAGATCGAAGTGACCGCTTTCCGCGGCGCGGCGCAGGGCGCCGAAGTGATCCGGCTGGGGGTGTAAGCCATGGAACCGCTTGCCAATCTTCCGCCCTCCACCGCCGACATTCCGGCGCAAACCACCGTCGTCGTGATCGGCGCGGGCATCGTGGGCTTGTCCGCCGCGCTGACGCTGATCGAGCGCGGCATCCCGGTGACGGTCCTTGAAAAGGGCCGCATCGGCGCCGAGCAATCGGGGCGCAATCTCGGCTGGGTGCGCAAGACCTCGCGCGCGCCCGCCGATGTGCCGCTGGCGCAGGCCGCCGACCGGCTTTGGGCCGAGATGCCCGGCCGGATCGGCGCCGATTGCGGCTATCGCGCGGCCGGGATCCTGTTCGTCACCCGCTCGCAAAAGCAGATGGGGATTTACGAGGACTGGCTGAAGGCGGTTTCGGCCCTTGATCTGGGCGCGCGCCTGCTTGCGCCCAAGGACATCGACCGGCTGGTGCCGGGCGGGCAGGGCGACTGGCTGGGGGGCGTGCACACGCCTTCGGACGGGCGGGCGGAGCCCTCGCTCGCCTGTGCCGCGCTGGCCCGGGCGGTGCTGGCGAAGGGCGGCCAGATCGTCGAAAACTGTGCCGTGCGCAGCCTGTCGACGGCGGCGGGCAAGGTCTCTGGCGTCATCACGGAGCGCGGCGAGATCGGCTGCGAAAAGGTGATCCTGGCCGCCGGGCTCTGGTCGCGGCGGTTTCTGGGCAATCTTGGCATCTTCCTGCCGACACTGCCCTTGATCTGCTCGGTCCTGCGCACGGCGCCGATGGAGGGCCCCTGCCAGACCGCCGTGGGCGGGCCGGATTTCTCCTTCCGCAAGCGTCAGGACGGCGGCTTCACCATCACCCAGCGCGGCCGGCTTGATGCGCCGCTGACGCCCGATCATCTGCGGCTGGGGCTGCGCTACCTGCCGGTTCTGCGCGCACAAAAAGGCGCGACGCAGGTCGGATTGGGGCGTACCTTCCTGCATGAACTTCTGTCGGCAAGGCATTGGAAAGACGATCAGATCACGCCCTTCGAGCGCTGCCGGATCATGGACCCGGACGTCAACCCCGCCCTGAACGCCGAGGCGATGGCGGCGCTGCGCAAGGCCTGGCCCGTCTTTGATCAGGCCCGCATCGCGGCCGCCTGGGCGGGGATGATCGACGTCACCCCCGACAGCGATCCGGTGATCGACACCGTCGCCGCGCTGCCCGGTCTGATCCTCGCCACCGGCTTTTCCGGCCATGGTTTCGGCACCGGCCCGGCGGCGGGGCATCTGGCGGCCGATCTGGCCACGGATCACGCGCCGATCGTCGATCCCGCGCCCTATCGGCTGGCGCGGTTCTGATCCGGGGGGCCGTGAAAACCGCTGGCCAAAGGCCGGGTTTCATGGTCCCCTGAGAGCCTCGCAACCCTGGGGGGAGTCGATGCGCAGGCCGTTATCCCTTGTCCTCCTGCTCCTGCTCGGGCTCGGGCTGGGTGTGGCCCGGCCCGCCGAGGCCGCCGATATCGTGATCGAGGATTTCACCATGCATCCCGAAACCCGCTGGCGCTTTTTCACCGATGCCGTGATGGGCGGCGTCTCGACCGGGCGGCTGGAGATGGTCACGGGGGACGGCGCCCCGCATGCGCGGATGACCGGCCGGGTCAGCACCGAAAACAACGGCGGGTTCATCCAGATGCGGCTTGATCTGGCCGCGCCGCCGCCCGCGGGCACGACCGGGCTGCGGCTGATCGTGCGCGGCAATGGCCAGCGCTATTTCGCGCATCTGCGCAATGGCGCGACGCTGATGCCCTGGCAATATTATCAGGCGCCCTTCGAGGTCACCCCCGACTGGGCCGAGATCCGGCTGCCCTTCACCGCCTTTCGCGCCTCGGGGCGGCTGATGCCGGGCACGCCCGCGGTGAAGAGCCTGCGCTCGGTCGGCGTCGTCGCCTATGGCCGCGCGCATGAGGCCGAGATCGAGGTCCGCGAGGTCGGTTTCTACTGACCCCCGGGCCCCGCGGCGGCTTGCGCGGAAAAAGCGTCCGGGCCGGGGCGGATTAGCCTTTCCTTCAGCGCTTGGCGTCATGCTGCGCCGGACCGCGGCTTTCGCAAAGGCCCCCGATGACCGTTCTTCCCCGCTTTCTTGTCGCCTTTCTCTGCGCGCTTGGCCTGTTTTGGGCCGCGGCGGGACCCGGGATCGCCGCCGATCTTCCCTATGCGGGCGCCTGCGAGCTGACGCGCGCGGGCGGCGTCTACTATCGCGGCACCTGCGCCATTCAGCGCGCGCCGATCCCGCCGGACCCCGGCTGCCGCGGCGAGCTGATCTCGCTGCAGATCCCCGGTCGCGGCGGGGCCGATCTTCTGCGCGGCACCGGGCCGGGCTGCGGCTCCGATCTTCTGGGCAGCCCCGTCACCTTCATCGCCGAGGATGTCGAGGGCTGGCTGGTGATCACCACCGAGGCGGGCAAGATCCTGCGCATCGACCCCGGCCCGGACCCGCGCCTGCCCGCGCTGGATGACACCCTGGCCGGGATGGAGCGCTGCAGCCCCGCGCCGCCGCTGCGCGCCTTTCTGGACAGCCTGCGCGCGCGTTTCCCGCAGGCGCAAGCCGCGCCCGAGGGGCCGGTGCCCTCTGACGGGCTGCCGCTGCCCTGGCCGCCGGGCGGCTGGCTCGCCCCCGAACAGATCCGCGCCGAAAGGCGCGGCCCGATCCTGCGGATCGAGGTGCAGCTGGAGGGCAGCTTTCTGGGCCTGCCGCTCTCTCTTCTGCGCGTCAGCTTCGGGCCCGACGGTGCGGTTTTGGCGCAGGAACTGGTCTTTGCCCTTCCCCGCGCCCGGCTTGGCCGCGCCCGCGATCTGCCCGAGCGGCCGGACAAGGCCACGCCCGGCAGCCCCTTTCTGGCCCCGGGAGAGCCGGGCACGCTGGTCTGCCGCGCCCGCCCCTGAGGCCGCTTGCCTCTTGACCCCGCCGCCCGCGGCGGGATACTGGGCGGGCCGGGCGCGGAAACCGTGGCGCCACAGGCTTCGCGCAATTGTCGGGACGGTCCGATTGCAAATCGGGACGCCACGGGCGTCAACCTGCCATGTTCACCTTTTCTGCACCGCTGCGGCGGCTGATCTATGTCCTCACCTTCGAAGCGGGGGCGATCGCGCTCTCGACGCTGCTGCTGACCCGGCTCAGCGCCGGTCCGGCGGCGGACTCGCTTCTTGTCTCCGTCCTTGTCACCGGCATCGCGCTGATCTGGAACCTGGTCTTCAACACCGGCTTCGAGGCGGCCGAACAGCGCTTCCGGCTGCGCCGCAGCCTTGCCCTGCGCGCGCTGCATGCGCTGGGCTTCGAGGGCGGGCTTTTCCTGTTCACCGTGCCGCTTTACATGGGCTTTTACGGCGTCAGCCCGGCCGAGGCCGTCGCGATGGAGGCGGCGCTGCTGATCTGCTTCCTGATCTATACCTTCCTGTTCACCTGGGGCTTCGACCGGGTCTTTCCGCCCCCGCCGCTGCCCGCCCGGGCCTGATCCGAACTGACCCCCCAAACTGACCCGCTGGGCTGCCCGGCCCTTGTTTTCAAGGCTTGCGTTGACGCCCGCCTGCCTTCGCCTCTAAATGGCGCAGGAACTGAACAAGGACACAAGATATGGCCCTCACGGCGAAGCCTTTGAGTGCATTGGGGCTGACGGCCCGCCCGGGAAGCGACGTTGCGGTGACGGGCCTTTCGGTGGACAGCCGCCTCGTCAAGCCCGGGCATCTGTTCGCGGCGCTGCCCGGCACCAGGGTTCATGGCGCAACCTTCGTGACGGCGGCGCTGGAACGCGGCGCGGGCGCGGTGTTGACCGACCGCGCGGGCGAGGACACCGCCCGGCAGGCGCTGGCGGGCGGCACCGTGCCGCTGCTTGTCGTGGAGGATGCGCGGCTGGCGCTGTCCTGCGCGGCGGCGCTGTTCTTTGGCGCCCAGCCCGCGACGATGGTGGCGGTGACTGGCACGAACGGCAAGACCTCGGTTGCGACCTTCACCCGGATGATCTGGCAGGCGCTTGGGCTTGATGCCGCGAACATCGGCACCACCGGGGTCGAGGGCGCCTTTGCCGCGCCCTCCAGCCACACCACGCCCGAGCCGATCACCCTGCACCGCCTGCTGGCCGAAATGGCCGCGGCGGGCGTCACCCATGCGGCGATGGAGGCCAGTTCCCACGGGCTGGCGCAGCGGCGTCTGGATGGCGTGATGCTGAAAGCCGCCGCCTTCACCAATTTCACGCAAGACCATCTCGATTATCACGCCACCTTTGACGAGTATTTCGACGCCAAGGCCGGTCTTTTCAGCCGCGTCCTGCCCGAGGAGGGGACGGCGGTGATCAACACCGACGATCCGAAAGGGGCGGTTCTGGTCGAACGGGCGCGGGCGCGGGGGCAAAAGCTGATCCGGGTCGGGCAGGGCGACACCTGCGAGATCCAGCTGCAGGGGCAGCGTTTCGACGCCGCGGGGCAGGATGTCCGCTTCCTGTGGCAGGGCGGTCCGCAGATGGTGCGCCTGCCGCTGATCGGCGGCTTTCAGGCGATGAACGTGCTGACCGCGGCGGGGCTGGTGATCGCCTGCGGCGCCGAGCCGAAAGCCGTCTTCGAGGTCCTGCCGCAACTTGCAACCGTGCGCGGCCGGATGCAGCTGGCCGCGACGCGCACGAATGGCGCCACCGTCTTCGTCGATTACGCCCATACGCCCGATGCGGTCGAAACCGCGCTCCGGGCGCTGCGCCCGCATGTTCTGGGCCGCATCATCGCCATCGTCGGCGCCGGGGGGGATCGCGACCGCACGAAACGGCCGCTGATGGGCGCGGCCGCCGCCGCCCATGCCGATGCGGTCATCGTCACCGACGACAACCCCCGCACCGAGGACCCGGCCTTGATCCGCGCCGCCGTCATGGCGGGCGCCGGACCCGAGGCGACCGAGGTGGGCGACCGCGCCGAGGCGATCTTGCGCGGTGTCGATGCGCTGGGCCCGGGCGATGCGCTGTTGATCATGGGCAAGGGGCATGAACGCGGGCAGGTCATCGGCACCGATGTCTTCCCCTTTGACGATGCCGAACAGGCCTCGATCGCCGTGGCCGCCTTGGATGGGAAGATCTGACATGGCTGTTTTGTGGACCTCGATCGACGCGGCCGTCGCCACCGGGGGCCGCGCGACGCGGCCGTTCATGGCGACGGGGCTTTCGATCGACACCCGCTCGATCCGCCCGGGCGAAATGTTCGTGGCGCTGAAGGACGTGCGCGACGGCCATGATTTCGTCGCCGACGCGCTGAAAAAGGGCGCCGCCTGCGCGCTTGTGAGCCGCATTCCCGAGGGCTGTTCCGAGGAAGACCCGTTGCTGCTGGTGCCGGACGTGCTGAGGGCGCTGGAAGACCTGGGCCGGGCGGGCCGGGCGCGCGCGCGCGCGCAGGTGATCGCGGTGACGGGCTCGGTCGGCAAGACCTCGACCAAGGAGATGCTGCGCGCGGTTCTGTCGGCGCAGGGCCGCGTTCACGCCGCCGAGGCGTCCTTCAACAACCACTGGGGCGTGCCGATCACGCTGGCGCGGATGCCCGCCGAGGCCGATTTCGCGGTGATCGAGGTGGGAATGAACCACCCGGGGGAGATTTCGCCCTTGGTCAAGATGGCGCGACCCCATGCCGCGATGATCACCACGGTGGCCGCGGCGCATCTGGAGGCCTTCGAAACCCTCGACGACATCGCGCGCGAAAAGGCCGCGATCTTCGACGGGCTGGAGCCCGGCGGCACCGCCGTCGTGCCCACCGGACTGGAGAGCACGCCGATCCTTCTGGCTGCGGCAAAGGCGCGCGCCGGGCAGGTGGTGACCTTTGGTCCCGCGCCCGGATCGGACTATCGGCTGGTCAGCGCAAAGATCGCGGGGGATGCCACGATCGTGCAGGCCGAACAGGCCGGAAAGCCCATGCTTTTCAAGGTGATGACGCCAGGAAAACACTTTGCGAACAATGCCTTGGGGGTTCTTGCCCTGGCGCGGGCGGTGGGCGCCGATCCCGCCGTTGCGGCGCTCGACATCGGGCTTTGGGCGCCCCCCGCCGGGCGCGGCACGCGCGAGCGGATCTGGCTTGACCTGATTGACGAAGCGCAAAGCTTCGATCTCTTCGACGATGCCTTCAACGCCAATCCCGCTTCGATGGAAGCGGGGCTCGAGGTGCTGGCCGGGCAGGTTCCGCGCGACGGGGTGGGGCGGGTCAAACGCGGCCGTCGGGTGGCCATTCTGGGCGACATGCTGGAGCTGGGCGCGGGGGAGGCGCGGCTTCATGCCGCGATTGCCGAACTGCCCGCAATGGTATCGATAGACATCGTGCATCTGGCCGGACCGCGGATGCGGGCGCTTCACGAAGCGCTGCCGCGGGAGAAGCGGGGCGAATGGGTCGAGACCGCCAGGGATCTGGCCGCCCGCGCGCCGCATCTGGTCGATGCAGGGGATGTGGTGCTGGTAAAAGGATCGAAAGGCTCGAAGGTTTCGCTCGTGGTTGACGCGCTCAGAAAACTCGGTCAGCCCGGCGCGGCAGAGGCCTTCAAGGGAAAAGAATAATGCTTTACTGGCTTGCGAACCTTTCGGACGGGGGCGATTTCTTCAACCTCTTCCGCTACATCACCTTCCGCGCCGGTGGGGCCTTCTTCACCGCGCTGATCTTCGGCTTCCTGTTCGGGCGGCCCCTGATCGACATGCTGCGCCGCAAGCAGGGCAAGGGCCAGCCGATCCGCAACGACGGCCCCGCCACCCATTTCGCCAAGGCGGGCACGCCGACGATGGGGGGCTTGCTGATCCTCTCGGCGCTCTTGTTCGCGACGCTGCTTTGGGCGCGGCTTGACAATGGCTATGTCTGGATCGTGCTGGGCGTCACCTATGGCTATGCCGCGATCGGCTTTGCCGATGATTACGCCAAGGTGACGAAACAGAACGTCAAGGGCGTCTCGGGGCGCACGCGCATGGCGCTGGGCCTCGCGCTGGCGGCGCTGGCGGCGGTCTTTGCCGCGCTGATGCATCCGCCGGAACTGACCAACATGCTGGCGCTGCCGGTCTTCAAGGACGTGCTGATCAACCTTGGCATCTTCTTCGTGCCCTTCGCCATGTTCGTGATCGTCGGCGCCGCCAATGCGGTGAACCTGACCGACGGGCTGGACGGTCTGGCGATCATGCCGGTGATGATCGCGGCCGGAACGCTGGGCGGCATCGCCTATGTGGTGGGCCGGGCCGACTTCACGCAATATCTGGGCGTCAATTTCGTGCCCGGCACCGGGGAGCTGTTCGTCTTCACGGCCGCGCTGATCGGCGGGGGCCTGGGCTTTCTGTGGTACAACGCCCCCCCCGCGGCGGTGTTCATGGGCGATACCGGCAGCCTTGCCCTTGGCGGCGCCCTGGGCGCCATCGCCGTCTGCACCAAACACGAGCTTGTTCTGGGCGTCGTCGGCGGGCTTTTCGTCGTCGAGGCGCTCTCGGTCATCATTCAGGTGGCTTACTTCAAGGCCACCGGCAAACGGGTGTTCCTGATGGCACCCATCCACCACCACTTCGAGAAGAAGGGCTGGGCCGAACCGCAGATCGTGATCCGCTTCTGGATCGTCTCGCTTGTTCTTGCGCTGATAGGCCTTGCCACGCTGAAGATCCGCTGACCCTTGAAAAGGAAGGAAGACCCGCATGATCAAGAACTTCACGGACCCGCTGAAAGTCACGGCGCTGCTGCTGCCGTTCCTCGTGTTCTTTGCCGATCTGACCGGCATGAGCAATCTGACGCTGGGCTGGGGCCCGGTCTTTGCGCTGACCGTCGGTACGCTGGCGCTGTGCAAGTTCCTCGACGTGATCGTCGGCGCCGATACCCGCCCGATGACCGCCGAACGCGCCCGCACCTCGGTCTGGGTGTTCCTCGCCCTGCTCAACATCGTCGCGCTGATCTTCGCGATGACCCAGCCGGGCCTGGCGCCGGTCGCCTTTGCGGGCGCGGTGGTGCTCTGCTTCGTCTCGATCGCGGGCTATGCGCTGAAGAAGCGCTGAGAGGCTGACATCGGCGGGGGCGCCTGCGCCCCCGATGCGGCCGCCGGGCCTTGCCGCCCGGCAACCGATCCTGCCTTGCGGGCGCCGGATCGGGGCTGACGCCGCCACGCCCGCATTGTGGCCGCCGCGCCCCAGAACGCGCGCCCCGGCCCCTCAAGGATGGCGGCGGCCCGGGGAATGCGGGCGAGACCGGGCCGGACCGGCGCCTGTCTTCCGACCTTTTCCCAGCGGATCCCGCGACGGGGTGCGACGCCTTGCGGCGCCGCCCGAAAGGGGGGCTGCGCGCCCCCCTCTTGGGCCGCGCGGCGCGGGCCCAATTCACCCCCGCAGCTTACGGAGGTCGCAGATGATACCGGTTCAGGGATATGAGGGTGCGCGCGTCGCGGTGCTGGGGCTCGGGCGCTCGGGTCTGGCCACGGCGGCGGCATTGCGGGCAGGGGGCGCCGAGCCCGTGCTTTGGGACGACAGCCCCGAGGCCCGCGCCAAGGCCGAGGCCGCGGGCTACGCCTGCACCGATCTGACCCGGGCGGGCGCCTTTGAGGGCATCGCCGCCCTGATCACCTCACCCGGCATTCCGCATCTTTATCCCCGCCCCAATCCGGTCATCGCCGCGGCGATGGCGGCAGGCGTGCCGGTCGACAATGACATCGGGCTTTTCTTCCGCTCCTGGGCGACGGCGGGCTGGGATGATTTCGACGTCACGCCGCGCACCGTCTGCATCACCGGCTCGAACGGCAAATCGACGACGACGGCGCTGATCCACCATATCCTGAAACATGCGGGGCGCGCCACCCAGATGGCGGGCAATATCGGCCGCGGTGTCCTTGACCTTGATCCGCCCGAGGATGGCGAGGTGGTGGTGCTGGAACTGTCGAGCTACCAGACCGATCTGGCCCGCGCGCTGACCCCCGACATCGCGGTTTTCACCAATCTTTCGCCCGACCACATGGACCGCCATTCCGGCATGGGGGGCTATTTCGCCGCCAAGCGTCGGCTGTTTGCCGAAGGCGCACCCGACCGCGCGGTGATCGGCGTCGATGAGCCCGAGGGGGTCTATCTGGCCAATCAGATGGCGATGGGGGCCACGGACGATCGGGTGATCCGCGTCTCTTCGGCGAAGAAACTGGGCGATTTCGGCTGGTCGGTCTTTGCGCGCAAGGGCTTTCTGGCGGAATGGCGCAAGGGGCGGCAGGTCGCCTCGATCGATCTGCGCGGCGTCAAGGCGCTGCCCGGGGCGCATAACCACCAGAACGCCTGTGCCGCCTATGCCGCCTGCCGCAGCCTCGGCCTGGCGCCGAAGCTGATCGAGGAGGCCTTTCACAGTTTCGGCGGGCTGCCGCACCGCAGCCAGACCATCGCGGAAAAGCGCGGCGTGCGCTATGTGAACGACAGCAAGGCCACCAATGTCGACAGCGCGGCCAAGGCGCTGGAGGCGTTTTCGAACATCCGCTGGATCGTCGGCGGCATGGGCAAGGAAGGTGGCGTCAGCGCGCTCAAGCCGCTTCTGGGCTCGGTGAAGAAGACCTATTTCATCGGCCATTCGGGGCGCGATTTCGCGCTGGAACTGGCGCCGCTCGAACACGAGATCTGCGAGACGATGGAACGCGCCGTGGCCCGCGCCGCAGAGGAGGCAGAGCCGGGCGATACCGTGCTTCTGGCGCCCGCGGCGGCCTCGTTCGACCAGTATCCGAATTTCGAAAAGCGCGGCGAGCATTTCACCGCGCTGGCGCAGGCGCTGCCCGACTGAGGCGGCGCTTGCGGGGGGGCGCGCGGGCCGCCATACTCGCCCCGATCCGGCAACAGGCGAGAGCGCAGCGATGATGGTGTTTCCCCGCGAAAACCTTGTGTTCTTCGCGGTTCCCAAGACCGGCACCACTGCGATCGAGGCGGCGCTGGATGCCCGCGCCGCCATTGTCCTGCGCGATCCGCCGCAGATGAAACATATGACCGTGGCCAGCTACGCGCGCAGTCTGCAGCCGCTTCTGAAGGCCGATTACGAGATGATGGCGGTGATCCGCCATCCGCTGGACTGGCACGGCTCGCATTACCGCTATCGCAGCCGCCCGGCGCTGAAGGGCACGGCGCGTTCGACCGCCGAGCAGAGTTTTGCCGATTTCATCACCCGGATGCTGACCCCGGGCAATGCCGAGGCCGATGGCTCGCAATCGCGCTTTCTCAGCCTGAGGGACGGGTCTTGCCCGGTGCGGCATCTGTTTCGTTACGAGGCGCAGGACCGCATTCTGGCCTTTCTGGCCGAGCGTTTCGGCGGCCCGGTGGCGCTGCCCGTGGTCAATGTCTCGCCCCGCCGCGCGCTGGATCTGCCCGCGGCGCTGCGCATGGCGCATGAAACCCGGTTTGCCCGCTGCTACGAGATGTGGGAGACCGCGCAACATTGAGGAGAAGCGCATGACCGAATGGACGGGCCGTTGCAGCTGCGGGCAGCTGCGCTACCACCTGACCGCGGCGCCGATGATCACCCATGCCTGCCATTGCAGCTGGTGCCAGCGCGAGACCGGCACCGCCTTTGCGCTCAATACGCTGATCGAGACCGACCGGCTGCAGGTGACGGGGCAGGTTGACTATGTGCTGACCCCTTCGGCTTCGGGCAAGGGGCAGGAAATCGCGCGCTGCCCCAGCTGCCGCGTCGCCGTCTTCAGCCATTATGCCGGGGCAGGGCGGGCGCTGGCCTTTGTCCGCGTCGGCACGCTGGACAGCCCCGCCGCCTGTCCGCCCGATGTGCATATCTTCACCGCGACGAAACAGCCCTGGGTGGTTTTTCCCGAAGGGGCGCAGGTGTTCGAAGAATATTACAAAAGCGCCGAGGTCTGGACGCCCGAGGCGCTGGAGCGCCGCCGCGCGGCCTTGGCGCAGGCGGGCTGAGCGGCACCCCCACGCGGTGCTTTTCAACCGGCCCCCTTTGCGCTAGGGCTTCGCACGACGAATCCGACGGAGACAGCGATGACCGAGCGCAAGACTGGCCTGACCTATGCCGATGCAGGCGTGGATATCGACGCGGGCAATGCGCTCGTCGAACGGATCAAACCGGCGGCGAAACGCACGGGCCGCCCCGGCACCGTGTCCGGGCTGGGCGGCTTCGGCGCGCTGTTTGATCTGAAAGCCGCGGGCTACACTGACCCGATCCTGGTGGCCGCGACCGATGGTGTCGGCACGAAACTGCGCATCGCCATCGACACCGGTGTGGTCGACACGATCGGCATCGACCTGGTTGCCATGTGCGTGAACGATCTGGTCTGCCAGGGCGCCGAGCCCTTGTTCTTCCTGGATTATTTCGCCACCGGCAAGCTGGAGGTCGCACAGGCCGCCACCATCATCGAAGGCATCGCCGAGGGCTGCGCGCAATCGGGCTGTGCGCTGATCGGCGGCGAGACCGCCGAGATGCCGGGCATGTACGCGAAAGAGGATTTCGATCTGGCGGGCTTTGCCGTCGGCGCGATGGAGCGCGGCGCCGATCTGCCCGCGGGCGTGGTCGCGGGGGATGTGCTTCTGGGCCTTGGCTCGAACGGGGTGCATTCGAACGGCTACAGCTTCGTGCGCAAGGTGGTCGAGCTTTCGGGCCTTGGTTGGGACGCGGCTTCGCCCTTCAGTGACGGCACGCTTGGTCAGGCGCTGCTGGCACCGACCCGGCTTTACGTGAAACAGGCGCTGGCCGCGATCCGCGCGGGGGGCGTGCATGCGCTGGCCCATATCACCGGCGGCGGGCTGACGGAAAACCTGCCGCGCGTGCTGCCGGAGGGTCTGGGCGCGACGATCGACCTTTCTTCCTGGCCGCTGCCGCCGGTCTTCCGCTGGCTGGCCGAGACCGCAAACATGGCCGAGCCGGAACTGCTCAAGACCTTCAACTGCGGCATCGGCATGATCTGCGTCGTCTCGGCCGACCGGGCTGCGGCGCTGCAAGCGCTTCTGGAAGCCGCGGGCGAGAGCGTCACCGTGATCGGCACCGTGACCGAGGGGCAGGGCGTCGCCTATACGGGCAAGCTGTTGTGACCACCCGCGTCGCGATCCTGATTTCGGGCAGCGGGTCGAACATGATCCGTCTGGTCGAGGACATGCAGGGCCTGGGCCATGCGACGCCGGTTCTGGTCGCCTCGAACGATCCCGCGGCGGCGGGGATCGACCGCGCCGCGCGGCTGGGGGTGGCGACGGCGGTGATCGACCATCGCCCCTTCGGCAAGGATCGCGCGGCGTTTGAGGCGGAGCTGCTGAAGCCGGTCCTGGCGGCCGAGCCCGATGTTCTGTGTCTGGCGGGCTTCATGCGGGTGCTGACGCCCGATTTCGTGAGGCGGTTCGAGGGGCGGATGCTGAACATCCAT
Source organism: Rhodobacter capsulatus SB 1003 (assembly GCF_000021865.1). NCBI lineage: Bacteria > Pseudomonadati > Pseudomonadota > Alphaproteobacteria > Rhodobacterales > Rhodobacter > Rhodobacter capsulatus. The sequence goes on from NC_014034.1 coordinate 1,612,062, forward strand.
CCCTCGCTTTTGCCGAAATATCCGGGGCTGCACACGCATCAGCGCGCGATCGAGGCGGGCGATGCCGAGGCGGGTTGCACCGTGCACGAGGTGACGCCGGTTCTGGATGACGGCCCGATCCTCGGTCAGGCGCGGGTGCCGGTTGAACCCGGCGATACCGCGGAAACGCTGGCCGCCCGGGTTCTGGTGCAGGAACACAAGCTTTACCCCGCCGTGCTGCGCCGCTTCGTGACCGGCAACCGCAGCCGTCTGGATCTGTGACGGCGATCCGCTGATCTGACCGAGGCCATCGCCGAGGTCACGCGACACATTGGCCCCGTGACCGCCGAGGGCCCAGAGGCCCTCGGCCTGCGCCCGCCCCGCCCATGGCGGGCGCATTCGCGCCGCCGGGGCGGGACGCAGGCCTCCCGCGCGCTTGGGGAGGCGATCTTGTCACCGGCTTGGTCGCGACGGGCGGGGAAAGGCGATGCCTTTCCTGATCCGCCCGATCAGACCTGTTGCCTGCCGCCCGTCTCACAACCTTTTGTGCATTCCTGCAACGACACGCTTTCCTTTGTGCGGACAAATGCCTAAACCGAAGGGACAAGGCGGGATGACCCCGCGATCCCCGGGAAAGGCACGATGCAGACGATTACCACCACCGACGCACTAGAGCAGTTCTGCACCCGCGCCAAGGCTGCCCCCTATGTGACGGTCGATACCGAGTTCCTGCGTGAACGCACCTACTGGTCGAAGCTCTGCCTGGTGCAGATGGCGCTTCCCGGCAAGGAGGGCGAGGCGGTTCTGGTCGATCCGCTGGTCGAGGGGCTCTCGCTCGAACCGCTTTACGATCTTTTCCGCCATCAGGCGACGGTCAAGGTCTTTCACGCCGCCCGGCAGGATCTGGAGATCTTCTTCACCGAGGCCGGGGTCTTTCCGCTGCCCCTGTTCGACACCCAGGTCGCGGCGATGGTCTGCGGCTTTGGCGAGCAGGTCGGCTATGAAACGCTGGTGAAGAAAATCGCCAAGCAGTCGCTGGATAAAACCTCGCGCTTCACCGACTGGTCGCGCCGTCCGCTGACCGATGCGCAAAAGGCCTATGCCTTGGCCGATGTCACGCATCTGCGGGTGATCTACGAATTCCTCTCGAAAGAGCTGCGCAAATCGGGCCGCGAAAAATGGGTCGAGGAGGAGGAGGCGATCCTTCTGAACCCCGAGACCTATATCACCCGTCCCGAGGACGCCTGGGAACGGGTGAAGACGCGGACGAATTCGGGGCGGTTCATGGCGGTGGTGCGCGAACTGGCGCGCTTCCGCGAGACCTTTGCCCAGGGCAGGAACATCCCGCGCTCGCGCGTGTTCAAGGATGATGCGCTCCTGGAGCTGGCCTCGACGAAGCCGGTGTCGCTTGATGAGCTGGGCAAGTCGCGGCTTTTGCTGCGCGAGGCGCGGCGGGGCGACATTGCCGACGGCATCATCGCGGCGGTGAAGGCCGGGCTTGAGACGAAGCCCGAGGATTTCCCGCGTGTGCCCGACGAGGACGCGCAGCTGCAGGTGAACACGGCCTTGGCCGATCTGTTGCGGGTGCTTTTGAAGGCGAAATCCGAAGAGGCCGGGGTGGCGGCGAAGCTGATCGCCACCGCCTCGGATCTGGACCGGATCGCCGCGGGCAAGCGCGACGTGGCGGCGCTGAACGGCTGGCGGCTCGATGTCTTCGGCAATGACGCGCTGCGGCTGGCCAAGGGCGAGATCGCGCTGACCGCCTCGGGCGGGGCGGTGCGGGTGGTGCAGGTCTGACGCCCGATCGGGCCGAGGCCATCGCCGAGGCCCCGCGCAGCATTTCCCCCTGCCCGCCGAGGGCCCAAAGGCCCTCGGCCTGCGCCCGCCCCGCCATCGGCGGGCGCATTCGCGCCGCCGGGGCGGGACGCAGGCCTTTGTTGCGCTTGGGGAAACGGTCTTGCCGCGGCTGTTGCGATGCGGGCGGGGAAAGGCAGTGCCCTTCCTGATCCGCCCGAACCGGGGCTCAGAACGGCACGTCGTCCAGCCCGACGGCGGGTTTCAGGAACCCGGCCTTGACATGTTTCGACCCGGCCTTGTCGAATTCGATCAAGGCGGTATCGCCTTCCAGATCGATCACCTCGCCATAGCCGAATTTGACGTGGAACACCCGGTCGCCCACGCCAAAGGCGAGGCTGTCCACCGTCGTCACCGTGCGCGCCTTGGGCCGCGGCGGCGTGCTGGCGCGGCTTTCCATCCGTTTCCAGCCCGGGGAATTGTAGACATCGGCCTTGGTCGCGCGGGCTTCCAGACTGCCAAAGCCGGTCTGCGTCGCCGCGCCGAAGCCGCCGCCGTAAAGCCCGGGCGGGGTCAGCACCTCGACCCGCGTGGCGGGCAATTCGTCGATGAAGCGCGAGGGCAGCTGCGACTGCCATTGCCCGTAAACCCGCCGGTTGCCCGCGAAGGAGATGGTGCAAATCTCCTCGGCCCGGGTGATGCCGACATAAGCCAGCCGCCGCTCTTCCTCGAGCGCGCGCAGCCCGCCCTCGTCCAGAGCGCGCTGGCTGGGAAACAGCCCGTCCTCCCAGCCGGGCAGGAAGACGGCCGGAAATTCCAGCCCCTTCGCCGCATGCAGGGTCATGATCGAGACCTTGTCCTCGGACTGGTCCTTGTCGTTGTCCATGATCAGCGCGACATGTTCGAGGAAGCCCTGCAGATTCTCGAAGCTTTCCAGCGCCTTGACCAGTTCCTTCAGGTTTTCGAGCCGCCCCGGCGCCTCGGGCGTCTTGTCGGCCAGCCACATGTCGGTATAGCCCGATTCCTCCAGAATGGTTTCGGCCAGCCGCACATGGTCGGCATTCTCCAGCACCGCCGCATGCCAGCGCCCGATTCCGTCGAGGAAAGCGCGCAGGGCCCCTGCCGCCTTGCCGCCGATCGCGCCCTGTTGCAGCGCCGCTTTCGCGCCCATCACCAGACCCGCCTCGGCCTGACGGGCACAGGTCTGAATCACCGCCTGCGCCTTGTCGCCCAGACCCCGTTTGGGCAGGTTCACCACCCGCTCGAAGGCCAGATCATCGTCGGGCGACACGGCCAGGCGGAAATAGGCCATCGCATCGCGGATTTCCTGCCGTTCATAGAACCGCGGGCCGCCGATGACGCGATAGGGCAGGCCGATGGTCAGGAACCGGTCTTCAAAGGCGCGCATCTGATGGCTGGCGCGGACAAGGATAGTGATTTCACCAAGCATAAACGATTGAAAGAGAGCTTCCACATTGGAAGAGCGATCTTCCAATCCATATTGCTTGAGCAGCAATCCTCGCGTGTGAATGTCTCCGAAAATTCGACGATCTGACAACAAAGTGTCAGGCGGAATCTCTGGCAACATGGGAGGAAGCTGGTTTTTTACGCGCCGTTCGAATTCTTGCTCGTGAGTCTTTGACCGTGTGTTCCTTCTGTTTTTCGCTAACGGATGGGAACCATTATATAATTTCTCGATCTCTTCGCCGATCCAGCGCGCTTCCTCGTCGCCGTCCCAATGGCCGATCAGCCGAACCTTTTCGCCGCCCTTGTCGGCGGTCCAGAGCGTCTTGCCCAGCCGGTCGCGGTTGGCGGCGATCAGACCGGACGCGGCGGCCAGAATATGTTCGGTCGAGCGGTAGTTCTGTTCCAGCCGCACCACCACGGCGCCCGGAAAATCCTTTTCGAAGCGCAGGATATTGCCCACCTCGGCACCGCGCCAGCCATAGATCGACTGGTCGTCATCGCCGACGCAGCAGATGTTGCGATGCCCCTGTGCCAGAAGCCGCAGCCACAGATATTGCGCGGTGTTGGTGTCCTGATATTCGTCGACAAGGATATATCTGAACCAGCGCTGATACTGCTGCAGCACGTCGGGGTGACGCTGGAAGATCGTCACCATATGCAAGAGCAGATCGCCGAAATCGACGGCGTTCAGCGTGCGCAGCCGGTCCTGATAGGCGGCGTAAAGCTCGGAGCCGCGGTTGTCGAAATGCGCGGTGTCCGCGCCGCGGACATGTTCGGGCGTCCAGGCGCGGTTCTTCCAGCTGTCGATCAGCCCGGCCAATTGCCGCGCGGGCCAGCGCTTTTCATCCATGTTCGCGGCCAGGATCAGCTGTTTCAGCAACCGGATCTGGTCGTCTGTGTCCAGAATGGTGAAGTTCGACCGCAGCCCGACCAGTTCCGCGTGACGGCGCAGAAGCTTGACGCAGACCGAGTGAAAGGTGCCCAGCCACGGCATGCCTTCGAGCGTCTGGCCCATCAGACGGCCGATGCGGTCCTTCATTTCCCGCGCGGCCTTGTTGGTGAAAGTGACGGCCAGAACCTCGTTCGGGCGGGCGCGGCCGGAATGGATCAGATGCGCGATGCGCGCGGTCAGCGCCTTGGTCTTGCCGGTGCCCGCGCCCGCCAGCATCAGCACCGGGCCATCCAGCGCCTCCACCGCCCGCCGCTGCGCGTCGTTCAGACCGTCGAGCCAGGGCGTGCCCACCGGACCCCGCGCCGCCATCATGGCGCGTTGCGACAGGCTCAGCCCGCCGAAATCGTCATCATCAAGGATACTGCTCATGGGGCGCCACTATAGCTTGCGTTCCGGCAAAGCCAAGTCCGTTCGACTTTTGTTCGCTTTGGCCGTGTTGATTTTGTTCCGAAAGTCGTGCAACCATAGGTAGAGCACCGGGTATTCTGGAGGAGGCGAGATGATGCTGACGAACTCCGCCGCGAAGTTTTCCTTTCTGCTCCGTCGGGCCGATGCGCTTGCGTGGGAGCATCTTCCGAACCGGATGAACGGGTTTCAGCGGTTTCTGTTGATGACCTGGTTGATCTCTGCGGCGTTCTGGCCGCTGGTGCTGCCTCTGGGCGGGCCTGCGTCATCGGGGGCGGCATTGCTGGAGGTGCTGGCGTTTTTTCTTTTGCATCTGGGACTTGCGGTTGTCGTGCTGGCGGTTTGGGCGCGGTTGCGGGCAAAGCGGCGCATCCCGGTGCCGGTCGAGGCGCAGCTGGAAGATCTTGGGGAAAGTCTGGTCTGGACGATGGGCAGGCGCCCCCCGCGCCTGCTTGCGCCCGAGGCGATCCGTCAGGTGCGTCTGGGGCCGGACCATGTCTTCGTGGAAGCGCCACCAGAGCTGATCATCATCCCGAGGCCCGTCTTCGGGACGGCGCAGGCTGCGGAAGCCTTTGTGATGCGATGGGAAAAGCGTCGCAGCATGTGTTTCCTGTAAAAGAAACCCCCCGGGCGATCCCCTGCGGCAAACCCGATGCCGATGGGATCCCCCGGGGGGCGCGGGTCACGCGAAGGGAGGGGGCGCCCTCCGCAACGCGTCACCCGGCATGCACAAGCGATGCGAACAGTTTCGGATCAAGGCTCGCGCTGGCGAAAGTGGGGCCTTCGGTCAGCACCGCCACCGCATCGTGGCTGTGCAGGCTTTCCTGATGGCTGGCGATGACGCGGAAATCGCCCACCCGCGGCTCGGCCATCAGCCCCGCCGCGAAAGAGCGCACCGCATCTTCGACAAAGATCGGATTGGCGGCGTTCAGTTCCGCAAAGGCCTGTTCGTCCTCGCGCTTCACCATCACCTGGGTTTCCGTCGGCACATTCGCCCGGGCAATCTCGATCAGGTCTTCGAACCACAGCGTCTTGCCCGGCTCGATCACCGCCGAAATCCGCGCCACCGAACGCTGCGAATGCGGCGTTGCCAGACGGCCGCGGCGGATGCGGGCATCTTCCGACAGCTCCAGCGAGCAGGGGCAGGTCGAGGAATAGACGTAGTCGAGATGCACGATCTTGGTGCGCACCCCCGCCTGTTCCACCAGCTCCAGCGCGATATCGTAATATTGCCAGCCGCGCAGACCCGAGCGCAGGCTCTCCACCTGCAGGGGCAGCGAGAAGCGCATCATCAGCCGCGCGTCGAAGCTTTCCAGATGGTCGATATAATCATCCAGCGCCGCCGCCATCACCTCGAAGGAAAATTCGCTTTCCGAATGGGCATAGAAGCTGCGCAGGATGCGCGACATGTTGATGCCCTTCTTCTCGGCCTCAAGGCTGACGGTGCCGGTGACCGAGGTTTCGAGCATCACATCGCCGCCGTCGCGCAGCTTGTAGCGGATCGGCAGGCGGAAGTTCGAGATGCCGACATGCTCGATCCGGGTTTTCGCGCCGCGGATCAGCGAGGCGGGACCGTTCTGCAGATCGGGCATCGCGGCCTTGTAGGCGTCATCGGGGCGGAATTCGGCGTCATAGACGCGGGCCAGCTCCGGATAGGGGCCGGGCACCGGGGTGAAAAGTCGGGCAATCGCCGGATCAAGCGCCGCCACCTCGGCCGGGTGCGCCTGAGCCACAAAGGCCCGCAGCAGCTCAAGCGCGGCCTTGGCTTCCGCCGTGTCGGGCGTGTCGATGCGTCCGTGGATATTCATGGCGTCTCCCTTTCGCCTGTCGCGCAAGTTTCGATATGGGAGTGAGACGCGGAAAGTCCAACCGAAGTTGCACAAGAAACGACGAAAGAGCCCCGGAAATCGTCGGACCGGCAATTTGTGCCGGGCAAGCACGGAAAAAAGAGGAAAGGCGTTCTGTTTCCCCGCTTCCGAGACCCCCGCAATTTCAGAGCCTTGCGCCGGGGCGGGGCTCAGCCCGCCTCGCCGCATTCGCCCAAAGCGACTTCCAGCGCCGAGCGGATATCCTCCACCAGATCGGCCGTATCCTCGATGCCGAAGGAAATCCGCACCAGCCCGGGGGTGATGCCGATCAATGCCCGGTCTTCATCGGTCAGGTTCTTGTGCGTCGTCGTTGCCGGATGCGTGGCAATCGATTTCGCATCGCCGAGGTTGTTCGAGATCGACACCACATCCAGCGCATCCAGGAAGCGGAAGGCCACCTCCTTGCCGCCTTCGAAATCGATCCCCAGCATCGTGCCGCCCGCGCCCATCTGCGCCATCGCCAGCGCGTGCTGCGGATGGCTGGGCAGGCCCGGATAGATCACCCGGTTCACATGCGGATGGCCGTCGATCGCTTCGGCGACGGCCTTGGCCGAGGCCGCCTGTGCCCGCACCCGCAGATCCAGCGTCTGCAGGCCATTGAGCAAGAGCCAGGCATGAAACGGGCTCATCGCGCCGCCGGTGTGCTTGACATAGGTTTCCAGCGGGCCGCGGATGAAGTCGCGCGTGCCGCAGACGACCCCGCCCAGCACCCGGCCGCCGCCGTCGATGTGTTTCGTCGCCGAATAGACGATGACATCGGCGCCAAGGTCCACGGCGCGCGAAAAGATCGGGCTGGCAAAGGCGTTGTCGACGACGACGAGGGCGCCGACCGCATGGGCGATCTCGGAGACGCCCTTGATGTCGATCACCTCAAGCCCCGGATTGGACACGCTTTCAAAGAAGCAGATCTTCGTGGTCGCCTTGACCGCCCCGCGCCAGTTTTCAAGATCGGCACCGTCGATCAGCGTCACCTCGACCCCGAAACCCGCCAGCACCTTGAGCACATGCAGGCAGGACCCGAACATCTGCCGCGCCGCCACCACATGATCGCCGGTCTTCAGACCGCAGCTCAGCGCGCCGTTGATCGCCGCCATGCCCGAGGCGCAGGCAAAGGCATCCTCGGTCCCCTCGATCGCGGCCATCCGGTCTTCGAACATCCGCGTCGTCGGGTTGCCGTAGCGGGCATAGATGAATTCATCCTCACCGGCCTCGATGAAGCGGGCCTCGGCGGCCCCGGCCGAGGGGTAGATGAACCCCTGCGTCAGAAACAGCGCTTCGGCCATTTCGCCGAACTGGCTGCGCCGGATCCCCTCGTGGACCAGTTTCGTGCGTGTGCGCCACTCGCTCATCGTCGTCTCCCCGGGATCGTGCGGAATTTCTTCGGATAAGCCGCTGTTTGGCATGGGTCAAGGCCGGGACCCGTTCAAACCTTTAAGAGAATCACATGCGCCCGGAAAATGACCAGCGCAACAGACCCGAGGAGGTGCCCAATGAAAGTCGTATCCATCGTAGGCCCATCGCAGGCCGGCAAGACCACGCTTGCCGAGGCGCTGGCCACGCTCGAAGGGGCCAAACCGCGCAAACATGTGCTTTTCGGCGAGACCGCCGTAACGCGCTTCGCTTTCATGGGGGAAGACTGGGCGCTGCTGGAGGCGCCCGGGGGCGCCGACCATCTGCCGCAGCTGGGTCCGATGCTGGCCGCCTCGGATGCCGTCGTTTTGTGCGTTCCCGCCGAGACCGAGGCCGCGGTGCTCTGCGCGCCCTATCTGCGGCTGGTCGAGGCCGCGGCCCTGCCGACCTTCATCTTCATCAACAAGATCGACATCGCGCAGGACCGCACCAGTGAAATCGTGGCGGCGTTGCAGGCCTTTTGCCCGCATGGAATCGTGCTGCGGCAGATCCCGATCCGCAAGGACGGCCATGTGATCGGCGCGGTCGATCTGATTTCCGAACGCGCCTGGGAATATCACGATCACGCCCGGTCGTCGCTGATGGAACTGCCCGAGAGCATCCGCGACCGCGAGGCCGAGGCGCGGGCGGAACTGCTCGAACATCTGGCCGATTTCGACGAGGCGCTTTTGACCGAACTGATCGAGGATCAGGCCCCGATGACCGACGAGGTCTATGAGGTCTCGACCAAGGTGCTGCAACACCACGATCTTCTGCCCGCGCTGCTGGGCTCGGCCAGCCATGGCAACGGCATGATGCGGCTGATGAAAAGCCTGCGCCATGAAGTGCCGGACGTGGCCGAGACGCGCGCACGCATCGGCGCGCTGGCGGTGGGGGCGCTCGCTGATACGGTCAAGCATCTGGGCAAGACGGTGCTGATCCGCGCGCTGGCCGAGGGGGTCGCGCCCGGGGCGAAGCTTTGCGGCGCGGCCGTGGGCTCGATTGTCGATGTCGATGGCAAGACCCAGTTGGGGGCGCTGAAGCCGGGCGAGATCGGGCTGACGGTGAAGACCGATCACCTGAGCCTGAGCGGGCCGCTTTACACCGCCGAAGGCATCGTGCCGAACCCGGACTGGATGGCGGCGCATGCGGCGAACCACCGGCTGATCCTGGAACCGGAAAACGAGCGCGACGAGACCCGGCTGGCGGCGGCGCTGCCGAAGCTTCTGGAAATCGACCCCGGGCTGAGCCTTGGCACCGATCCGGCGACGGGCAAGACCGTGCTGGGCACGCAGGGCCCGCTGCATCTGCGCCGGGTGCTGGAAAAGCTCGAGGCGGATTTCGGGCTGAAACTGGCCACGGCGCCCCTGGTCGCGGCGCTTTGCGAAACCATCACCGGCACGGCGCAAAAGCAATACCGGCACCGCAAGCAATCGGGCGGCGCGGGGCAGTTTGCCGATGTGGTGATCGAGGTCAGCCCGCTCGGCCGTGGCGAGGGCTTCCGCTTCACCGAAACGGTCAAGGGCGGCGCGGTGCCGCGCAATTACATCCCCTCGGTCGAGGCGGGCGCGCGCGAGGCTTTGGCGGCGGGGCCGAAGGGCCATCCGGTCGTTGATCTGGCGGTGAACCTGTCCGACGGCAAGCATCACGCGGTCGACAGTTCCGACCACGCCTTCCGCACCGCGGGCAAGATGGCGCTGCGCGAGGCGATGGCGGAAATCGGCACCGTCGTTTTGCAGCCGGTCAGCAAGGTGGTGATTTCGGTGCCCTCGACCTATGCGGGCGGGCTTTCGCCGCTGGTTTCGGGGCTCAAGGGGCAGGTGCTGGGCTTTTCGGCCGATCCGGCGGCGAAGGGCTGGGATCTGTTCGAGGCGCTGATGCCGGCCGCGTCCTTGCCCGAGCTCTTCCAGTCGCTTGGCGGCGCCACCCGCGGCACGGCCAGTTTCGCTGCCACGCTCGATCACTACGAAGAGCAGTATTGAGCACCTGACCCGAACGAAAAGGGCGGTCCCCCGGGACCGCCCCTTGCGATTTCCGCCCCGGTCAGCGGCTGATCGAGCGCTGCGTCTCGGCGCCGATCACCACGACTTTCGTCACCTCGGCCAGCAGGACATTGTTGATGAAGGCGGCCGCCGTCACCTCGCGCGATTGCGGGGTGCTGATGCGGTTCGCCGCCGGGCTGCCCGGATCGGGCCAGGCGACGACGAAGCGATAGGTCATCACGCCCTCGACCGGCTTGCCGTCGTTTTCCGCCAGAAGCTTCGCCCCCCACCAGCCCTGCGTCGGCGTCAGGCCGGTGGCGGCCACGATCGCGCCGCCCTGGGTCTGTTTCACCTCGAGCGCGGTGACCTGGGCGATCAGCTCGCGCGGGTCTTCCTTGACGTCCGGGTAGCCTTCCTTCGGCGCAAGCGTCATCACCTCTTCATGCGTGAACCAGTTCCACGGGTTCAGCTTCGTCTTGCCGATGCCGCAGCCCGAAAGCGCCAGCGCAAGGGCAAGCGACAGGGCAACGGGGGCAGGGCGGGCACGCAGCAACATGGGGCACCTCGGAAGGCTTGGATCGGTCCTGCCTTGGGTAGCCGATCCGGCCCGGTTTGAAAAGCGGCGTTTGGCCCGGCGCTTGCGCGCACCGCCGCGCGCCTCTTGCCGCGCCGCCGCATGAAGGCTACGCAAGGGAAAACGCAGGAGTTTCCCATGGCCAGCCCCGCCTTTGAAGAGATCGCCGAAACCTTCGACTTCCTCGACGATTGGGAGGATCGCTACCGCCATGTGATCGAACTGGGCAAGGCGCTGCCCGCGCTGGATGACGCGCTGAAAGTGCCCGCGACCAAGGTCGAGGGCTGCGCCAGCCAAGTCTGGCTGATGCCGCGGATTTCGGGCACGGGGCCGGGGGCGGTCTTCGATTTCGAGGGCGCCTCCGATGCGATGATCGTGCAGGGGCTGATCGCGCTTTTGCATGCGCTTTACGCCGGTCTGACCGTGGCCGAGGTGGGCGCGGTCGATGCGAAAGCCGAGATGGGGCGGCTGGGCCTGAACGAGCATCTGTCCAGCCAGCGCTCGAACGGGCTGGCCGCGATGGTCGAGCGCATCCGCAAGCTGGCCGCCGAAGCCGCCGCCTGACCCTGCAGCTTTGCACAGATCCTGCGCGGGCTTCCCCCCTTTGCGCAAAGCCGTGACTTTGCTACGGTTTCGCGAAAGGAGCGTGACATGGACAAGAGCGGACATCGCCCGGTGGTGGGGGTCATCGGCAATCGCGGGCTGATCAACGACCGCTATCCGATCCACGAGGGCGGGCAGATGAATTCCTGTGCCGTGGCCAATGTCGCGGGCTGTCTGCCGCTGCTGATCCCGGCGGATCCGGAGATGGTCTCGGTCGCCGAGCTGATGCGGGTCTGCGACGGGTTTTTGCTGACCGGCGGGCGGCCGAACATCCATCCGTCGGAATATGGCCACGAGGAAACCGACAAGCACGGCAGTTTTGACCGCGCCCGCGATGCGATCACGCTGCCCTTGGTGCGGGCCTGCGTGGCGGCGGGGCAGCCGTTTTTCGGCATCTGCCGCGGCTTTCAGGAGGTCAACGTGGCGATGGGCGGCACGCTGCACCCCGAAATCCGCGACTTGCCGGGGCGGATGAACCACCGCATGCCGCCCGAGGGCACGCTGGAAGAGGCTTTCGCGCTGCGCCACCGGGTCATGCTGACCCCCGGCGGGCGCTTTGCGCGGCTCTTCGGGTGCACCGAGGTGATGACCAACACCCTGCACGGGCAGGGCATTTTCGAACCGGGCCCGCGCATCGTGATCGAGGGCCGGGCCGAGGATGGCACGCCCGAGGCGATCTATGTGCAGGACGCGCCGGGGTTCACGCTCGCGGTGCAATGGCATCCGGAATGGAATGCGGCCAATGATCCGGTCTCGCGGCCGTTGTTTCAGGCCTTTGGCGCTGCGGTGCGGGATTTTGCCGCCGCGCGCCGGTGACGGGCGGCGCAAGGGCGTATTTGGGCCAAGAAAAAACACCCGTCATTTCAGGTATTTCGAGGCTTCCTTGCGGGCAAAGGGCTTGAGCGTGGCGCCATGCTCGGCCAGCCATTGGCGCACGGCTTCGGCATCGTGTTTCGACAGCTCGCGCAGCCACCAGGCGATGGCTTTCTGGATGAACCAGTCGCGATCCGGGGCGAGGCGGAGGCACCAGCCCAGCACGCGGGCGCGCGCGGCACGTTCGGTGGCGTCGGGGTGGTTCGATTTCGTGAAGGGCAGGGTGATGACCAAAGCGGCGCGGCGGGTCCAGATGTTTTCCGCGTCGAGCCAGGTCTCGATCTCGTCAAGCCGTTCGGGCGCGCCCGCCAGCCGCCGCCCGCCCGCATTGCAGGCGTGATCGGCAATCGCCCAGGCGTCGAAGCCGGGCACCCAAGCGGCGATGGTGCGCCAGACCGCGTCATCGGGGCGGATGCGCGCCTGGGTCAGCAGTTTCGCCGCCGCGATCTTCGCCTCGTGGATGTCGCTGTGCCAGAGCCCGTCGGCCAGCGCGATGCGGTCGTCCAGCGTCGCCTGCGCCCGCCAGAGCCGCGCCATATCCTCGATCAAGGGCACCGGCACGCCCAGATAGCGCCGGTCCACCTTGTGATAAGCCGCGGCCCCCAAAGCCTTTTCCGCATCGCCACAGGCTTCGAGCGCGGCGATCGCCTCGGCCAGCGTCGGCGGCGGGCCAAGGTCGTCCTTCCCGGTCGCTTCCTCGTATTGGGTGTAATCGGCGTCCGAGGCGGCATAGGCCGCGGCCTCGGCGGCAAGTGCCGCTTCTTCCTCGGTCAGGGGCCGGTCTTCGGCGACGATCACCCGGGATCCGCGCTTGCGTCCCATCATTCCACCGTCACGGATTTCGCCAGATTGCGCGGCTGATCGACATCGGTCCCCTTGGCGATGGCGGTGTGATAGGCCAGAAGCTGCGCGGGCAGGGCGTACAGGATCGGCGCGAAGGGCTCGGCCACTTCGGGCAGGCGCAGGCTGGCCCAGGTGCCCTCGGCCGCGGTCGCAATCCCCTTGCCGTCGGTGATCAGAAGCACCTTGCCATGCCGCGCCATCACCTCCTGCATGTTCGAGACGGTCTTGTCGAACAGCCGGTCATGTGGCGCCAGAACGATCACCGGCACCATCCGGTCAATCAGCGCGATCGGCCCGTGCTTGAGCTCGCCCGAGGCATAGCCCTCGGCGTGGATGTAGCTGATTTCCTTGAGCTTCAAGGCCCCTTCCAGCGCCAGCGGATACATCGGGCCGCGGCCAAGGAAAAGGATGTCCTGCGCCTCGGCCAGCTGCCCCGCCAGTTTCGCGATCTCGTCGGAGGTGGAGAGCGCCGCATTCATCAGCCCGGGCAGCGCGCGCAGCGTCTCCAGATGGCCCGCCAGCTGATCGGGGCTCAGATGGCCGCGGTCGATCCCCGCCTTCAGCGCCATCACGGCGAGGGCGAGCAGCTGACAGGTAAAAGCCTTGGTCGAGGCGACGCCCACTTCCACCCCCGCCAGGATCGGCAGCGCCAGATCGGCCTCGCGCGCGATGGACGAGGTGGGCACGTTCACCACGGCGATGGTTTTTTGAACCTTTTCCGTGCAGTAGCGCAGGGCGGCCAAGGTATCGGCGGTTTCGCCCGACTGGCTGACGAAGACCGCGTAGCTTTTCGCGGGCAGCGGCGGCTCGCGGTAGCGGAATTCCGAGGCGACATCGATTTCGCAGGGCAGGCCCGCCAGTTGCTCGAACCAGTATTTCGCCACCGAACAGGCATAAAAGGCCGTGCCGCAGGCCACCAGCGTCAGCCGCTCAAGGCCGGAAAAATCCAGCTCGGCCGGAAGGTTGACGCCCTCGGGCCGGAGGTAATGGCGAAGCGCGTCGCCCAGAACCACCGGCTGTTCGGCGATTTCCTTGGCCATGAAATGCTTGTAGCCCGCCTTTTCGACCCGGGTGGAGGACAGGTCGATCCGGGTCTCGTCCCGGTTCGCCCGCCGCCCCCCGGCGTCGAAGATCTCGACCCCGGCGCGGCTGACAAAGGCGTAATCGCCCTCGGCCAGATAGGTGATGCGGTCGGTGAAGGGCGAGAGCGCGATCGCATCCGAGCCGACGAACATCTCGCCCTCGCCGTGCCCGATGGCGAGCGGCGAGCCCTTGCGGGCGGCGATCATCAGATCGTCCTCGCCCTCGAAAAGCCACAACAGCGCAAAGGCGCCCTCGAGCTTTTGCAGCGTCGCCACCGCGGCCTCGCGCACCGACAGGCCGCGGTCGATGAAAAGCCGGGTCATCAGCGCCACGGTCTCGGTGTCGGTCTGGGTTTCGGGGGCGATCCCGGCCCTGGCCAGTTCGGCGCGCAGCTCGCGGAAATTCTCGATGATGCCGTTATGCACCACCGCCACCGGCCCCGAGCGATGCGGATGCGCATTGACCGTGGTCGCCGCGCCATGCGTCGCCCAGCGGGTGTGACCGATGCCCGCCTTGCCCGCGAGCGGTTCATGCACGAGCAGATCCGACAGGTTGACAAGCTTGCCCACGGCGCGGCGCCGATCCAGCCGGCCTTCGTTCACCGTGGCGATCCCCGCCGAGTCATAGCCGCGATATTCCAGCCGCTTGAGGCTTTCAACCAGCAGCGGCGCAACCTCGTGATTGCCCAGAACGCCAATGATCCCGCACATTTACGCGCCTTTCTTCTGCGCGGCCTTTTTCGCGCGCAGCATCTCGAACAGTTTCACCGCCAGTCCCGGTTTCACCACCTGCTTCGCCCGTCCCAAGGCGACGGCGCCCGGCGGCACGTCCTCGGTGATCGTCGAGCCAGAGCCCGTCAGCGCGCCATCGCCCACCGTCACCGGCGCCACCAGCATCGTATCCGAGCCGATGAAGACATTCGCGCCAATCGTCGTGCGGTGCTTGAACACGCCGTCATAATTGCAGGTGATCGTGCCCGCGCCGATATTGGTGAATTCGCCCACGTCGGCATCGCCCAGATAGGTCAGATGCCCGGCCTTGACGCCCTCGCCGAGGATCGAATTCTTCACCTCGACGAAATTGCCGATATGCACATCCTCGGCCAGTTCCGTCCCGCCGCGCAGCCGCGCAAAGGGCCCGACAGAGGCCCCGCGCGAGATGTGGCAATCTTCCAGATGACAGAAAGCCTCGATCGTGGCCCCGCTTTCGATCGTCACATCGGGGCCGAAAACCACGTTCGGCCCCAGCACCACATCGCGGCCGATGCAGGTGTTCAGCGCGAAATAGACGGTGGACGGGTCCACCATCGTCACGCCGTTGTCCAGCGCCTCGGCGCGGGCGCGGGCCTGAAAGGCGGCCTCGGCGGCGGCCAGTTCCGCGCGGGTGTTGATGCCCAGCGTCTCGGCCTCGTCGCAGCGCACCACCTCGGCCAGATGGCCTTTGGCGCGGGCAAGGCCCACGATGTCGGTCAGGTAATATTCCCCGGCCGCATTGTCATTGGAAAGTTCGCGCACAAGGGCCGCCAAAAGCCCGGCATCGCAGCAGATCACCCCGGAATTGCAAAGGGTTATCGCGCGTTCTTCCGCCGTCGCATCCTTGTATTCGACGATCCTTTCCAGCCGGTCGCCGGTCGCGATCAGCCGCCCGTAGCGGCCCGGATCGGCGGCCTCGAACCCCAGAACGACGACATCGGCGGGGTTTTCGACCAGCCGCTCCAGCGTCTCGGGCGCGATGAAGGGGGTGTCGCCGTAAAGCACGACCACCTTGCCCTCGAAGGTGGCCAGCTGCAGCAGCGCCTGCGCCACCGCGTGGCCGGTGCCCAGCTGCTCGGCCTGCAGCGCGATCTCGGCCTCGGGTTCGATCTTGCGCGCGGCCTTTTCGACCAGATCGGCGCCGTGACCGACAACGACCACCACCCGCTCGGGATCAAGCCTGCGACCCGCCGCCAGCGCATGCGCCAGAAGCGGCGCACCGGCCAGACGGTGCAGCACCTTCGGCAGGTCGGAATTCATCCGGGTTCCCTGCCCGGCGGCAAGGACGATAAGGGCAATGGCCATGAGAACGCCTTTTCTTCTGCTCTCGCCTGTTTTACCGATACCCTATCTCGCCGCAAGGGGGCGAGGATCACGCAATCTTTCGCGGGCGTAACAGTATCTTTCGGGGGCGCGACAATGGGCACGGTGGTTTTCGATCTGGACGGCACGCTCGCCGACACCTCGGCCGATCTGATCGCGGCGGCAAATGCCTGTTTCGACGCGCGCGGTCTGGAGCCGGTCCTGGACCCGGTGGCGGATGCGCTGACCGCCTTTCAGGGCGGGCGGGCGATGCTGGCGCTTGGCCATGCGCGGCTGGGCACGCCCGATCCCGGCCCGCTGGTGGCCGAGGATTACTTTCGCCTGCTTCTGCATTACGGCGAGAATATCTGCGTGCACACAAGGCTTTATCCGGGGGCCGCGGGGGCGGTGGCGATGCTGCGCGCGGCCGGGTATCGCACCGCGATCTGCACCAACAAGCCCGAGGCGCTGGCGGTGCAGTTGCTCGACACCCTGGGGGTCGCGTCGCTTTTCGATGCGCTCGTCGGCGCCGACACGCTGCCCACCCGCAAGCCCGATCCCGCGCCCTATCACGCCGCGGTGACGCGGGCGGGGGGCACCGTCACGCGGTCGCTTCTGGTGGGCGACACCGTGACCGACCGGGAAACGGCGCGCGCCGCAGGCGTGCCCTGTCTGCTTGTCGCCTTCGGTCCCGAGGGCCGGGCGATCGAACGGCTGGCGCCCGAGGCGATGCTGGAGAGTTTCGCCGATCTGCCCTTGCGGGTGGCGCAATTCCTGCCGCGCCATGGCTGAGCCGCTGAAAAACCCCCGCCGCGCGACGGTCTTCATCCTGATCGTGGTCTTTTTCGACATGGCCGGGCTTGGGTTGATCCTGCCGGTCCTGCCGCGGCTGATCGAGGAAGTGGGCGGGCTGCAGCTGCAGGATGCGGCGCAGGTGGGGGGCTGGCTTTATGCGGTCTATTCGCTGGCGCTGTTCCTGACGGCGCCGCTTCTGGGGGCGCTCTCCGACCGTTTCGGACGGCGGCCGCTGCTGCTTGTGTCGCTGGCGGGGCTGTGCGTCGATTATGTGCTTTGCGCGCTGGCGCCCTCGCTTTTGTGGCTGTTCCTTGCGCGGATCGTGGCGGGGATCTGCGGCGCGACGCAGGGGATCGCCAATGCCTATGTCGCCGATTTCACCGCGCCCGAGGATCGCGCCCGCGCCTTTGGCTGGCTGGGCGCGGCTTTGGGGCTTGGCTTCGTGCTGGGGCCAGCCTTGGGCGGGTTGCTTGGCGCCTTTGGGCCGCGGGTGCCGTTCTGGGCTGCCGCGGCGCTGGCCGCGCTCAATTTGCTCTGGGGGCTTCGGGCCTTGCCGGAAACCCTTGCGCCGGAAAACCGCCGTGCCGTGGTTTGGCGCGAGGCGAACCCGTTCGGCATCCTGACCGTCTTTCGCCGTCACAAGGGGGTGCTGCCGCTTGTCGCGATCTATGCGCTCTATTTCTTCGCCTCGGCGGTCTATCCGGCGGTCTGGTCCTATTGGGGGATCGCGAAATTCGGCTGGTCCGAGGTCACGATCGGCGTTTCCCTCGCCGCTTTCGGCATCGTCTGGGCGCTGTTTCAGGGGCTTTTCACCGGCCCCGTGGTGGCGCGCATCGGCGAGCGGCGGGCGGCGCTTCTGGGCCTTGCCATCGCCGGTCTGGCGGCGGCGGGCTATGGCCTTGTGCCCGGGATCGTCGGTGTCGTCGTGCTGTTGATCTTCCACGGTCCCGAGGGCTTCGCGCAACCGGCGCTGACGGCGATGATGTCGGCGCGGGTGCCCGAAAGCGAACAGGGCGCGCTGCAGGGCGGGCTGGGTGCGGTCACCAACCTGATGATGCTGGCGGGGACGCTGTTCTTTGCCCAGGTCTTCGGCTATTTCCTTTCGGATGCGGCGCCGGTGCAAAGCCCCGATGCCGCCTATTTCGCCGCGGCGGCGCTGTTGGCGGTGCCCTTCGTGATGCTGTTGCGCAGGAAAGAGACATGACGGACACGGTCTTCACCGGCAATTTCACCCAGCAGGAACCGATCGACGAGGCCGCCATCGCCGCCGCCGTCGCCGTGCTGCGCTCGGGGCGGTTGCATCGCTACAATGTCGCGCCCGGCGAGATCGGCGAAACCGCGGCGCTCGAGGTCGCGTTTGCCGCCTTCACCGGGGCGAAATATTGCCTCGCCGTCGCCTCGGGCGGCTATGCGATGGGCTGCGCTTTGCGCGCCGCGGGGGTTGGCCCGGGGGACCGGGTGCTGACGAATGCCTTCACGCTCGCGCCGGTGCCGGGGGCGATTGCCGCGCTCGGCGCCGCGCCGGTCTTCGTGGAAACCACCGAGGATCTGGTGATCGACCTTGAAGACCTTGATCTGAAAGCGAAAACCGCGGGCGCCCGAGTGCTTTTGCTCTCCCACATGCGCGGCCATATCTGCGACATGGATCGGCTGATGGAGATTGCCACCGCCGCCGGGCTTCTGGTGATCGAGGATTGCGCCCATACGATGGGGGCCAGCTGGCGCGGCGTGCCCTCGGGGCGGCATGGGGCGGTGGGCTGCTATTCGACGCAGACCTACAAGCACATGAATTCGGGCGAGGGCGGGCTGATCGTCTCGGACGATCCCGTTTTGATGGCAAAAATGATCCTGCTGTCCGGGTCTTACATGCTTTATTCCCGCCATGCCGCCGCCCCCCCGCCCGAGGTGTTCGAGGGGCTGAAATACGACACGCCCAATGTCTCGGGGCGGATGGACAATCTGCGCGCCGCGATCTTGCGGCCGCAGATCCCGGTGCTGCCGGACCGGATCGGGCGCTGGAACGCGCTTTACCGGGCGCTGGAGGCGGGGCTTTCTGCCACGCCGGGGCTGCGGCTGATCGAGCGGCCCCAGGCCGAGGCCTTTGTCGGCTCGTCCTTCCAGTTCCTTTTGCCCGGCTGGTCGGGCGATCGCATCCTGTCCCTTGTCAAGACTTGCGCTGCGCGGGGGGTGGAGCTGAAATGGTTCGGGGCAGAGGAACCCGTCGCCTTCACCTCGCGCCATCAAAGCTGGCGCTTTGCCCCCGCGCAGGCGCTGCCGCGCACCGATGCGGTGCTGGCCGGGCTGCTCGATCTGCGGCTGCCGCTCACCTTCTGCGAGGCCGATGCGGCGCTGATTGCCCGTATTGTCGATGACGAGGTGCGCGGGCTTCAGCGCTGATCGCCCAGAAGCCTTTCCTGCCAGGCGGCATTGTTGATCGGCGCCTCGGCCAGGGCGAATTCGAAACTGGCGAAAGCGCAGGGCAGGCGCAGCGTGATATCGGCCAGCACCAGCCGCTCGGTGCCGAAATCATGCGTCTCGACCTCTTCGCTCAGCAGCACCACGGAAATGTCGGGGCGGCCAAGCCGCAGCCGCATCAGCGGTTCCGTCATCTCCGAGATCCCGCCCAGCGTGTCGAGATCGACCAGCAGCAGCGCGCCCTGCGGCGCCGACCAGACCGGCGCGGTCGCGTGCAGCGCGCCGATGCGGCGGAACGGCAGGCCGTGATCGGCAAGCCAGTCGAGGCAGGTCAGACCCGCGCCGCTGCGATGCGACAGCACATAGACGACCGAGACCGCCTCCTCGTCGAGACCGTAAAAGCGGGCGGCTGCGGGGGCGATGGCGACCGGCGCCGGGGCGCCCCCCCGCAGGCTGGCAGTGGGGGTGATCGCGGGCGTTGCTGCGGCGTGGCGACCGATGCGCCGAAGGCCGATGCCGGGGGCGTCGGTTCCGGGCAGCTGATCGGCGGCGGCGATCACCGCGGCGGGCCATCCCGGGGCGGTCGGCGCGGGGCTCAGCGCGGCGCGCAGCCGCATCAGGATCCGGCCAAGCCAGGGCCCGAAAACCGCCGTCGTCGCGACGGGGTGCGAGGATGTATGCGTCCAGACCATGCGGCCCTCCCAGTGCTTAACCTGAGTGAAAGGTTAATTGCCGTTAGGGAATCCGGGCAATGTGTCGGAGGGATGACAGCGCGCGCGAAAGGATAGGTCCGTGGCCGCGGGCGCTCAGACCTGCGGCGCGGCGGAGGTTTCAAGCTCGGCGCAGGTATCGATCCAGATCGGGCCAAGGGCGTCGAGGGCGGCCCCCGTCGCCGCATCGGGGGCGGTTCCCGGCGTGGCGGGGCGCAGCGCCAGCTCGATCGTCTTGAGCCGGTGATGCAGCCGTTCCGCCCCGAGCAGCGCCGCCGAACCGGCGAATTTATGCGCCAGAGCCGCGGTTTCCGCCGGGCGCTCCTGCGCCGCCGCCCGCGTCAGCGCCGCGATCATCGCCGCACCCTCGGTCAGGAAGCGCTGCAGCGTCTGCGCCATCATCTCGGGGCCAAGCGACTGCGCCAGCTCGGCCCGGGTTTCGGCCTGCACCAGCGGCCGCTCGGCCTCCGCCTCGGGCTCGGGCGGGATCGACAGATTCTGTTGGCGCAGCCGCGGGCAGAGTTCTTCAGCCAGCACCTGATCCAGCATCTTGCGGGTGATCGGCTTCGAGATCACCCGGCAGACCCCGGCCGCCTCGAGCCGGTTGCGCGCCTCGGGCAGGACATTCGCCGTGACCGCGATGATCGGCGTCTCGTGGTTCGGCCCGGTTCCGGCCCGGATCGCCTCGGTCGCGTCGACGCCGTTCATCCGCGGCATGTTCAGGTCGATCAGGATCACGTCATAGCGCCGCTCTGCCGCCTTTTCGACCGCCTCGACGCCGTCGCGGGCCTCGGCGATGCTGTGCCCGGCGCGGCGCAGCATTTCGCACAGCACGACGCGGTTGATGTCATTGTCCTCGACCACCAGCACCTCGATTGGCGTCGACAGACGCAGCGCCGGGCTGCCGTCTGCGGAACAGGGGGCGGAACCGGCGGCGGCCGCGGTAGCAGGAGGCGCGGGCGGCTTCACCACCGGCACCGGCGCGACGGGGGCGGGCATGCTCAGCACCACCGGAGCGGGCAGGGTGATCCAGAAGGCCGAGCCCTGTCCGGGGTCGCTTTCCACCCCGATCTGGCCGCGCATCGCCCGCATCAGCCGCCGCGCGATCGACAGACCCAGCCCCGATCCCGTCGCCTCGCGCGAGAGTTCGGGGTCGAGCGTGACGAAATCGTCGAAGATCCGCTCGGTTTCGCCCTGGGGAATGCCGATGCCGGTGTCGATGACCCGGTATTCCAGCTGGCCCTGATCGCGGTGATATTCCGCCTCGAGGGTGATGGTGCCGTCGCGGGTGAACTTGATCGCATTGCCGACGAGATTCAGCAGCACCTGCCGGATCCGCATCGCATCGCCCTCGACCGCGTCGGGCAGGCGGCCGACCGCGCGCGTCTCAAGCCGGTTGCCGCGCGCCCCGGCCCCGGCGGCCTGCATCTGCACGATCTCGTCCAGCACCGACATCGGCGCAAAGGGCTCGCGTGAGAGCGAGAGCTTGCCCGCGTCGAGCCGCTCCACATCCAGCGTGTTGTTGACATGCGACAGCAGGATTTCGCCCGCCTTCTGCATCGAGCCGAGCAACGCGGCCTGGCTGGCATCGAGCGGGGTCTCGCGCAGAAGTTCAAGCGTGCCGAGCAGGCCGTTCAGCGGCGTGCGCATCTCGTGGCTCATCACCGCGACGAATTCGGCCTGCGCCTGTTCGCCCGCCATCGCGGCGTCGCGCGCGTCGATCAACTCCTTTTCGGCGGCGACGCGGTCGGTGATGTCGCGCATGTAGCCGACGAAGATTTCCTTGCGGCCGATCCGGGTCGCGGTCACCGAAATCTCGGCCGGAAAGACCGAGCCGTCCTTGCGCCGCGCCTGCAGCCCGATCAGCCCATGCCCCGCGATCCGCGGCACGCCGCCGGTGCGGTAGCGCTTGAACCCCGCCACCTTCGCCGATTTCATCGCCTCGGGCACGATCAGGTCGTTGAGATGCTGCCCCACCGCCTCGGCGTGGCTGTAGCCGAAGACCCGTTCGGCGGCGCCGTTGAATTCCAGCACCTTGCCCTCGTGATCGACGACGATCACCGCATCGAAAGAGGTGCCGATCACCGCTTCCAGCCGCGCCTTGGCCGCCGAGAGCGAGCCCGTCTGCCGCATCCCGAAGCGCCAGAGCGACCAGGTGATGACAAGCCCCGCGGTGATCGCGGCCAGAAGCGCCGTGGTCAGCGAGGCGAGCAGCATCAGCGAGGTGAACACCCGTTCGCGCTGCGCCATCGAGCGGGCGGCGAATTCGCGCACGCCTTCGAGCGAGATCGTGCGGACGTCGTCTTCAAGCGCCCCGGCGCGGCTGCGCAGTTCGGGCAGGACCGGGGCGAGCGCCTCGGGTCCGGCATCGACGAGCGTCGCGGTCTCGTGCAGGAAGGCGTCGATGCGGGCGATTTCGGGGCCTGCGACCTCGGGGGTGACGATCGCCGCAAAGCCGCGCCCCTCCATGATCGTGTGCACGCGGCTGTAGAAGACATCGAAGCTGCGGGAGAAGTCCGCCATCGTTTCAGGCGCTTCCGGGCGGGCGCGCAGCAGCGCCCCGTCCATGTGGAAATATTCGACCTCGAGTTGCGCCAGCGTCCATTGCAGGCTGTCGGAATTGGCGATGGCAAGATTGTCGATTTCCGACTGCACCATCACGCCGTAGCGATAAAGCGCCCCCACCGCGCCAAGGAACACCACGACAAGCCCCGCGAACAGGAACGGGCGCAGGCGTCGCGGAGGGTCGAGAAACGAGGGGAATCTGTCCGACATGAAACCGATGCGAGAGGGGGCAGGCACCCCGGGTTAAGGCAGGACCTCGATCCGGTCGACCTGCCAGACGGACCGGGAATAGACGATTTCGTTTCTGAATTCTGGCGCCGAATCATAGGGATAGACAAGCCAGAGCGGGCCCTTGTCGCGCACTTTCATCGGCTTGCCGTCGCGCAGGTCGGCCAGCAGGGCCCCGCCCGCGACCACCTCGGAAACCGGGATCTGCACCGAATAATCATTGACCGCGGTGATCTTCAGCGTGCCGCCGGTGACCCCCAGATGATCGATCAGGCTGCGCAACTCGACCCCCGAGAAGCTTTGCACGCCCTCGGTCCAGATCGTCGAGGTGGCGAAGCTCCGCCGCGGCAGCGCGGCCAGCATCGCGGCGTCGAATCTGGCAACCCCCGGGCCGTCGCTTCCCGCGATCCGGCCGGTAACCGTCAGCATGACCTGCCCCGCGGGGGCGGTCTGCGCGGAGGGGGGCGCGGGCTCGGCCAGCACGGCGGGCACCGCCAGCGCAAGGCCCGCGGCGACAGGAAGGGAGCGGCTCAGGATCAGCACGGCCTTGGCCGTCTTGGTGAAGATAGGCATGTCTTTCCCCCGTTGGATCATGCACGATCGCGGGATTGTCGCATAGCCCTCCGGTCAAGCCATGCGGAATTAAGTATGTTTACCTATCCGAAAGGATAGGAGTACCCTTCGATAGGGGGCGTCCGCAGCGCTTAGGGCGAGCGCGTCAGAAACTTCCCGTCGCGGTCTTGAAATAGCCCGCTTTCTTTAAGATTACCTTTCCGCAACCCCTGCGGGAGAGGCTCGGGCCGGGATTTTCGGAGGTGAAGGTGAGATTGCTGATTGCCGACGACCATGATCTCGTGCGCGATGCGATCGCGGCGCTGTTGCGCGCGGGCGGCTGCGACGAGGTCGCCGTGGCCGGAACCCTGCCCGAGGCGCTGGCGGCGGTGCAGGCCGCGGTGCAGGCGGGGGGCGGCTACGATCTGGTGCTGCTCGATTACGACATGCCGGGAATGGACGGGCTCGAGGGGCTGGCGCAGATGAAACGCGCCTTTCCCGCGCAGGCGGTGGCGATCATTTCGGGCGTGGCCCGGCCCGCCGCCGCGCGCGAGGCGCTGGAGGCCGGGGCGATCGGCTTCGTGCCGAAGGCGATGCCCGCGCGCTCGATCATCGGGGCGGTGACGCTGATGGCCTCGGGCTCGGTCTTTGCGCCTTTCGACTTTCTCAAGCAGGAGGAGCCGCCGGTGCAGGGCGGGCTGACGGCGCGCGAAACCGAGGTGCTGCGCGGCATCTGCGCCGGGCGGACGAACAAGGAAATCGCCCGCGAGATGGACCTGCAGGAGGTCACGGTGAAGCTGCATGTGCGCACGCTGACGCGCAAGATCGGCGCGCGCAACCGCACCCATGCCGCGATGATCGCGCGCGAAAACGGCTGGTTCTGAACGCCAGCCCGCTGTTCTCAATGATAAAGGCGGTGCCGAAGCACCGCCTTTCGCCGCCGGATCGAGTGGGACGGCGGCGTTGGGTCCGCCGATTGGGTCAGGCGCGGACCGACATGGGGTCATCTTCGGATCGGGAAGGGCAGCACCTCTGCGGTGCGGTCGCGCTCGGCGCGCGAGGTGAAGGGCGAGACCCGCCGCGGCCGCAGCGGTGCGGGGGCGGGTTGGGGAAACACCACCGGTTCCATCCGCTCGATCGCCCGGGTGAGGGCGGCGGAGACCTCGCCCAGCCCCTCGTTGCGGCAATAATCGTTCATCTCGATCAGCACGGCATAGATCCAGGCGTGCTGACTGGCAGTGGCGATCGGGCTCATGGCGCGGCTTTCTGTCGTTATCCTTGACACGATATTTACCAAACCCCGCCGCCCGTGGCGCCTGCGCCGAAGGTCAGCGGCCGCGCGCGAAAGCGTCTGCGCCATCCTTTCGGATAGTCGCCCCGCGCCGTGACGTTGCGGCACCTCGGCTTGACGGAATCGCCCGATGCGGGAATAAATGAACAATCGTTCAATAACCGGGGAGGGGAAGATGGTCGCGGGCTCGATGCGGTTCGATCTGGGGGAGGACATCGCTGCGCTGCGCGACATGGTGCAGGCCTGGGCGCGGGACCGGCTGGCGCCGATGGCGGCGGCGGTCGACCGCGACAACCTGTTCCCGAACGAGTTGTGGGCCGAGATGGGGGCGCTTGGCCTTTTGGGCATCACCGTGCCCGAGGAATACGGCGGCGCGGGGATGGGCTATCTGGCCCATGTGGTGGCGACCGAGGAGATCGCCCGGGTTTCGGCCTCGATTTCGCTCTCCTACGGGGCGCATTCGAACCTTTGCGTCAACCAGCTGAAGCTGAACGGCACGGCGGAACAGAAACGCAAATACCTGCCCGATCTGGTCTCTGGGGCCAGGATCGGCGCTTTGGCGATGAGTGAATCGGGGGCGGGCTCCGATGTCGTCGGCATGAAGCTGCGGGCGGAACGGCGCGGCGACGTTTACGTGCTCAACGGGCACAAATACTGGATCACCAATGGCTGCGATGCCGATACTTTGGTGGTCTATGCGAAAACCGATCCGGCCGCGGGCTCAAAGGGCATCACCGCCTTCATCGTCGAGCGGGGGATGAAGGGGTTTTCGAGCTCGGCGCATTTCGACAAGCTCGGCATGCGCGGCTCGAACACGGCGCAGCTGTTCTTTGACGATTGCGAGGTGCCCGCGGAAAACGTGCTGGGCCTTGAGGGCAAGGGCGTGCGGGTGCTGATGTCGGGGCTCGATTACGAACGCGTGGTGCTTTCTGGGATCGGGACCGGCATCCTGATGGCCTGTCTGGACGAGGTCTTGCCCTATGCCCGGACGCGCGAGCAGTTCGGCCAGCCGATCGGGAGCTTCCAGCTGATGCAGGCGAAGATCGCCGACATGTATGTCGCGGCGAATACCGCGCGCGCCTATACCTACGAGGTGGCCAAGGCCTGCGATCGCGGCGAGGTCACGCGTCAGGATGCCGCCGCGACGGTGCTTTATGCCTCGGAACAGGCGATGGTGCAGGCGCATCAGGCGGTTCAGGCGCTGGGCGGGGCCGGTTTCCTCAATGACTCGACCGTGTCGCGGCTCTTCCGCGATGCCAAGCTGATGGAAATCGGCGCTGGCACCAGCGAAATCCGGCGTATGCTGATCGGACGTGAACTGATGGAGAAATCATGATGCGTTCCGAACCGATTGTCTTTGCCCTTGCTTTTGCCCTTTCCGCGCCGCTTGGTCTGGCGCCCCTTGGCGCGCGCGCGCAGGATCTGCCGCCCGCGGCCACGGCCGACATTCCCGAGGCGGTGAAAGAGTGTTTTGCCGATTACGACCCGCGCGCCGGGGGGCCAAGCTGCCTTGGTCAGGCCGCGCAGGGCTGCACCGCCGCCGCCACCGACACGACGCGTGACACCATCGCCTGCATCGAGGCCGAGACCGCCGCCTGGGACGGGCTTCTGAACGCCGAATACAAGGCCCGCCGGGCCGAGATGACCGCGCCGGGCCTGGCCGAGCGGTTGCAGAATGCCCAACGCGCCTGGATCGCCTATCGCGACGCCGAATGCGGGCTCGAGTCGGCGCGCTGGGGCGATGCCACACTTGCGGGCGTGGTCGGGGCGAATTGCCGGATGGAGATGACCGCCACCCGCGCGTCGGAACTGCGTGACAAGAAGGCTGATCCATGAAGCTGACCTCCTCTGTTCTGTCCGGTTCGGACAGCTTCCGCGCCAATCGCGCGGCGCATCTGGCGCTATTGGACACTGTGCGCGCGGCCGCCGCCCAGGCGGCCGCAGGCGGCGGGCTTGACGCCACGAAACGTCACACCGCCCGCGGCAAGATGGCGCCGCGGGAGCGGGTGGCGGCGCTTCTGGACCCCGGCAGCCCGTTTCTGGAAATCGGCGCCACCGCCGCGCATGGGATGTATCACGGCGCCGCCCCTTGCGCCGGGGTGATCGCGGGCATCGGGCGCGTGATGGGCCAGGAGGTCATGGTGGTGGCAAACGACGCCACCGTGAAGGGCGGCACCTATTACCCGATGACGGTGAAAAAGCACCTGCGCGCGCAGGAGATCGCCGAGGATTGCGCGCTGCCCTGCGTCTATCTGGTGGACAGTGGCGGCGCCAACCTGCCCAATCAGGACGAGGTCTTCCCCGACCGCGATCATTTCGGCCGCATCTTCTACAATCAGGCGCGGATGTCGGCCAAGGGCATTCCGCAGATCGCGGTGGTGATGGGGTCCTGCACCGCGGGCGGCGCCTATGTGCCCGCGATGTCGGATGTGACGATCATCGTCAAGGATCAGGGCACGATCTTTCTGGCGGGTCCGCCCTTGGTGAAGGCGGCCACCGGAGAGGTCGTCTCGGCCGAGGATCTGGGCGGCGGCGACGTGCACACCCGGCTTTCCGGCGTGGCCGATTATCTGGCCGAGGATGACGCCCATGCCCTGGCGCTGGCCCGCCGTGCCGTGAGCCACCTCAACCGCGCCAAGCCCGCGACGGTGCAGTGGCAGGCGCCCGAAGACCCGGCTTACGACCCCGAAGAGATCCTCGGCATCGTCCCCGCCGACCTGCGCACGCCTTACGACATCCGCGAGGTGATCGCCCGGGTGGTCGACGGCTCGCGGTTTGACGAATTCAAGCCGCGCTTCGGCGAAACCATCGTCACCGGTTTCGCCCATGTGCAGGGCTGCCCCGTCGGCCTCATCGCCAACAACGGGGTGATCTTCTCGGAGGCCGCGCAAAAGGCCGCGCATTTCGTCGAGCTTTGCTCGATGCGCAACATCCCCTTGGTTTTCCTGCAAAATGTGACCGGCTTCATGGTCGGGCGCAAATATGAAAACGAGGGCATCGCCCGGCATGGGGCGAAGATGGTGACGGCCGTCGCCACGACGAACGTGCCGAAGATCACGCTGCTGGTGGGCGGCTCGTTCGGGGCGGGCAATTACGGCATGGCGGGCCGGGCCTATTCGCCCCGGTTCCTGTGGACCTGGCCCAACTCCCGCATCTCGGTGATGGGCGGCGAACAGGCGGCGGGGGTGCTTGCCACGGTCAAGCGCGAGGGGATCGAGCGCAAGGGCGCCACCTGGTCGCCCGAGGAAGAGGCCGAATTCAAACGCCCCACGCTCGAGATGTTCGAACGCCAAAGCCAGCCGCTCTACGCCTCGGCGCGGCTTTGGGACGACGGCATCATCGATCCGCGCAAGACCCGCGAGGTGCTGGCGCTCAGCCTCTCCGCCAGCCTCTGCGCGCCGATTGAGCCCACCCGCTTCGGGATCTTCCGGATGTGACTTTCGATGCCTCCGGCGGGGATATTTGGGGCAAGATGAAACCCATCCCTTTCATCTTGCCCCAAATATCCCGGGGGGCCCGGGGGCGCCCCCCGCCACTTCCGCCACGGGGCAGCGCCCCGGCCGTTGACGAAGGAGACCGCGATGTTTCAAAAGATCCTGATCGCCAACAGGGCCGAGATCGCCTGTCGGGTGATCGACACCGCCCGCCGTCTGGGCGTCGCCACGGTCGCGGTCTATTCCGATGCCGATGCGGGGGCGCGGCACGTCGCGATGGCCGATCAGGCCGTGCATATCGGCGGCCCGCGCCCGGCCGACAGCTACCTGCGCGGCGATGCGATCATCGCGGCCGCGCTCTCCACGGGGGCGCAGGCAATCCATCCGGGCTACGGCTTTCTGTCCGAAAACCCCGATTTCGTCGATGCCGTTCAGGCGGCGGGATTGGTCTTCATCGGTCCTTCGGGCGATGCGATCCGGGCGATGGGGCTCAAGGATGCGGCGAAGGCGCTGATGGCGCGGGCGGGCGTGCCCGTCGTGCCGGGCTATCACGGCGACAATCAGGACCCGGAGCATCTGGCGGGCGCGGCCGAGGCGCTGGGGTATCCCGTTCTGATCAAGGCGGTGGCGGGCGGCGGCGGCAAGGGCATGCGCCGGGTGGACCGCGCCGCAGATTTCGCGGCGGCGCTCTCCGGCGCGCAGGGCGAGGCGCAGACGGCCTTTGGCAACCCTTCCGTCCTGATCGAAAAATACGTCGAAAAGCCCCGCCATATCGAGGTACAGATCTTTGGTGACGGCACCCGCGCCGTGCATCTTTTTGAGCGCGACTGTTCGCTGCAACGCCGCCATCAGAAGGTGATCGAGGAAGCCCCGGCGCCCGGCATGACCGAGGAGATGCGCGCCGCCATGGGCCAGGCCGCCGTCCGCGCCGCCGAGGCGATCGGCTACAGCGGCGCGGGCACGGTCGAATTCATCACCGATGCCTCGGACGGGCTGCGGCCCGACCGGTTCTGGTTCATGGAGATGAACACCCGCCTGCAGGTCGAACATCCGGTGACCGAGGCGATCACCGGCGTCGATCTGGTGGAATGGCAGCTGCGCGTCGCCTCGGGCGAGCCCTTGCCCGCCCGGCAGGAGGATCTGCAGATCAGCGGCCATGCGTTTGAAGCGCGCCTTTATGCCGAGGATGTGCCCGCAGGCTTCCTGCCCGCCACCGGCACGCTGAAGCATCTGCGCTTTCCGCCCGGGCTGCGCGTGGAAACCGGGGTGCGGCCCGGGGACACGATCAGCCCCTGGTATGATCCGATGATCGCCAAGGTGATCAGCCACGGCCCGACGCGCGCCGCGGCGCTGAATGCGCTGGCGCGCGGGCTGACGGGAACGCAGGTGGCGGGCACGGTGACGAACCTTGGCTTTCTGGCCCGTGTTGCCCGCCATCCGGGTTTTGGCGCGGGCGATGTCGACACCGGGCTGATCGCCCGCGATCTGCAGGTGCTGACCGACCCGCAGCCGGTGCCGCCCGCCGCGCGCGCGCTGGCCGTGATCGCCGCCGCCGGGCTGCACGAGGCCACCGGCACCGGCTTCAGCCTTTGGGCGCCCCTGCGCCGCCCGGTGCCCTTCGAGGAGCCCGCGCAGCTGCAGGTCACCGGCCCGAACCGGATCACCGTCGAGATCGGCGGGCAGATGCACGATTGCGCGCGGCACCCGGACGGCTGGTGGGTCGATGGCGCCAAGACCGGGGCGCAGATCCATGTTGCCGCCGACGAGATCACCGTCTTTTTGCAGGGCGCGCATCGCTTTGCCCGCCCCGATCCGCTGGCCCGCGAAAGCCGCGGCTCCGCCTCGGGCCTCACGCTTGCGCCGATGCCCGGTCTGGTGAAAGCTGTCTTCGTCGCGCCCGGGGCGCAGGTGGCGGCGGGCGACCGGCTGGCCGTGCTGGAAGCGATGAAGATGGAACATACGCTTTGCGCGGCGCGGGCGGGCCTTGTGGCCGAGGTGCTGGCGGGCGCGGGCGATCAGGTGGAGGCCGGGGCGGCGCTGATCCGTCTGGCCGAGGAGGAAGCGGCATGACGATTCTGCATCACATCCCGGGCTCGCGTTCGCATCGGGTGCTGTGGCTTTTGGAAGAGCTGGGCGAGGAGGCCGAGATCCGGGTCTGGTCGCTGACCGACGGCAGCCTGCGCAGCCCCGAATTCCGGGCGCTCTCCCCGGCGGGCCGGGTGCCCGCGCTGGAGATCGACGGAAGGGTGATCTTTGAATCCGGCGCCATCACGCAATATCTGACCGAGACCCGCGGGCGGCTGGCGCCGATGCCGGGCGACCCCGAGCGCGGCGCCTTCCTCGAATGGGTGCATTTCGCCGAAACCCAGGGCAACATCCTGCAGGCGCTGAACATTCATCACATCTTCCTGCGTCCCGAAAGCGCCCGCTCGCTGCCCTTGATGCGGCTCGACACGAAGCGGCTCGAAATCACCCTGCATGCGCTTGAGGCCCGGCTGAGCGGGCGGGACTGGATCCTGGGGCCGTTCTCGGCCGCCGATTGCATGTTCGGCTTCAACATGGATGCGATGTTCCGCTTCGTCGCGCGCGCGCGCTTCCCCGCCATCGCCGACTGGATCGCCCGGGCGCAGGCCCGGCCCGCGCATCAGCGCGCCGTCGAACGCGGGGGGGCCACGATCTATGCCCGCGATTTCTACGAGCTGCCCGATGGCTGAGCGCGTCGAGATCGTCGAGATGGCGCCGCGCGACGGGCTGCAGAACGAGGCCGGTTTCATCGCCACCCCCGCCAAGATCGCGCTGGTCGATGCGCTTTCGCAGGTGGGCTTTCCGCGCATCGAGGTGGCCTCTTTCGTCAGCCCGAAATGGGTGCCGCAGATGGCCGATGGCGCCGCCGTGCTGGCGGGGATCGCGCGGCGTCCGGGCACGCGCTATGCGGCGCTGACGCCCAATCTGCAGGGCTTTCAGGCGGCACTCGCGGCGGGGGTGGACGAGGTGGCGATCTTCGCCTCGGCCTCCGAGGGGTTTTCGCGCGCCAATCTGAATTGCACCATCGCCGAAAGTCTGGCCCGCTTCGCCCCGGTGCTGCAGGCGGCGCAGGCCGGGCTGGTGCCGGTGCGGGGCTATGTCTCGATGGTCACCGATTGCCCCTTTGACGGGCCGATTGCGCCCGCGCAGGTGGCGCGGGTGGTGGCGGCCTTGCGCGATCTGGGCTGCTACGAGGTCAGTCTGGGCGACACGGTCGGGCAGGGGGACCCCGAGCGGGTGACGGCGATGCTGCGCGCGGTCCTGAACGAGATGCCGCCCGAGCGGCTGGCCGGGCATTTTCACGACACCGCCGGGCGGGCGCTGGAGAATGTCGAAGCCGGTCTGGCGCTGGGCCTGCGGGTTTTCGACGCCGCGGCGGGGGGCTTGGGCGGCTGTCCCTATGCGCCCGGGGCGGCGGGGAATGTGGCGACGGAAAAGCTCGCCGCGCGGCTGATGGCGCTGGGCTATGACACCGGGCTGGACCCGGCGGCGCTGGCGCGGGCGGCGGCGCGCGCGCGCAGGATGAAGGGGGGACAGGATGTTTGAGACGATCCGGATCGAGACCGATCCCCGCGGCGTGGCGTGGCTGTGGCTGGCGCGCGCGGCCAAGCACAATGCGCTGGATGCGCCGATGATTGCCGAACTCACCCGCGCCATCAGGGACTTGGGCGCCGATCCCGCGGTGCGGGTGGTCGTGCTGGCGGCCGAGGGGGCAAGCTTTTGCGCGGGCGGCGATCTGCGCTGGATGCAGGCCAATATCACCGCCTCGCCCGAGGACCGCGCGGCCAGTGCCCGGACCTTGGCCGCGATGCTGGCCGCGCTGAACGACTGCCCGAAGCCCGTCATCGGGCGCATCCACGGCAATGCCTTTGGCGGCGGCATCGGCATGATCTCGGTCTGCGATGTCGCGCTTGCCGTGCCCGAGGCGCGGTTCGGCCTGACCGAGACGAAGCTTGGCCTGACGCCTGCCACCATTTCCCCCTATGTCATCGCCCGGATGAGCCCGGCCAAGGCGCGGGCGGTCTTCATGTCCTCGCGGCTGTTTTCGGCGCAAGAAGCGGTGGGGCTGAACCTGCTTTCCCGGGTGGTTCCGGCGCCCGATCTCGATGCCGCGATCGCGGCCGAGGTCGCCCCCTATCTGGCCTGCGCACCGGGCGCCGTGGCCGAGGCGAAGGCGCTGGTGCGCAGCCTGACGCCGGGGCTCGACTCGGCCGCACAGGAGCGCACGATCGCCGCCCTAGTTGCCCGGTGGGAAAGCGCCGAGGCGCAGGAGGGTCTGGCGGCCTTCTTTGAGCGGCGGGCGCCTCACTGGCTTGTGAACTGACAGATTCGCAATATTATTTCGCGCATTGGCCGATTCGGCCCGGCTCTTGCCCCCGGTTCGGGGCGAGACATGTTGCCGCATTGCGGCAACGCCTTGTCGCAGCGGCGAAACGTCTCAAATCCGGTGTGCATCGGTATACAAAATGCGCGTCAAGCCCAGAATCCGGGCGTCGCGATGTTGACCGGAGGGGGGGAGAGGGCTATTCCATCCCTTGCCGCCTCCGCGCACGGGAAGGTGCAACCGGGGGCAAAAGGGGTCAAAAGATGCAAGACGCGCTCACGCATGGAATGTTGCGGGAATATCTTCCCATACTCGTCCTTCTGGCCATGGCGATCGGGCTTGCACTGATCCTGATACCCCCCGCCGCGATCATCGCCTATCGCAATCCCGACCCGGAAAAGGTGTCCGCCTATGAATGCGGCTTCAACGCCTTTGACGACGCGCGAATGAAGTTCGACGTGCGCTTTTATCTGGTGTCGATCCTGTTCATCATCTCCGATCTGGAAGTGGCGTTCCTGTTCCCCTGGGCGGTGGCCTTTGGCGACATGTCGATGACCGCCTTCTGGTCGATGATGGTGTTCCTCTCGGTGCTGACCGTCGGCTTTGCCTATGAATGGAAGAAGGGGGCGCTGGAATGGGCGTGATGACCGGCTCCAACACCGCCGCCGTCGACATGGACGTGGCTGCCGCGGCGCTCAACCGCGACCTTCAGGACAAGGGCTTCCTGCTGACCACCGCGGAAGACATCATCAACTGGGCGCGCAACGGCTCGCTGCACTGGATGACCTTCGGTCTGGCCTGCTGCGCGGTCGAGATGATGCACACCGCGATGCCGCGCTATGACGTCGAACGCTACGGCTTCGCGCCCCGCGCCTCGCCGCGTCAGTCGGACGTGATGATCGTCGCGGGCACGCTGACCAACAAGATGGCGCCCGCGCTGCGCAAGGTCTACGACCAGATGCCGGAACCGCGCTACGTGATCTCGATGGGCAGCTGCGCCAATGGCGGCGGCTATTATCACTACAGCTATTCGGTCGTGCGCGGCTGCGACCGCATCGTGCCGGTCGATATTTACGTGCCCGGCTGTCCGCCCTCGGCAGAGGCGCTGATGTATGGTATCTTGCAACTGCAGCGCAAGATCCGCCGCACCGGGACCCTGGTGCGCTGAGGAGGATGAGCATGAGCGAAAAGCTGCAAGACCTCGCGGCGCATGTCGCGCAACAGCGTCCGGGCGACGTGATTTCGGCCGAAGTGGTGCAGGGCGAGCTGACGGTGACCGTCAAGCCCGAGGGGATCGCCGATTTCGTGCGCTTCCTGCGCGATGATGCCGGGTGCCGCTTCACCACGCTGGTCGATCTGACCGCCGTCGACTGGCCCGAGCGGGTCGAGCGTTTCGAGATGGTCTGGCATTTCCTCTCGATGTGGAAGAACCAGCGCATCCGCGTCAAGGCCGGTCTGGCCGAAGACGCCATGTGCCCCTCGATCGTGGAGGTCTATCCGGCGGCGAACTGGTACGAGCGCGAAGTCTTCGACATGTTCGGCATCCTGTTCTCGGGCCACCCGGACCTGCGGCGGCTGCTGACCGACTACGGCTTCCGCGGCCATCCGCTGCGCAAGGATTTCCCGACGACGGGCTATATCGAGCTGCGCTACGACGAGGTGCAAAAGCGCGTCGTCTACGAGCCGGTGAAGCTGGCGCAGGAATACCGGCAATTCGATTTCCTCAGCCCGTGGGAAGGCGCGCAAAGCGTGCTTCCGGGCGACGAGAAGCGCAGCTGATCCGGCATCGGAACGGCTGAGGCAAGCAGCACAAGGGGAAGAGGCATGGACGGCGACATCCGGCACAACAGCTACGACGACGGCTCGGAAGACGTGCTGACCGGCGAGCAGAGCATCCGCAACTTCAACATCAACTTCGGCCCGCAACACCCTGCGGCGCACGGGGTTTTGCGGATGGTGCTGGAACTTGACGGGGAAATCGTCGAACGCGCCGATCCGCATATCGGGCTGTTGCACCGCGGCACCGAGAAGCTGATGGAAAGCCGGACCTATCTGCAGAACACGCCCTATTTCGACCGGCTCGACTATGTGGCGCCGATGAACCAGGAACATGCCTGGTGCCTGGCGATCGAGAAGCTGACGGGGACCGCCGTGCCGCGCCGCGCCTCGATCATCCGGGTGCTGTTTTCGGAAATCGGCCGCATCCTGAACCACCTGCTGAACGTCACCACGCAGGCGATGGACGTCGGCGCGCTGACGCCGCCGCTCTGGGGCTTCGAGGAACGCGAAAAGCTGATGATCTTCTACGAACGGGCCTGTGGCGCGCGTCTGCACGCGAACTACTTCCGCCCGGGCGGGGTGCATCAGGATCTGCCGCCCGATCTGATCGACGATATCGAGATCTGGGCCAAGGCCTTCCCGCAGGTGCTCGACGACATCGAGGGCTTGCTGACCGAAAACCGGATCTTCAAGCAGCGCAACGCCGATATCTGCATCATCACCGAAGCCGAGATCGAGAAATGGGGCTATTCGGGCGTGATGGTCCGCGGCTCGGGCCTGGCCTGGGATTTGCGCCGTGCGCAACCCTATGAATGCTATGACGAATTCGACTTCAAAGTGGCCGTGGGCAAGAATGGCGACTGCTATGACCGCTATCTGGTCCGCATGGCCGAAATGCGCGAGTCGACCAAGATCATCCTGCAGGCCTGCGCGAAACTGCGCGCGCCGGACGGTCAGGGCGACATTCTTGCGCGCGGCAAGCTGACGCCGCCGAAACGGGCCGAGATGAAGACCTCGATGGAGGCGCTCATCCACCATTTCAAGCTTTACACCGAGGGCTTCAAGGTCCCCGCGGGCGAGGTCTATGCCGCGGTGGAGGCGCCCAAGGGCGAATTCGGCGTCTATCTGGTCGCCGATGGCACGAACAAACCCTATCGCGCCAAGATCCGCGCGCCGGGCTATGCGCATCTGCAATCGATCGATGCCGTCGCCAAGGGACACCAACTGGCGGATGTGTCCGCCATCATCGGCACGATGGATGTCGTGTTCGGGGAGATTGACCGCTGATGCTGCGCCGCTTGCACGCCACCCAACCCGACAGCTTCGCCTTTACCCCCGCCAACCGCGCCTGGGCGGAAGCGCAGATCACCAAATACCCCGAGGGCCGTCAGGCCTCGGCGGTGATCCCGCTCTTGTTCCGCGCGCAGGAACAGGAAGGCTGGCTGACGAAGCCCGCGATCGAATACGTGGCCGACCTGCTCGACATGCCCTATATCCGCGTGCTCGAAGTGGCGTCCTTCTACTTCATGTTCCAGCTGCAGCCCACGGGCTCGGTCGCGCATATTCAGGTCTGCGGCACCACCAGCTGCATGATCATGGGCTCGGAAAACCTGATCGAGGTCTGCAAGCGCAAGATCTCGCATCATCCGCATGCGCTTTCCGCCGATGGCAAGTTCAGCTGGGAAGAGGTCGAATGTCTGGGCGCCTGTGCCAATGCGCCGATGGCCCAGATCGGCAAGGATTACTTCGAAGACCTGACCGAGGCGGGGCTGGAGCGGCTGATCGACGATCTGGCGGCGGGCAAGGCGCCGGTGCCGGGGTCGGAAATCGGGCGCTTCGGGGCGGAACCGGCCACCGGCCTGACCAGCTGCACGACGACCTCCGGCGCGCGCGAGGCGCAGAACGGCTCGGTCGCGCGGGCGGTTGCGGTGGGCGATGGCACGCGCCGGATCGACGGGACCGAGGTGCGGCTTTCCGCCCCATGGCAGGTCTCGGGGCAGATGGGCGCGATCGGTCTGATGACGGCGCGGCCGCGCTCGGCGGTGCAGCAGCAGGCGGCGGCCGAGGCGGCGAAAGCGGCGGCGGCGGCAGAGTCGGCCGGGGGGACGTCAACCCCGGCTGCACCGGTGGCCGGGGCGGCGGGGAAAGCCGCACAAACGGCTGAAACCGCTGCGCAGAAACCGCTTGCGCTGGTTGCACCCCGCGACGGCAAGGCCGATGAGCTGCAGAAGATCGAGAGCATCGGACCGGCGCTCGAGGCGCTTCTGCACGATCTGGGCATCTTCCATTTCGACCAGATCGCCGCCTGGGGCGCGGGCGAAATTGCCTGGATGGACGGCAATCTGAAGGGCTTTCCGGGGCGCGCCAGTGGCGACCGCTGGGTGGTTCAGGCGAAGATCATCGTCGAGGAAGGGCTTGACCGTTTCCTCGAACGGGCGAAGACAAACAATTACTGAAGACGGAATACTGATCTGAAGACTTGAACGACAACCTACAGAGGCCGGGACGGCGTGACGTCCGCCACCCGGCACGGAAAGAGGGAAAGGAAAGGCAAAATGTCGACGAACGACACAGACTGCCAGACGAAAGCCCGCAAGCTGGGTGGTTGGCTCGGAGCCGCGATTTTCTTTGCACTTTGGCTTCTGGGTTCGGTGGGGATCTGGATGGCGGCGATCGCCGGGGTGATCTCTGCGCTGATCCTGGCACGGCTGATCTGCTGGGCGACCTGCGGTCTGCCCGAGCCGAAAGCGCCGATGTCGGCCGAGGAAGGCGCCGCGCTGCGTCGGGCCGTTCCGGCCGCGGCGCCGACGGCGGCGGTGAAAGTGGCCGAGGCGCCGAAACCGGCGCCGAAAGCCGCCGAGCCGGTCAAGGCCGCGCCCGTGGCGGCGCCGGTCAAGACGCCCGAGCCGGTGGCCGCGGTGGCTGAAGCGCCGAAACCGGCGGCGAAGCCCGCCCCGGCGCCCGCGCCGAAAGGCAAGTCGAAGCCCCGTCGCGGCTGAGACAGACCCCGCCCGGCGCCTGGGGAGAGGCGCTGACGCGGCAGAAACCATCCCGAGCCCTGCGGGGCTCGGGATGTCCCGGACCAGATCCGGAAGCGCCGGGCTGCGGCCTGACGAGGGAGACCGTGTGTATCGGACAGCCGATGCCGCGCGGGCCGGACACCGGCCCCCGCCGAAACCGAGGGAATGGACATGCTCAACGATCACGATCGCATCTTCACCAACATCTACGGGATGCACGACCGCTCGCTGAAGGGCGCGATGGCGCGTGGTCACTGGGATGGCACGGCGGCGATCCTTGGCAATGGCCGCGACTGGATCATCGAGCAGGTCAAGGCCTCGGGGCTGCGCGGCCGCGGCGGTGCGGGCTTTCCGACCGGGCTCAAGTGGTCCTTCATGCCGAAGCAATCCGACGGGCGCCCCTCGTTTCTGGTGATCAACGCCGATGAATCCGAGCCGGGCACCTGCAAGGACCGCGAAATCATGCGCCACGATCCGCATACGCTGATCGAAGGCGCGCTGATCGCCGGTTTCGCCATGGGCGCGCGGGCGGCCTATATCTATATTCGCGGCGAATATGTCCGCGAAAAGGAGGCCCTGCAGGCCGCCATCGACGAATGCTACGAGGCCGGGCTGATCGGCAAGAACGCCTGCCGCTCGGACTATGATTTCGACGTCTATCTGCACCACGGTGCGGGCGCCTATATCTGCGGCGAGGAAACCGCGCTTCTGGAAAGCCTTGAGGGCAAGAAGGGGATGCCGCGGATGAAACCGCCGTTCCCGGCGGGCTCGGGGCTTTATGGCTGCCCGACGACGGTGAACAACGTCGAATCCATCGCCGTCGTGCCGACGATCCTGCGCCGTGGTGGTGCCTGGTTCGCGGGCATCGGGCGGCCGAACAACACCGGCGTC
The DNA here is from genome assembly GCF_000021865.1 of Rhodobacter capsulatus SB 1003. NCBI lineage: Bacteria > Pseudomonadati > Pseudomonadota > Alphaproteobacteria > Rhodobacterales > Rhodobacter > Rhodobacter capsulatus. The sequence continues at coordinate 1,649,956 of NC_014034.1, forward strand.
AAGCTGTTCGCGATGTCGGGGCACGTCAACACCCCCTGCGTCGTCGAAGAAGCCATGTCGATCAGCATGAAGGAGCTGATCGAAAAGCACGGCGGCGGCGTCCGCGGCGGCTGGAAGAACCTGAAAGCGGTGATCCCCGGCGGCGCCTCCTGCCCGGTCATTCCGGCGCATCTGTGCGAAGACGCGATCATGGATTACGACGGCATGCGCGAAAAGCAGTCGTCCTTCGGCACCGCCTGTCTGATCGTGATGGATCAGCAGACCGACATCATCAAGGCGATCGCGCGGCTGTCGAAATTCTTCAAGCACGAGAGCTGCGGCCAGTGCACGCCCTGCCGCGAGGGGACCTCGTGGATGTGGCGGGTGATGGAGCGACTGGTCACCGGCGAGGCCGAGGTCGAGGAGATCGACATGCTGTTTTCGGTGACGAAACAGGTCGAGGGCCACACGATCTGCGCCCTGGGCGATGCCGCCGCCTGGCCGATCCAGGGGCTGATCCGGCATTACCGCGAGGAGATCGAGGACCGGATCAAGGCGCGCAAGACCGGCCGCATGGGCGCGATGGCCGCGGAGTGATCTGAGATGGCCACCGGGTCGGGCAGCTTTCACAGGATCACGACGGGGGGGACGGCGACGGTTGCGGCGCTGGCCTGCGCCTGTCTGCCTGCGCTGGCCGAGGCGCCCGAGTACAGCCTGCGGGCCTCGGGCTACATTCCCGACCTGTCGCGGCATCTGCGCCTGTCCGAGGGCGTGCGCGGCGCGCGGGTGGACTATTACGGTCAGGTGATGACCGGCGGCCAGCACTGCGAAAGAAATGCGCAGGGGCTGGAGGAATGCCTTTCCTGGGACGGCTTCGCCTCGGCTTTCGAGGTCGAATACGAGGGCGTCACCGAAACCGACGAGCGCGCGCTCAAAAAGGGCGTGCTGCTGGTGGTCGATGTCGTCTGCCCCTCGTCGCGGGCGATCTCGCGCGATCCGGCCGAGGTGCGGCGGCTGGCGGCGGGCGTCTATCGGCTGGATCTGGCCTGTCCGCGGGTCAACGAGAGGAAGGGCTACTGATGCGGGCGCTGCTGCTTCCCCTTCTGATCGCGGGCTGCGCCGGTGCGGCGCCGCTGCCCGATGGCGGCGCCCGGGCGCCGCGTCTGGCTGCGGTTGCGGGCTATCAGGGCGCGTTCCTGCCCACGGGCGAGCTGGCCGTGCGCCGCACCGCCATGCCCTTCCGCATGGACGAGGGCGCCGAAGCGAAACGCGCGGCCAACGCGCTTTGCGGCGGCAAGGTCGTCTCGGGCGATCGTGACAATTTTATCGATGATGTTTGGGTCTTCCCCGGAGGCTGCGCATGACGACCGAAGCCAAGAAATCCGCCTGGAAATTCCGGTTCGAAGGCGAGGATGTCGCCGCCGACATCCGCACGAAATATGGCGCGGGCGGCGATCTGGTGGACATCTATGCCGCGGCGAACGGCCGCGAGGTGCACAAGTGGCACCATTACCTGCCGATCTATGAGCGCTATTTCGAGAAGTTCCGCGGCAAGCCGGTGCGGATGCTGGAAATCGGCACCTGGCGCGGCGGCTCTTTGGCGATGTGGCGCGACTATTTCGGGCCCGAGGCGGTGATCTTTGGCATCGACATCAATCCCCGCTGCAAGGACTACGACGGCGAGGCGGCGCAGGTGCGCATCGGCTCGCAGGCCGATCCGAAATTCCTGGCCGAGGTGATCGCGGAAATGGGCGGCGTCGACATCATTCTGGATGACGGCAGCCATGTGATGAAACATGTCCGCGCCAGCCTGCGCATGCTGTTTCCGCAGCTCGCCGAGGGCGGCGTCTACATGATCGAGGACATGCACACCGCCTATTGGAAGAAGTTCGGCGGCGGCATGGACACCTCGGACAACATCTTCAACTTCGTGCGCAAGCTGATCGACGACATGCACCGCTGGTATCACGGCGGCAAGCCGCGGGTGCCGCTGTTCGGGCCGATGATCTCGGGCATCCATGTGCATGATTCCATCATCGTTCTGGAAAAGGGCCCGGTGCATCCGCCGGTGGCCTCGATCCGTGGCGGCCGCACCGCCGAAACGCCTGCCGAGACGGACGCCAGCGTCCGCTGACCGGCCAAGACAACGACCCGGGCATCGCCCGCCACCGACTGCAAGTGGAGAAGAAGCGTGAGCACCCTGCGCAAGATCATCATCGACGGCATCGAGGTCGAGGTCGATCCCAGCCTGACCCTGATCCAGGCCTGCGAACAGGCGGGCATCGAAGTGCCGCGGTTCTGCTATCACGAGCGGCTGTCGATCGCGGGCAACTGCCGGATGTGTCTGGTCGAAGTGGTCGGCGGACCGCCTAAGCCCACCGCCAGCTGCGCCATGCAGATCAAGGATCTGCGCCCCGGCCCGAATGGCGAGCCCTCGGTGATCAAGACCAATTCGCCGATGGTGAAGAAGGCGCGCGAAGGGGTGATGGAATTCCTCTTGATCAACCATCCGCTCGATTGCCCGATCTGCGATCAGGGCGGCGAATGCGATCTGCAGGATCAGGCGATGGCCTATGGCGGCTCGGTCTCGCGCTTCCGCGAGGTCAAGCGCACCTCGGACAACCTGAACCTTGGCCCGCTGGTCAAGACCGAGATGACGCGCTGCATTTCCTGCACCCGCTGCGTGCGCTTCACCACCGAAGTCGCGGGCATCACCCAGATGGGCCAGACCGGGCGGGGCGCCGACAGCGAGATCACCAGCTATCTGGACATGACGCTCGACAGCAACCTGCAGGGCAACATCATCGATCTGTGCCCGGTCGGCGCGCTGACCTCGAAACCCTATGCCTTCACCGCGCGTCCGTGGGAACTGGTGAAGACCGAAAGCATCGACGTGATGGATGCGCTCGGCTCGAACATCCGCATCGACGCCAAGGGGCGCGAGGTCAAACGCATCGTGCCGCGCAACCATGACGGCGTGAACGAGGAATGGCTGTCCGACAAGGGCCGCTTCATCTGGGACGGCCTGCGCCGCCAACGCCTGGACACGCCTTACATTCGCGAGGCGGGCAAGCTGCGCAAGGCGAGCTGGTCCGAGGCGCTGACCGCCGCCGCCGCGGCGATGACCGGCAAGAAGGTTCTGGGGCTGATCGGCGATCTTTGCTCGACCGAGGCCGCCTACAGTCTGAAGACCCTGATCGAGGCGCAGGGCGGGTCGGTCGAATGCCGCACCGACGGCGCGCGTCTGCCGATCGGCAACCGCTCGGCTTACGTCGGCAATGTCGCCATCCAGGATATTGACGACGCGAAGGAAATCATCCTGATCGGCACCGATCCGCGGACCGAGGCGCCGGTGCTGAACGCCCGCATCCGCAAGGCCTGGGCCAAGGGCGCCGTGGTCCGGCTCATCGGCCCGGCGGTCGATCTGACCTATGACTATGACCATGTCGGCACCGACCGCGCGGCTTTGGCCGGGCTGAAAGCGGGCAAGGACGCGATTGTCATCCTCGGTCAGGGCGCGATTTCCGAGGCCGATGGCGATGCGGTCATTGCCAATGCGATGTCGCTCTCGGGCCGTATGCTGATGCTGCACACGGCGGCCTCGCGCGTCGGCGCGATGGATGTGGGGGCGGTGACGAATGGCGGTCTCATCGCCGCGCTCGAGGGCGTGCAGGTGATCTACAACATGGGCGCCGACGAGGTGGAGATTGCCCCGCGCTCCGAAGGCGGGCCCATCGTGATCTATCAGGGCAGCCACGGCGACCGCGGGGCTTCGCGCGCCGACATCATCCTGCCGGGCGCGGCCTATACCGAGGAACACGGGCTTTTCGTCAACACCGAGGGGCGGCCGCAGCTGGCCTTCCGCGCCACCTTTGCCCCGGGCGAGGCCAAGGAAAACTGGGCGATCCTGCGCGCGCTTTCGGCCGAACTGGGGGCCACGCTGCCCTGGGACAGCCTCGGCGGGCTGCGTCAGTCGATGCTGGCGAAACATCCGCATCTGGGCGACATCGACCATCTGGCCGACAATGGCTGGACCGTGCCCGAGCGGCGCGACATGGGCAAGGCCAGCTTCCGCCTTGCGCTGGGGGATTACTACTTCACCAACCCGATCGCCCGGGCCTCGGTGGTGATGCCGGAATGTTCGGCGCAGGCCAAGGGGCGCAAATCCCCGGCCGTGGCGGCGGAGTAAACCATGACCCTGGCCCCGATCCTTCCCGTGGCGCTTCTGACCGGCCTTGCGGCCGGGCTGAGCGGCTGCGCCGAAGCCGGGGGCGGGGCGGTCTCGGGCGCGACGATCACCTATGAGGGGGTCGAGACGCATCTGCTCGATGACGATCTGGTGGGATTTCAGGTGGCGCTGTCGGGCACCACCAGCAAGGCGGCGGTGACGGCTTATGCCGCCTGCGCCGCCGCACAATATGCGCAGATCCGCGGCTTCGGCTTTGCCCGGCATGTGCGCACCAACGTGACACGCTCGGGCGGCAGCCTGCAGGCGGATGCGGTTTACCTCATCTCGCCGGCGCTGCCGCGGGGCTTGCGCACGATCGATGCGGAAGTGACCGTCGCCGATTGCCACGAGCGCGGCATTCCGACGGTTTGAAACGAATGATGCAGGACGGATCCGAGGGACAACATGGCTGACTTCTGGGCAACATCACTTGGACAGACCCTCATCCTGCTGGCGCAGGGTCTGGGCATCATCGCTTTCGTGATGATCGGCCTTTTGCTGCTGGTCTGGGGCGACCGCAAGATCTGGGCGGCGGTGCAGATGCGCAAGGGCCCGAACGTGGTGGGCGCCTTTGGCCTTTTGCAATCGGTGGCGGATGCCGCCAAATATGTGTTCAAGGAAATCGTCGTCCCCGCGGGCGTCGACAAGCCGGTCTATTTCCTGGCGCCGATGCTCAGCCTGGTGCTGGCGCTGCTCGCCTGGGTCGTCGTGCCCTTCAACGAGGGCTGGGTGATGGCCGACATCAACGTCGCCGTGCTGTTCGTCTTCGCGGTCTCCTCGCTCGAAGTTTACGGCGTGATCATGGGCGGCTGGGCCTCGAACTCGAAATATCCCTTCCTCGGCTCGCTGCGCTCTGCCGCGCAGATGATTTCCTATGAAGTCTCGATGGGCCTGATCATCGTCGGCGTGATCATCTCGACCGGCTCGATGAACCTTTCGGCGATCGTCGAGGCGCAGCGCGGCGATTTCGGCCTCTTGAACTGGTACTGGCTGCCGCATCTGCCGATGGTGGCGCTGTTCTTCATCTCGGCGCTGGCGGAAACCAACCGCCCGCCGTTTGACCTGCCGGAAGCGGAATCCGAACTGGTTGCGGGGTTCATGGTCGAATATTCCTCGACGCCTTACCTTCTGTTCATGGCGGGCGAATATATTGCCGTCTGGCTGATGTGCGCGCTGACCTCGGTGCTGTTCTTCGGCGGCTGGCTTTCGCCCATTCCCGGCGTGCCCGATGGCGTGCTCTGGATGGTCGCCAAGATGGCCGCGGTCTTCTTCGTCTTCGCGATGGTGAAGGCCATCGTGCCGCGCTACCGCTATGACCAGCTGATGCGGATCGGTTGGAAGGTGTTCCTGCCGCTCTCGCTCGCCTGGGTCGTGGTCGTGGCTTTCCTTGCCAAATTCGAAGTTCTGGGCGGCTTCTGGGCGCGCTGGAGCATAGGAGCATGAACGTGAAAGATCCGAACCGACCGACCCTTTCCGTCACGCTCGATGGCCGCGAGGTGAAACTTGTCCCGGTGATCATCGAGGGCTACCGGCTGGAGGTGGAGGGCAAGAACGTCACCTCGTTCCTGTCGAAGACGCCGCCGATCATGCGGGCGGTGGGGGCCCTTGAAGGGCGCGGAGATTTTGGCGTGGGCGATCTTGAAGTCGCCTCCGACACCCGGAAATGGACCGTTTCCGGCCCAGTCAAGCAAGACACCGGCAAGACCGATCCGGCGGAGAAGAACTGATGGCTTTCGATTACGTTCGCGCAGCGAAATACTTCGTCCTGTGGGACTTCATCAAAGGCTTCGCGCTGGGGATGAAATATTTCGTGGCGCCCAAGCCCACGCTGAACTACCCGCATGAAAAGGGGCCGCTCTCGCCGCGCTTCCGCGGGGAACATGCGCTGCGCCGCTACCCCTCGGGCGAGGAACGCTGCATCGCCTGCAAGCTTTGCGAGGCGATCTGCCCGGCGCAGGCGATCACCATCGACGCCGAACCGCGCGACGATGGCTCGCGCCGCACCACCCGTTACGACATCGACATGACCAAGTGCATCTATTGCGGCTACTGCCAGGAGGCCTGCCCGGTCGATGCCATCGTCGAGGGGCCGAATTTCGAATACGCCACCGAGACGCGCGAGGAACTGTTCTACACCAAGGAAAAACTGCTGGAGAACGGCGCCCGCTGGGAAGCCGAAATCGCCCGCAACATCGAGATGGATGCACCCTACAGATGAACGCGGATTTTCAGAAGCTTTTCATGGCGATGATGGAGCAGGGGACAGAGATGGCCCGGATGTTCAACCCGGCTTTGGAAAGCTTCAACCCCAAGGCCTTCGAGAAGATGTTTCCGACCCTGCCGGCCGACATGCTGGAAATGTGGTTCGGCAAGACCTTCAACCGCGACGGGCTGGATGCGCGCACCCGGCTTCTGGTGACGCTGGCCGGTCAGGTGACGCTGGGCGCGCAGGCCGAGGCGCCGATCCGGCTGACCATCCGCCACGCGCTTGAGGCCGGGGCAACCGAGCGGGAGATCGCCGAGGTGATCTTCCAGATGAGCATGTTCGGCGGCGTGCCCGCCATGACCAAGGCGCTGGAACTGGCGCGCGAGGTCTTCGACGAGAAATCGGGGGAAAACACATGACGGTGTTCGTATTCGCCTTTTACCTCTTTGCCGTGGTGGCGGTGGTTGCGGGCCTCATGGTGGTTTTGTCGAAGAACCCGGTGCATGCGGTTTTGTGGCTGATCCTGACCTTCCTCTCGGCGGCGGGGCTTTTCGTGCTGATGGGGGCGGAATTCGTCGCCATGCTTCTGATCATCGTCTATGTCGGCGCGGTGGCCGTGCTCTTCCTCTTCGTCGTGATGATGCTCGACATCGATTTCGCGGCGCTGCGGGGGCAGCTTGTGCGCTATGCGCCGGTGGGCGGGCTGATCGCGCTGGTGATGCTGGCGCAGCTCGCCACCGGGCTGATGGTCTGGAACACGGCCGATGCGGCCAATGGCCTGCGCGCGGCGCCCGCGCCCGAGGGGGTCGAAAACACTGCCGCCCTCGGCATGATCCTTTATGACAGATACCTCTACCTCTTCCAGGGCGCGGGTCTGGTGCTGCTCGTCGCGATGATCGGGGCCATTCTGCTGACGCTGCGGCACCGCACCGACATCAAGCGGCAGAACGTGCTGGCGCAGATGCACCGCGATCCGGCCAAGGCGCTGGAGATGGTCGACGTCAAACCGGGGCAGGGGCTGTGATGAGAAAGAACAAGAAAACGGGGTCGGGCCCGGAGGGGAAGCGATGACGATCGGTTTGGAACATTATCTTGCGGTGGCGGCGATCCTGTTCGTCACCGGCATCTTCGGCATCTTCGTCAACCGCAAGAACGTCATCGTCATCCTGATGTCGATCGAACTGATGCTGCTGGCCGTCAACATCAACATGGTCGCGTTTTCGACGCATCTGGGGGATCTGGTCGGACAGGTCTTCACCATGTTCGTGCTGACCGTCGCCGCCGCCGAGGCCGCGATCGGTCTGGCGATCCTGGTGGTCTTCTTCCGCAACCGCGGCACCATCGCCGTCGAAGACGTCAACGTGATGAAGGGGTAAGGCCATGACCACGATCATCCTGCTTGCGCCGCTTCTTGGCGCGCTGATCGGCGGCTTCGGCTGGCGGCTGATCACGGAAAAGGGGGCGCTTGTCGTCACCACCGGCCTTCTGTTCCTGTCCTGCATCCTGTCCTGGGTCGTCTTCCTGACGCTTCCGGCCGAGACGCAGCACATCCATCTGCTGGACTGGATCCGTTCGGGGGCGCTCGATACCTCCTGGGGGATCCGGCTTGACCGGCTGACCGCGATCATGCTGATCGTCGTCACCACGGTCTCGGCGCTGGTGCATCTCTATTCCTGGGGCTACATGGCCCATGACGAGAACTGGACCCATCACGAGGCCTACAAGGCGCGGTTCTTCGCCTATCTGTCGTTCTTCACCTTTGCCATGCTGATGCTGGTGACGTCTGACAACCTGGTGCAGATGTTCTTCGGCTGGGAAGGGGTGGGGGTCGCTTCCTATCTGCTGATCGGCTTTTACTACAAGAAACCCTCGGCCAATGCCGCGGCGATCAAGGCCTTTGTCGTCAACCGCGTGGGTGATTTCGGTTTCGCGCTTGGCATCATGGGGCTTTTCTTCCTGACCGACAGCATCGACATGGATGTGATCTTTGCTTCGGCGCCGGAGCTGGCGAAGACCGAGCTGCATTTCCTCGCGTGGGAGTTCAACGCCGCGAACCTTCTCGCCGTGCTTCTGTTCATCGGCGCGATGGGGAAATCGGCGCAGCTTTTCCTGCACACCTGGCTGCCCGACGCGATGGAAGGCCCGACGCCGGTGTCCGCGCTCATTCACGCCGCGACGATGGTGACCGCGGGCGTCTTCCTTGTCTGCCGGATGTCGCCGCTCTTTGAATATGCGCCGGAAGCCAAGATGATGGTCGTCTATGTCGGCGCCGTCACCGCGTTTTTCGCCGCGACCGTCGGTCTGGTGCAGAACGACATCAAGCGCGTGATCGCCTATTCGACCTGTTCGCAGCTGGGCTACATGTTCGTGGCCGCGGGCTCGGGCGTCTATTCGGTCGCGATGTTCCACCTGCTGACGCATGCCTTCTTCAAGGCGATGCTGTTCCTGGGTGCCGGTTCGGTGATCCATGCGATGCACCACGAACAGGACATGCGCAACTACGGTGGCCTGCGCAAGAAGATCCCCTTCACCTTCGCGATCATGATGATCGGCACGCTGGCCATCACCGGCGTCGGCATTCCGTTCTTCTCGATCGGCGGCGTGCCGGTGGGCTTTGCGGGCTATCTCTCGAAAGACGCGATCATCGAAAGCGCCTTTGCCAGCGGCAACGGTTTTGCCTTCTACGTGCTGGTGGCGGCGGCGGGAATGACCTCGTTCTATTCCTGGCGGCTGATCTTCCTCACCTTCTACGGCGAGGCGCGGGGCGATCATCACAAGCATGACCACGCCCATGAAAGCCCGGCCGTGATGCTGGCGCCGCTCGCGCTTCTTGCCGTGGGCTCCGTGCTGGCCGGGATGGTCTGGTATCACAGCTTCTTCGGCGACAAGGTGGCCAGCTTCTTCAACCTGCCCGCCGCGGCGCATGGCGAAGCGCATGGCACCGAACACGCGACCGAGGGCCATGTCCCCGAAGCCGCGATGACGGCCGAGGCGGCGCATGAAGCCGCCATGGCGGGCACGATGGCGATGGCCGAACCGGCCGCGGAACATGCCGTCGCGAAGGCCCCGCAGGGCGCGATCTTCATGGCCGAGACGAACCATGTGATCCACGATGCCCATGGCGTGCCCGATTGGGTGAAACTCTCGCCCTTCGGCGCGATGGTCACCGGCTTCTTCTTCGCCTGGCTCTACTACATCGGCGACAAGCCGCTGCCGGGCCGGACGGCGCGGGCGCTGCCGGGGCTTTACCGCTTCCTGCTCAACAAATGGTATTTCGACGAGCTGTTCGACCTGCTCTTCGTGAACCCGGCGAAATCGCTTGGTCGCAAACTGTGGAAGGGCGGCGATGGCGCCGTCATCGACGGGGCGATCAACGGGCTCGCGCTTGGCTGGATCCCGTTCTTCACCCGCGTCGCGGGGCGGATCCAGTCGGGCTATCTCTTCCACTATGCGTTTGCGATGGTGCTGGGCATCGTTGCTCTGATGTTCTGGGTCGTGCGGACCGGGGGAATGAACTGATGCAAAACCTCCTCTCCATCATCACCTTCCTGCCGCTGGCCGCGGCGGCGGTGCTTGCCGTGGTCAGCCGCGGGTCAGGCCCGGCGGCCGATCGCAATGCGAAATGGGTGGCGCTGACCGCGACCGTGGTGACCTTCCTTGTGTCGCTTCTGCTGCTGGCGGGCTTCGATCCGGCCAATCCCGGCATGCAATTCGTCGAGGACCGGGCCTGGATCATGGGCCTGCATTACAAGCTGGGCGTGGACGGCATCTCGATCCTTTTCGTGATGCTGACCACCTTCCTGATGCCGCTCACCATCGCCAGCGCCTGGCATGTGGAAACGCGGGTCAAGGAATACATGATCGCTTTCCTTGTCCTGGAAGCGCTGATGATCGGCGTCTTCGTGGCGCTCGATCTGGTGCTCTTCTACCTCTTCTTCGAGGCGGGGCTCATTCCGATGTTCCTGATCATCGGGATCTGGGGCGGCAAGGAACGCATCTACGCGGCTTTCAAGTTCTTCCTTTACACCTTCCTCGGCTCGGTGCTGATGCTGGTGGCGATGGTGGCGATGTATATGATGGCGGGCACCACCGACATCGTGACGCTGATGAGCTTCGACTTCCCGCATGCGGATCTGCCGTTCCTTGGCTGGTGGACGCTGACGGGCGGGGTGCAGACGCTGCTGTTCCTGGCCTTCTTCGCCTCGTTTGCGGTGAAGATGCCGATGTGGCCGGTGCACACCTGGTTGCCCGATGCCCACGTGCAGGCGCCCACCGCGGGCTCGGTCGTGCTGGCGGCGGTGCTTCTGAAGATGGGCGGCTACGGCTTCCTGCGCTTCTCGCTGCCGATGTTCCCGGTGGGGGCAGAGACGATGACCACCTTCGTCTTCATCCTGTCCGCCGTGGCCATCGTCTACACCTCGCTTGTGGCGCTGGCGCAGGAGGACATGAAGAAGCTGATCGCCTATTCCTCGGTCGCCCACATGGGCTATGTGACGATGGGGATTTTCGCGGCGAACCAGCAGGGCGTTGACGGGGCGATCTTCCAGATGCTCAGCCACGGCTTCATCTCGGGGGCGCTGTTCCTTTGCGTCGGCGTGATCTATGACCGCATGCACACCCGCGAGATCGCCGCCTATGGCGGTCTGGTGAACCGGATGCCCGCTTACGCGCTGATCTTCATGTTCTTCACCATGGCGAACGTGGGCCTGCCGGGCACCAGCGGATTCGTCGGTGAATTCCTGACGCTGCTTGGCATCTTCCAGGTCAACACCTGGGTGGCGCTGTTTGCCACCTCGGGCGTGATCCTCTCGGCTGCCTATGCGCTCTGGCTTTACCGCCGCGTGGTCTTTGGCGAGCTGGTCAAGGAAAGCCTGAAGACGATTTCCGACATGACGACCCGCGAAAAGGCGATCTTCGCGCCGCTGGTCGCGATGACGCTGCTTCTGGGCGTCTATCCCAGCCTTGTGACCGATCTGATCGGGCCTTCGGTGGCCCATCTTGTCCAGAATTACCACGCCGACCTCGGCACTCTCGCGCAAGCGACTGCGGGCAACTGAGGAGAAAGACCCATGACAAAAGCGGAATTCTCTCTCGTCCTGCCCGAAGTGCTGCTGGCCATCTATGCGATGGGGGTGCTGCTCTTCGGCGTCTGGACCGGCAAGGACAGGGTGGCGAAACCCATCCTCTGGGCCTCGGCCGTCACCATGCTGGCGCTGGCGCTGATCATCGGGCTCGGCACCGGCAATGACACGGCCTTTGGCGGGCTTTTCATCGCCGACGGCTTCGCGCGCTTCTCCAAGGTGGTGATCCTTGTCTCCGCCGCCGCCGTTCTGGCGATGAGTTCGGATTACATGGGCCGACGCGGGTTGTTGCGGTTCGAATATCCGATCCTGATCGTGCTGGCCGTGGTCGGCATGATGATGATGGTCTCGGCGGGCGATCTGATGTCGCTTTACATCGGGCTCGAGCTGCAATCGCTGGCGCTTTACGTGGTGGCGGCGCTGCGGCGCGACTCGGCGGTGTCGTCGGAAGCCGGTCTGAAATACTTCGTCCTTGGCTCGCTCTCCTCGGGGCTGCTGCTTTACGGCGCCTCGCTCGTCTACGGCTTTGCGGGCACCACGACCTTCTCGGGCATCATCACCGTGGTCGAGCAGGGCCACCTGCCGATCGGTCTGCTGTTCGGTCTGGTGTTCCTGCTGGCGGGTCTGGCCTTCAAGGTCTCGGCCGTGCCCTTCCACATGTGGACGCCCGATGTCTACGAAGGCTCGCCGACGCCGGTCACCGCCTTCTTTGCCACCGCGCCGAAACTGGCGGCGATGGCGCTGATCGCGCGGGTCGTTCATGACGCCTTCGGCCAGGTGCCGGGCGAATGGGGGCAGATCCTGGCCGCGCTGGCGCTGGCCTCGATGTATCTGGGCGCCATCGCCGGGATCGGGCAGCGCGACATCAAGCGGCTGATGGCCTATTCCTCGATCTCGCACATGGGCTTTGGCCTGCTGGGTCTGGCGGCGGGCACGGCGGCGGGCGTGGAATCGATGCTGCTCTACATGACGATCTATATCGTGATGAACGTCGGCACCTTCGCTTTCATCCTGTCGATGGAGCGTGACGGCAAGCCCGTCACCGAAATCGCCGCGCTGAACATGCTGTCGAAGACCGACCCGGTGAAGGCCTTTGCGCTTCTGGTGCTGCTCTTCAGCCTGGCGGGCGTGCCGCCGATGCTGGGCTTCTTTGCCAAATTCGCGGTGATCAAGGCGGCGATCGGGGCGGGCTTCGTCTGGGTGCCGGTGGCGGCGGTCGTGGCCTCGGTGATCGGCGCCTTCTACTACCTGCGCATCGTCTATTTCATGTATTTCGGCGAGAAATCCGCGCCGCTCGACGGCCGGATGCCCGCGCTGCAATTCGCCTTCCTCGTCCTTGCGGCGGTGGCGATGCTGGGTGGCGCGATCAACATGGCGGGCGTCGAGGGCGCGGCGCAGGCGGCGGCGGCCTCCCTTGTCAACTGATCAAGATTGGCCCGAGGGCGTGGCCCGCCATGTCCTTGGGCAAACCGATACGACCATGGCCGAAGCGGCCCGGCTGGCCCCGCATCTTGCGGGGCCTGCTTGGGTTTTTGCGCATCGCCAGACCGCGGGCCGGGGCAGGCGGGGCCGCGACTGGCTGATGCCGTCGGGCAATTTCGCCGCCACGCTGGTCTTTCGCCCCGCCGTCACCCCCGCCACCGCGGCGCTTTATTCCTTTGTCGCGGCGCTTGCGCTCGAGGCGGCGCTGACCGAGGTCATGGGCCCCGGGCCCGTCACCGCGATCAAATGGCCCAATGACGTGCTGCTGAACGGCGGCAAGATCGCCGGGATCTTGCTGGAAAGCGTCGGCACCGGCGGGCAGATCAGCCATCTTGCCGTCGGCATCGGCGTCAATCTGGCAAAGGCCCCGCCCGCGGCCGCCCTTGAACCGGGCGCCGTCGCCCCGGTGTCGCTTTTGGGCGAAACCGGGCTGGTGATCGATCCGCTCGACTTCCTGGCGCCCTTGGCGCGCGGTTTCGCGCATTATGCCGCAACCTTCGAGCGTTACGGTTTTGCCCCCATTCGCGCGGCATGGCTTGCCCGCGCCGCCAGGATCGGGCAAAGGATCACCGCCCGCACCGGCACGGAAACCTTGACGGGCACCTTCGAGACGATCGACGACACCGGTGCGCTGATCCTTGCGACCGGCTCGGAACGGCGGGCGATCTCGGCGGCGGATATCTTCTTTTAGGGGCGCCCCATGCTTTTGTGCATCGACTGCGGCAACACCAACACCGTGTTTTCGGTCTGGGACGGGACGGATTTCGCCGCCACCTGGCGCATCGCCACCGATCATCGCCGCACCGCCGACGAATATTTCGTCTGGCTGAACACGCTGATGCAACTGAAGGGCCTGCAGGGCCGGATCTCCGAGGCGATCATCTCCTCGACCGCGCCGCGGGTGGTGTTCAACCTGCGCGTTCTGTGCAACCGCTATTTCGACTGCCGCCCCTATGTCGTCGGCAAACCGGGCTGCGAGCTGCCGGTGGCGCCGCGCGTCGATCCGGGCACCACGGTCGGGCCGGACCGGCTGGTCAATACGGTGGCGGGCTATGACCGTCATGGCGGCGATCTGATCGTCGTCGATTTCGGCACCGCCACCACCTTTGACGTGGTGGCCCCCGATGGCGCCTATATCGGCGGGGTGATCGCGCCCGGGGTGAACCTGAGCCTTGAGGCGCTGCATATGGCGGCGGCCGCGCTGCCGCATGTCGACGTCACGAAACCGCAAGGGGTGATCGGCACGAATACGGTGGCCTGCATCCAATCCGGGGTGTATTGGGGCTATATCGGCCTTGTCGAAGGCATCGTGCGGCAGATCCGGATGGAACGTGACCGTCCGATGAAGGTGATTGCCACCGGGGGTCTTGCCTCGCTCTTCGATCTGGGTTTCGATCTGTTCGACAAGGTCGAGGATGACCTGACCATGCATGGTCTGCGTCTGATCTTCGATTACAACAAGGGACTTGGGGCGTGAGCGAGCGACTGATCTACCTTCCTTTGGGCGGTGCCGGCGAAGTCGGGATGAATGCCTATGTCTATGGCTACGGTCCCGAGGGCAAGGAACGGCTGATCGTCGTCGATCTGGGCGTCACCTTCCCGGACATGGACGGCTCGCCCGGGGTCGATCTGATCATGGCCGACACGGCCTGGCTGGAGGCGAACGTCAACCGCATCGATGCGATCTTCCTGACCCATGGCCATGAAGATCACATCGGCGCCATGCCGCATCTGTGGCCGAAGCTGCGCGCGCCGGTCTTTGCGCGCCGCTTCACCGCCGCGCTGGTCGCGATCAAGATGGAAGAGGCGGGCCTTGCCTCGGACATGATCCGCGTCGTCGAACCGCGCCCGAAGGCGATCGATGTCGGCCCGTTCCGGGTGCAATTCGTCCCCGTCAGCCATTCGATCCCGGAAAGCTCGGCGCTGATCATCGACACGCCCGCGGGCCGCGTCGTGCATACGGGCGATTTCAAGCTCGATGGCAATCCGGTGGTGGGCGAGCCCTTCGACCCGCTCGAATGGCACGAGATCGCGAACGAGGGCGCGGGCATCAAGGTGCTGTGCTGCGATTCGACGAACGTCTTCACCCACAACCCGGGGCGGTCTGAATCGACGCTGGTGGCGCCCTTGCGGGATTTCATTGCCGCGCAAAAGGGGATGGTGGTGACGACCACTTTCGCCTCGAACGTGGCGCGGCTGAAGACCCTGGCCGAGGCCGGTCGGGCCGCCGGTCGGTCCGTCTGTCTTTTGGGCCGGGCCATGCGCAAGATGGTGCAGGTCGCCGAGGAGGCCAATGTTCTCAAGGGCTTCCCCGGCACGATCCAGCCCGAGGAAGCGGTCGATGTGCCGCGCCAGAACCTGATGCTGATTGTCACCGGCTCGCAGGGGGAACGGCGTGCGGCCACGGCGCAGCTCAGCCGCGGCAAATATCTGGGGCTCTCGATGAAGGAGGGGGACACGTTCCTTTTTTCCTCGAAGGTGATCCCGGGCAACGAGCGCGGCGTGATCAAGATCATGAACGCCTTTTCCGAAATGGGCGTCGATGTGGTCGATGACCGGGGCGGGCTTTACCACGTCTCGGGCCATGCCAACCGCCCCGATCTGGATGCGGTGCATGACCTGCTTCGGCCGCAGATCCTGATTCCGATGCATGGCGAGCATCGCCACCTGCGCGAACATGCCAAGATCGCGCAATCGAAGGGCATCGCCACCGAGATCGCGACGAACGGCACGATGCTGGATCTGACCGGCCCGGCGCCGAAAGTGGTGGAATATATCGAGACCGGGCGGCTTTATCTGGATGGGACGGTGCTGATCGGGGCGCTGGACGGGGTCGTGCGCGAACGCATCCGCATGGCGCTGAACGGCCATGTGCTGATCACCGTGATCATCGACGAGGATGACGTGCCCCTCGGCGATGCCTGGGTCGAGCTGATGGGCCTGCCCGAACGCGGCAAGTCGGGCGGCGACATGATGAAGATCATCGAGGACGAGCTTTCGGCCTTCCTCGAATCCGCGCCCGAGAAAATCGTCCGCGATGACGACAAGCTGGACGAGGCGCTGCGCCGCATCGCCCGGCAGGTCGCCATGGAAGAGATCGGCAAGAAACCCGAAGTGACGGTGGTGGTGTCGCGGCTGATGGCCGAGTGATCCGCAACCGATCGCGGGCAGGGGCCTCGGCTTTGCCGGGGCCCTGTGCATTTCGCTGTTGCAGCAATGCCCGTATGCGCCGGTATGCCGCAAGCGCGCGTGAATTCCGCCTCTTCCGTTCTTGCGTCATCGCCTTGCAGGATTATCTCGACGCAAGAGCACCAAGAAACCAGCCAAAGGCTTTGCCATGACGCCCATCGACGACCATCCCCTGCGCTATGCGCTGGTGAACGAGCTTCACGCCCGGCCCTTTCCCTCGGTCGGGGCGCCTGCCCATGTCGTCTATCTTGCGATCAAGGAACCCTTCGACGCCGCCAACCGCGACCGCGCCAGGGATCACGCGCATCTGTGCGATCTTCTGACCCGCTACGGCGCCGCGATCCCGCCCGGCGATGTCACGCATTATTCCGGCGAGATCGGGCGGCACACGCTGAAATGGGACAGCCACACCGAATTCACCACCTTTCTGGCCTATGCGCCCGGGGTCTCGGCGCGGCCTTTCGATCCGGCCGAGGCCGAGGTCTTCCCCTCCGACTGGATCCAATCGGCGCCGGGGCGGCGGCTGGCGGCGGTCTCGATCCGCATCGAGGACCTGCCCGAGGAGACCGAGGCGATCCTGCCGCTGATCGACAGCTGGTTCGTGCCCGAAAGCCTGGTCTGCACCTGGGTGCTGGAGGAAACCGCGGTGATCGCCACCGATTTCCGCATCGACTCGGCGGGGCAGATGCGCTTTGCGGTCTTTGCCAAGCCCGGCACGGGGCAGGGGCGCATTGGCCGGATCGTGCAGCGGATCTGCGAGCTGGAAACCTATCGCGCGATGTCGATGCTGGGTCTGGGGCGGGCGCGGGCGCTGACGCAGACGCTGAATGCGCTTGACCCCGAGCTGACCAATCTGGTCGCGCTGATGAATGACGACGCCCATCCGGCCGAGGACACGCTGCACCGGCTGCTCGAAGTTTCGACGGAACTGGAAAGCCTTGCGGTGACGAACACCTTCCGCTTCTCGGCCACAGCGGCCTATGAGGCGATCGTGAACGAGCGCGTCGAGGTGCTGCGCG
The DNA here is from genome assembly GCF_000021865.1 of Rhodobacter capsulatus SB 1003. Classification (NCBI taxonomy): domain Bacteria; kingdom Pseudomonadati; phylum Pseudomonadota; class Alphaproteobacteria; order Rhodobacterales; genus Rhodobacter; species Rhodobacter capsulatus. The sequence continues at coordinate 1,667,140 of NC_014034.1, forward strand.
AAAGCCGGTTTCACGGGCGTCAGAAGTTTTCGGAATTCATGAACCGCCGCTATGATCCGGCGATGCGGACGGTGAAATCGGCCGAGGTGCGGCTGAATGCGATGGTCGAACGCGCGGCGCGGGCGGGCGAATTGCTGCGCACGCGCGTCGATGTGGCGCGGCAGGCGCAGAACCAGAAGCTTCTGGAAAGCATGGACCGGCGCTCGGATCTGCAGCTGCGGCTGCAACGCACGGTCGAGGGGCTCTCGGTGGTGGCGATCAGCTATTACGCGGTCAGCCTCGCGGCCTATGCGGTCTATCCGATCGCCAAGGAAATCGGCATCAGCAAGGAAATGGCGGTGGCGGGGCTGACGCCGCTCGTCGTCGCGGTGGTCTGGCTGGCGCTGCGCCGGATCCGGAACGGCGTCGGGCATTGAGCCTGGTTTGACCCGAGCCGGTTTCGGGCGGATCCGGAAAGGCATCGCCTTTCCCCGCCCGCGCCGGAACGGCTCATGCCAAGACCGCATCCCCAAGCGCGACAGAGACCGGCGCCCGCCGGGGCGGGCGCTGGCCGAGTGCCTGAAGCACTCGGCGGTCATGGGGACAGGTGTCGCGTGACCTCGGCAATGGCCTCGGTCAGGGTGTCGTTGCGAAGCTCAGACGCCGCGGGCCAGCGCGGCCACGCCCGTGCGCGCCACATCGACCAGGCCGAGCGGCCGCATCAGCTCGGCAAAGGCGTCGATCTTTTCCGAGGTGCCGGTGATCTCGAAGATGAAGCTTTCGAGCGTGCTGTCCACCACCGAGGCGCGGAAGATATCGGCCAGACGCAAGGATTCCACCCGCTTTTCGCCAGTTGCCGTGACCTTGAACAGCGCCAGTTCGCGCTCGACCGCCTTCGCTTCGGTGGTCAGGTCGTGGACTTCGTGCACCGGCACGATGCGGCCCAGTTGCGCGCGGATCTGCTCGATCACGGCTTCCGTGCCGCGGGTGACGATGGTGATGCGGCTCCGGTGCCCCTTGTGGTCGATTTCCGCCACGGTCAGGCTGTCGATGTTGTAGCCGCGCCCGGAAAATAGCCCGATCACGCGGGCTAGAACCCCCGGTTCGTTCTCGACGATGACGGCCAAGGTGTGGCTGCGTTCGACATCCGAATGGAAGTCGCGCAGATCATAGGCGGAGTGGCTCGACGAGCCTTTCTTGATGTTCAGAGCGGCCATTGCCCTCTCCCTTCCGATACTGATTTATCTTGCCGGAAATATCCCGGGGGGTCCGGGGGGCAAGGGGCCCCCCGGCCGCTCTCACACCAGCGCGGCGCCGCCGCGGAAGGCCTCGGCATCGGCCGAGAGCAGCATTTCGTTATGCGGCTTGCCGGACGGGATCATCGGGAAGCAGTTCTCGTGCTTCTCGACCAGACAGTCGAACAGAACCGGGCCGTCGTGATTGATCATTTCCATGATCGCATCGTCGAGCTCCTTCGGATCGCGGCACAGGATGCCCTTCCAGCCGAAGCTTTCCGCCAGTTTCACGAAATCGGGCAGGCTTTCCGACCAGCTTTGCGAATAACGCCCGCCATGCAGCAGGTCCTGCCACTGCCGCACCATGCCCAGCCGCTCGCTGTTCAGGATGAACTGCTTGACCGGGGTGCGGAACTGCGTCGCCGTGCCCATTTCCTGCATGTTCATCAGCCAGGACGCCTCACCGGCGATGTTGATCACCAGCGCATCGGGATGCGCGATCTGCACCCCGATCGAGGCCGGGAAACCATAGCCCATCGTGCCCAGCCCTCCGCTGGTCATCCAGCGGTTCGGCGCCTCGAAGCCCAGATATTGCGCCGCCCACATCTGATGCTGGCCGACTTCGGTGGTGATGTAGCGGCTGCGCCCCTTGGTCAGGGCCTTCAGCCGCTCCAGCGCATATTGCGGTTTGGTGATGCTGTCCGAGCCGGTGTAGGCGAGGCAGCGGATCTTCTTCCACTCCTCGATCTTGCCCCACCATTTCGCAAGGCCTTCCTTGTTCACCTTGCGCCCGCGCGCCTTCCAGACCTTGAGCAGGTCTTCGAGCACATGGCCGATATCGCCCACGATCGGCAGATCGACGGTGACGATCTTGTTGATCGAGGAGGCGTCGATATCGACATGCGCCTTGGTCGAATGGGGGCTGAAATCGGCGACGCGCCCGGTGATGCGGTCATCGAACCGCGCGCCGAGGTTGATCATCAGATCGCATCCATGCATCGCCAGATTGGCCTCGTAAAGCCCGTGCATGCCCAGCATGCCCAGCCACGATTTGCCCGAGGCCGGATAGGCGCCCAAGCCCATCAGCGTCGAGGTGATGGGGAAGCCCGTCGCATCGACCAGCTCGCGCAGCAGTTGCGACGCCCCGGGACCCGAGTTGATCACCCCGCCGCCGGTGTAAAAGATCGGCCGTTCCGCCTTTTCGATCAGCTCCACCAGCTTGGTGATCGCCTCCAGATCGCCCTTGAGCCGCGGCTGGTAATTGTCCACCCGCGCCGTTTTCGGCCCCGTATACTGGCCGGTGGCGAATTGCACGTCTTTCGGCAGGTCGATCAGCACCGGGCCGGGCCGCCCCGAGGTGGCGACATGGAAGGCCTGATGGATGGTTTCCGACAGTTTCGCCGGGTCCTTCACCAGCCAGTTGTGCTTGGTGCAGGGCCGGGTGATGCCGATCGTGTCGGCCTCCTGAAAGCCGTCGGTGCCGATCATGAAAGTGGGCACCTGACCCGAGAAGACCACGAGCGGAATGCTGTCCATCAGCGCATCGGTCAGCCCGGTCACGGCGTTCGTCGCGCCGGGGCCCGAGGTCACCAGCACCACGCCCGGCTTGCCGGTCGAGCGGGCATAGCCCTCGGCCATGTGCACCGCGGCCTGTTCGTGCCGCACCAGGATGTGGCGGATGTCGTTTTGCTGAAAGATCGCGTCATAGATCGGAAGGACGGCGCCGCCCGGATATCCGAAGATCGTGTCGACCCCCTGATCCTTCAGCGCCTGCACCACCATTTCCGCGCCGGTCATCTGCCGCGACATCTTTTCCGTCCTTTCCGGGGGCATCCCACCCCGCCCGTTTCTCAACAAAAAGCCCCCGCTGGTCTGGCGAGGGCGCATGGGAACCATCATGGTCGACCGTCACCGGCCCATGCGTCCATCCTTCCCTACGACAAGAAGCGAGAGCATCGCTGATCCTTTCCCAATACTCGGGGCGGACATTAGGGGGCCGCGGCAACAGCGTCAACGGCAAATCCGTGAATATAATGTCGCGGTCTGGCCAAAAAGCGTTCCGAAAGTTGCGCAAACCGGCAAGTCGGGCGACATTTCCGAAAAATTGCCCCCGGTTCGGGCGGCGCAAGGGCGTATTTGCACCAAGAAGAAACCCCGTGCCGAGTCGGGGCGGGGGGCGGTTTCGCGCGCCGGTTGCAAAGGCCGGAGGCGGCGCGTTTTCGCTTTTCTTCATTTGGTCAAATCTTTATCCTTTCGCCCATTCGGACCATCGCCTCGCCGAATTTCCGTGGGATTGGTAAGATAATCGGACCGGAAAGGGCCGTTTTTCTTGATTTCCACCCCGCAACCCGGCAAGGAAGGCCGCAGCCCCCGCAGGGGGCAAGGGAAATAAGGGAAGGGGAGGAGACGATGGGCGCTTTGCTTGCCCTCGCACGGGTCATAGACCGCATCAACGAATTCATCGGCAAGTCGGTGTCCTGGCTCATTCTGGTGGCGGTTCTGGTCTCGGCGACCAATGCCGCCATCCGCAAGATCTTCGACATCTCGTCGAACGCCTGGCTCGAGGCGCAATGGTATCTTTTCGGCGCCGCCTTCCTGATGGCCGCCGCCTATACGCTGAAACAGAACGAGCACATCCGCATCGACATCGTCTATGGCGCCTTCTCGCGCCGGGTGCAGCACTGGATCGACCTTTTCGGCCATGTCTTCTTCCTGATGCCCTTCCTTGTGCTGATGCTGTGGCTGATGTTCCCCTGGCTGATGATGTCCGTGCGTTCGGGAGAGGTGTCGACGAACTCGGGCGGGCTGATCATCTGGCCGGCGAAATCGCTGTTGCTGATCGGCTTTGCGCTGCTTTTCGCGCAGGGCCTGTCGGAGATCATCAAGAAGATCGGGGTGATGCGGGGGCTGATCGCGGATCCGCACACCTTCACCGGCCATCACGGCGCGGCCGAGGCTTTCGTTGAAGAGGACGGCATCTGATGCTGATGGAACTCATCGCGCAGAACATGGCGCCGATCATGTTCGTCTCGCTCATCGTCTTTCTGCTGCTGGGCTATCCGGTGGCCTTCTCGCTGGCGGCGAACGGGCTTGTCTTCTTCATCATCGGGGTCGAACTGGCGCCGCTTTCGGGCGGCTCGATCAATCTGGACTGGCCGCTTCTGAATGCGATGCCGGAACGGTTCTGGGGGGTCTTGTCGAACGAGACATTGCTGGCCATTCCCTTCTTCACCTTCATGGGGATCTTGCTGGAAAAATCCGGCATGGCCGAGGATCTGCTCGACACGATCGGCCAGCTTTTCGGGCCGATCCGCGGCGGGCTGGCCTATGCGGTGATCCTTGTCGGGGCGCTTCTGGCGGCGACGACCGGCGTCGTTGCGGCCTCGGTGATCGCGATGGGGCTGATCTCGCTGCCGATCATGCTGCGCTATGGCTATGACCGGCGCATCGCGAGCGGTGTCATCGCCGCCTCGGGCACCTTGGCGCAGATCATTCCGCCGTCCCTCGTGCTGATCGTTCTGGCCGACCAGCTGGGCCGGTCGGTGGGCGACATGTACAAGGGCGCGCTGATCCCGGGTCTGGTGCTGACCGGGCTTTACATGCTTTACGTGCTGGTGATGTCGATCCTGCGGCCGAATTCCATGCCCGCGCTGCCGAAAGAGGCGCGCACGCTGGGCCAGGGCGTGCTGTCGTTCTTTGTCGCCATGGGCATCGGCATTGCCATCTTCGTGGCGGCGCAGCACTGGCTGGCGGGCACCGGCGCGGCGAAGAACGCGGGGATCCTTGCGGCCTCGATCGCGGTGATCTTCGTCTATGTCATGGCGCTGATCGACAAGGCCACCGGCCTGGACCGGATGAGCCATCTGGCGCAGCAGGTCATCATCGTGCTGATCCCGCCGCTTGCGCTGATCTTCCTGGTTCTGGGCACGATCTTCCTTGGCATCGCCACGCCGACCGAGGGCGGTGCGATGGGCGCGGTGGGGGCGCTGATCCTCTCGGCGGTGAAGAAGCGGCTCTCGCTGGAAGTCGTGCGCGAGGCGCTGGCGGCCACCACCCGGCTTTCGGCCTTCGTGATGTTCATCCTTTTGGGCGCGCGGGTGTTCTCGCTGACCTTCTACGGGGTGAACGGCCATATCTGGGTCGAGCATCTGCTGGTGTCGCTGCCGGGCGGCGAGACCGGGTTCCTGATCTTCGTCTCGCTTCTGGTGTTCTTCCTCGCCTTCTTCCTCGATTTCTTCGAGCTGGCCTTCATCATCGTGCCGCTGCTGGTTGCGCCCGCCGAGGCGCTTGGCATCGATCTGATCTGGTTCGGGGTGATCCTGGGGGTGAACATGCAGACCTCGTTCATGCATCCGCCCTTTGGTTTCGCGCTGTTCTTCCTGCGTTCGGTGGCGCCGAAGGTGCCCTTCCTCGACAAGGTGACGGGCAAGCTGACCGAGCCGGTGAAGACCTCGCAGATCTATTGGGGGGCGGTGCCGTTCGTCTGCATCCAGATCGTGATGATCGCGGTGGTGATCGCCTTCCCGCAGCTGGTGATGCATTACAAGGGCAAGCCGGTCGATGTCTCGCATGTGACGGTCACCGTGCCGGGCGGCATCGGGGGCGGTCTGGGCGGTGGTCTGGGCATGCCGGGCGGGCTCGGCCTGCCGCCGATCGGGGCGCAGCCGGGGGCGGTTCCCGCGCCGGGGGGCCTGGGCGGTCTGCCGCCGGGTCTGGGCGCGCCCGCGGGGCAGCCGGTCACGCCGCCTGCCGGGGGCGCAAGCCTTGGCATCCCGGCGCCGCTGGGTCTGGGCGGGGCGCCGATCACCGGCAACTGAGCCTGATGACAAGACAAGACGGCGGTCCCCCGAGGCCGCCGTTTTCGTTTGGCCGAGGCCATCGCCGAGGCCCCGTGCGACATCGGCCCCGTGACGGCCGGGGGCCCAAAGGCCCTCGGTGAGCCGCCCGCCCCGCCCATGGCGGGCGCTTCTCGCCCGCCGGGACGGGCGCTGGCCTCTGTTGCGCTTGGGGAAACGGTCCAGGCCAGACCCTGTGCACTTGCGGGCGGGGAAACGCGATGCGTTTCCTTTTCCGCCCGAACCTGCCGCATTGCAGCAAATGCCGTAACGTCAATTCTGCGCTGCGGCCTTTCGCCCGTGCGACCGCTTGACACGAGAAGCCCGAGCCGTCGGAATACGCCCGAGGAGTGAGGACCCCGGCCGCAGCCCCGAGGAAGGCCGCCGCCGGGGTCGTATCGAGGGAGGAACCGATGCAGAATTCGATGATGCACCTGCCGCTGGTGATCGGGTCTTTGGCCGATCACGTCGAGCGGTTTCACGCCGCGACCGAGGTGGTCTCGGTCGAGACCACGGGCGAGGTGACCCGGACCGGCTGGGGCGCGGTGATCGGCAATGCCCGCCGTCTGGCCTCGGCCTTGGAGATGCACGGGGTGATGCAGGGCGACCGCTGCGGCACCATCGCCTGGAACACGCGCCGCCATCTGGAAATCTATTTCGGCGTCTCGGGCGGCGGCATGGTCTGCCACACGCTGAACCCGCGCCTTGCGGCGGAACAGCTCGTTTACATCGTCAACGATGCCCGCGACCGGGTGCTGTTCATCGACCGCGGCTTTGTTCCCACCATCGCCGGGCTGATCGACCAGATGCCCACCGTGAAGATGGTGGTGATGATGGGCGCGCGCGACGAGGCGCTGGCGGCGCAGCTTGACGGGCTGCAGTTCTATGACGAGCTGATCGCGCAGGGCGATGCCGCCTTCCAATGGCCGCAGATCGCGGAAACCGAGCCCTCGTCGCTGTGCTACACCTCGGGCACGACGGGGCATCCGAAGGGCGTGCTTTACACCCACCGCTCGACGCTGTTGCACACTTTGGCGGGCAATTCGCCTGACGGGCTGGCGCTCTCGGCGCGCGACAGCGTGATGCCCGCGGTGCCGATGTTCCATGTCAACGCCTGGGGCGTGCCCTATATCGCCGCGGCGGTGGGGGCGAAACTGGTGCTGCCCGGCCCGAAGCTGGACGGCGAAAGCCTGGCGCGGCTGATCGCGGCCGAGCGGGTGAGCCTTGCGCTTGGCGTGCCCACGGTCTGGCTGGGGCTCTTGCAGGGGCTGGAGGCCACCGGGGCGGATGTGTCCTGCCTGAAACGCGCGATGGTGGGGGGGACCGCGCTGCCGCCCTCGATGATCGCGGAATTCCGCGACCGCTATGGCGTCGATCTGGTGCATCTGTGGGGGATGACGGAAACCAGCCCCTTGGGCACGGTGAACCAGCTCTTGCAAAAGCACGTCGCCCTGCCGCCCGAGGCGCAGGCCGAACGCCGTCTGGCGCAGGGGCGTCCGCCCTATGGCGTGCAGCTGCGGCTGGTGGACAGCGCCGGTCACGTCCTGCCGCATGATGGCGTGACGCAGGGCGAATTGCAGATCCGCGGTCACTGGATCGTCGACACCTATTACAACAAGGACCGCTCGGCGCTGACTTTTGACGGCTGGTTCGACACCGGCGACATCGCGACGATCGACCCGGATGGCTACATGGTGATCCGGGATCGGTCGAAGGACATCATCAAGTCGGGCGGCGAATGGATTTCCACGGTCGAGCTGGAAAACATCGCCATTGCCCATCCCGCGGTGGCCAATGCCGCCGCCATCGCCGCGCGGCATCCGAAATGGGACGAACGCCCGGTGGTGATCGTGCAGCGCCATCTGCGCATGGAGGTGAGCGAGGAGGAGATCCTCGCCTGCTACAAGGGCAAGGTGCCGAACTGGCAGATCCCGGACCGGGTGCTCTTCATCGACAACCTGCCCTTGGGCGCGACGGGCAAGGTGGTCAAGGCGCGGCTGCGCGAGCTTTACGGCGAGGTGCTGATGCCCGAGACGGCGGAAGCCGAACCGGCCTGAGCGCGGGCGGGCGGGTCTGCGCACCCGCCCCCCTTGCCCGGGACGCGCGGGGATTGTATGACCCGGCCAACCCCGCGAAAGGACAGTGCCATGCGCGCCGAAATGCTCAACATCGTGGAAGCCGTCCGCAAGACGCTCAGGCTGCTTGCGCAGCGCATGGATCTGGAAACCGCGCCGCACCGGCTGGAAGAATTCAACGCCATGATCGAGCATGGCGATCTGTGGTCCGATCCGGCCCGCGCGCAAAAGCTGATGCGCGAGCGGCAGATGCTGATGGACAAGCTGGAAACCTATCGCCGCATCGACCGCGATCTGACCGACAACATCGAGCTGATCGAGCTGGGCGAGATGGAGGACGATCCCGAAATCGTCGCCGAGGCGGAAAAATCGCTGCGCGCACTGAAGGAACTGGCCGCCGCCAAGGAGCTGGAAGCGCTTCTGGATGGCGAGGCGGACGGCAACGATACTTTCCTTGAGATCAACGCGGGCGCGGGCGGCACGGAAAGCTGCGACTGGGCCTCGATGCTGGCGCGGATGTACACCCGTTGGGCCGAGAAAAAGGGCTATACGGTCGAGCTGCAATCGGAAACCGCGGGCGATGAGGCGGGGATCCGCTCGGTCGCCTACAAGATTTCCGGGCAGAATGCCTATGGCTGGCTGAAATCGGAATCGGGCGTGCACCGACAGGTGCGGATTTCGCCCTATGACTCGGCGGCGCGGCGGCATACGTCGTTCAGCTCGGTCTGGGTCTATCCGGTCGTCGACGACAATATCGAGATCGACATTCCGGCCAGCGACATCCGCATCGACACCTATCGGTCCTCGGGCGCGGGCGGGCAGCACGTCAACACCACCGACTCGGCGGTGCGGATCACCCACTTGCCGACGAATATCGTGGTGACCAGCTCGATGAAATCGCAGCACCAGAACCGCGAGGCCGCGATGAACGCCCTGCGGGCGCGGCTTTACCAGATGGAACTCGACAAGCGCAACGCCGCGATCAACGCCCAGCACGAGGCCAAGGGCGAGGCGGGCTGGGGCAACCAGATCCGCTCTTACGTGCTGCAGCCCTATCAGATGGTGAAAGACCTGCGCACCGGCCACGAGACCTCGGACACCCAGGGCGTGCTGGACGGCGATCTGGATGCGTTCATGGCGGCGACGCTGGCGATGGATGTGGCGGGCAAGTCGCGCGCCGACGCGAATTCGGACGATTGAGCCGGTGGCGGCACGGGTCTATATCACCGGCGCCGCCGGGTCCGGCACCTCTACGCTTGGCCGCGCCTTGGCGGCCGAGCTTGATCTGCCCTTTCTGGATACCGACGATTTCTACTGGGCGCCGACCGCCCAGCCCTTCACGCAAAAGCGCCCCGTGGCCGAGCGGCTGGCGCTGATCTCGGCGGCGCAGCTGGGGCAGGGGCGTGAGGGCGGCTGGGTGCTGGCGGGCTCCTGCGACGGCTGGGGCGACACGGCCATTGCCGGGGCCGGGCTGATCGTCTTCCTGACCGCGCCGACGCCGGTGCGGCTGGCCCGCATCCGCCGCCGCGAGGGCGAGAAATTCGGCGACCGCATCCGTCCGGGCGGCGACATGGAACTGGCGCATGCGCAATTCCTGAAATGGGCGGCAAGCTATGACGACCCCTATTTTTCTGGCCGGTCGCTGACGCGGCACCGCAACTGGCTTTCGGGCCGCCCCGAGCCGGTGCTGGAACTGTCGGGCTCGATGCCGCTGGAAGATCTGCTGGCCAAGGTGCTGGCTCGTCTCAAGGCGCTCTGATCGCGCTATTTTATCTTGCCACAAATATCCCGGGGTGAGACGGGATCGAAAAGCCTTCCGGTGGAAGGCTTTCCCGTCGAACGGGCTGCCCATGGCAGCCCTGCGGGCAGAGCCCCGGCCTTGCCCGGTCACCCCCTGCAACGCCAAAAGAAAAGGGCGGCCGAAGCCGCCCTTTCGTCCCGTTCCCGGGAAAGACTTACTGGCCGCTATAGGGCTGGTCCGGCGTGGGGGCCATCAGCTTGGGCGCATTCGCGCCCTGCAGCGGATCGTCCTGCCGCTGCACCGAGCCCTCGAAATGGGCGCCCGATTCAATCGCGATCGTCTTGTGGATGATGTCGCCTTCGACCCGCGCGGTCGAGGTCAGGCGCACCTTCAGCCCGCGCACGCGGCCGACGACGCGGCCATGCACGACGACGTCATCGGCGACGATTTCGCCCTTGATCGTGGCGCTTTCGCCCACCGTCAGCAGATGCGCGCGGATGTCGCCCTCGACGATCCCTTCGACCTGAACGTCGCCCGTGGTCTTGATGTTGCCCGTCACCGTCAGATCCGCCGACAGCACCGAAGCCGCCGCCTTGGGCCGCGTCGTGGCGGGGACGAATTCGCCCAAGGACCGCGGCGGCACCGCGCTTGCCTCGGGTTTCTTCTCGGGTTCGGAGGCCGTTTTCGGGCCGGGTTCGTGGATCTTGCTTTTAGAAAACATCCTGAGCCGCCTTGATGAAGGTCATCGGGTTGATGGGGGCGCCACCGACCCGGATTTCATAGTGCAGATGCGGTCCCGTGGACCGTCCGGTATTGCCTGTATCACCAATTATCTCCCCGCGCGACACCTTTTGCCCGACCTTCACGCGGATTTTGGACAGATGGCCATAGACGGTCGAGACGCCGAATTTGTGCCGCAGCTTGATCACCTGGCCATAGCCGTTTTCCCAGCCCGCATCGGTCACCACGCCATCGGCGGGGGCATGCACGTCCATCCCCACCGGCCCGGCCAGATCGATCCCCGCATGCAGCCGCCCCCAGCGCCAGCCAAAGGGCGAGGTGAAGCGGTAGCCGCCCTTGATCGGGATCGCGAAGGGCAGCTGATCGACGGCGATGCGATACATGTTCATCTCGTCAAGCTGCTGCAGGATGCCCTTGGCGCGGGCGATGTCGGCGCCGTCGTCGATCACCCCCTTGGTCGAGATCGCCGCCGACAGAAGCGGCCCGCCGGTGCCGGAATAGCCGCGGCGGATCTCGCGCAGGATCGCATCCGGGTCCATGCCCGACTTGCGGAACATCCGGTCGAGCGGCTCCATCGAGATCGTAACCGCGCCTTCCAGCGTGTCGAAGATCTCGGCGTTGCGTTCCTCGATCAGGCGGCGCTCCTGCAGCGCCTGATCGGCCTCGGCGCGGGCGTTTTCGGCGGCGCGGGTGGCGCGGTCGCGTTCATGCGCGGCCTGATCCAGCGCCGAGGCGAGCAGATCGACGGTGCCGTCCATCTCGCCCACGCGCTGGCGCAGCGCCGCCGCCGAGCCGCTGCCGCGGCTTTTGTCCAGTTCCGCCCGCGCCGTGTCGCGTTCGGTCATCGTGCGCTTCAGCGTCGCCTGAATCACGTTGATCCCGGTTTCCAGCTCGCGGCGGCGTTCCTCGGATTGCAGCAGCTGCGACTGCATCCGCGACACCTGATCGAGCGCGAGCTGAAAGCGTTTTTGCGCCGCCAGCGCCTCGGCGGCGCGGGCATCGCGTTCCTGCGAAAGACTGTCCAGACGCGCCTCGAACTGCGCCCGCGCGATCGCCGATTGCTCGCGCGCGCCGCCCGAGGAAATCTGGTCGATGAACAGAAGCGAAGTGGCGATGACCGACCACAGGAACAGCACCGACACCGCCGCCAGCGTCATCGCCTGGGTCAGCGGGCGCATCCGCACGAAGCGGGTGGCATCTTCGGATTTCAGGAACAGCCGTTGTTCCGGCAGCCATCGGTCGAGCACCGCATTGGTGCGGTCGAGTATCCGTCTGGGCAAAGCGGTTTTCCTGTCTTGCGGGCAGGGCCCGGTCCTTACGCCCCGGGGGGGCACCGGGTCCTTGCCGGACTTAGCAAGCGTCAGGCCCGCGGCGCAACCGCTTTCCCCCGGGCGCGGCGAAGCCCCGCCCCGGGGGGGTGGTTTTGGGCGAAAATCTGCCGAAACTCGCCCATCGGGTCAGTTGCGGGGCAGCGCGGCGCTCAGCCGAGCGCCTGCACCGCCGCCAGAACCGCCTCGGCATGGCCCTTGACCGAGACCTTGGGCCAGACCTGCGCCACCGTGCCCGTCGCATCGATCAGGAAAGTGGCGCGCTGGATCCCCATCGAGGTGCGGCCATACATGTTCTTTTCCACCCAGGTGCCATAGGCGTCGCAGACCGTGCCCGCCTCGTCCGAGACCAGCCCCACACCCAGCGCATGTTTGGCGCAGAATTTCGCATGCGATTTCGCGCTGTCCTTGGAAATCCCCACGACAATCGCCCCCGCGGCGTCGAAATCCGGGCCGAGGCGGGTGAAATCCAGCGCCTCGGTGGTGCAGCCGGGGGTGTCGTCCTTGGGGTAGAAATAAAGCACCACCTTGCGCGGGGCGAGGGCGGAGAGGGTCAGCTCCTCCGGTTCGGCGCCCGTGCGGGTGACGGGCAGGGTGAAATCGGGCGCCTTTTCGCCGATAGCGATCATTTGCGTTCCTCCTTGTCGGATGCGACATTAGAAGTAGGGCAGAAAAACGCGCGGTCAAAGGGCCGGACGCAGGGCAAAGCCGGGGCAGAGCAGGGCAGGATGACCGAGCCGGGGGAAAACCAGACACCGCGCAAGCGGCAGGCGGAGCGGACGCGCCGCAGGCTGGGGATCTGGCTGATCCTCGGGCTGGCGGTCTGCAGCCTGGCTTTGGGGGTTGCGGGGCTGGCGCTGACGCATCTGCCGGTGCCGGTGCCCCATGCGCTGCTGTCGCGGATCGAGGCGCGGGCCAATGCCGCGCTGGCCGGGCGGATGCGGGTGCATCTGGGCTCGGCCGCGCTGGTGATCGAGGCCGGTTTCGCCCCCGAGGTGCGGCTGGCCATGGTGCAGATCGCCCAGCCCTCGGGCCTGCCGCTGGCGGTCTTTCCCGAGGTGCGGACCCGGCTGCGCCCCGAGGCGCTGCTGCAGGGGCGGATCTTGCCGCAAAGGCTGCAGATCGGCGGCGCCTCGGTGGCGCTGTACCGGGCCGCCGACGGGCGGATCGATCTGGATCTGGGCGATGCCGGGGCGGGGGCGATCAAGCTTGATCTGACCGATCCGCTGAAGGTGAGCGACAGCATCGAGGCTCTGTTTGCCACGCCTGCGCTGCGCGGCGTGGCCGAGGTCTCGGCCGAGGATCTGCATATCCGCATCGTCGATGAACGCGCCGAGCGGATCTGGGAGGTGTCCGAGGGCCGGTTCCGCCTGAGCCAGAGCGCCGAGGCGATCGCGCTGACGCTCGGTTTCGATGTCGGCGAACAGGACGCGCTGCCCGCGCAGGTGGCGCTGACCGCCTCGACCTCGAAGCGCGGCCCGGCGGCGGAATTCGGCGCCGCGGTGACCGGCATGCCCGCCGCCGATCTGGCGGTGCAATCGCCCGCGCTGGCGGTGTTGCGCACGCTCGATGCGCCGATCTCGGGCACGCTGCGCTCGGGGATCACCGAGGATGGCACGCTGCGGCGTCTGGATGCGAGCCTGCATATCGGGCCGGGGGCGCTGCGCCCCTCCGAGGCGGTGAAGCCCGTCCCCTTTGACGGCGCCGATCTGAAACTGGCCTACCGGCCGCGCAGCGGCGTGGTGGAGATCACCCGGCTCGATCTGCAAAGCCGGGCCCTGCGGCTGGCGGCGACCGGGCAGGTGCGGCTGCGCGATTTCGAAAAGGGCCTGCCGCGCGAGGCTCTGGCGCAGGTGCAGCTTTCCGACATCGCCTCGGACCCCGAGGGGCTTTTCGAAAAACCGGCGCGGTTTTCGCAAGGGGCGCTCGATCTGCGGCTGAGGCTTGATCCGTTCCGCGTCGATCTGGGGCAGGTGCAGCTGGTCGAGGGCACGCGGCGGATCTCTGCCACCGGGCAGGTTCTGGCCGGTCCGGCGGGCTGGCGGGTGGCGATGGATGCGGCGGTGGGAGAGATCAACAGCGCCGATCTTTTGGCGCTCTGGCCGAAATCGCTGGTGCCGCCGACCCGCGAATGGCTGGCCGAGAACGTCGCCACGGGCGAATTGCGCAATGTGCGCACGGCCTTGCGGCTGGTTCCGAAGCAGCCGCCGCGGGTCGAGCTGGGCTATGAATTCCGCGGCGCCGAGGTGAAGGTGCTGCGCACGCTGCCCCCCGTGCGCGAGGGCCGCGGCTTTGCCGGCATCACCGAGAACAAGCATACGCTGATGGTCGAAGAGGGCACCTTGCGCGCCCCCTCGGGCGGGCAGATCGAGGTGGCGGATTCGGTGATGACCGTGCCCGACATCCGCGAAAAACCGGCCCGCGCCGAGGTGAAACTGGTCACCCGCGCGCCGATTCCGGCGGCGCTGGCGCTTTTGGACGAGGAACCCTTTCACTTCATGTCGAAGGCCGGGCAGGGCACCGACATCGCGACCGGCTGGGCCGAGGCGCGCACCCGGCTGCGCTTTCAGATGAAGAAGCGGATCCTGACCGAGGATGTCGATTTCGAAGTGGCGGCGCGGCTGACCGATGTCGTGTCCGACAGGATCGTGCCCGGCCACAAGATCACCGCGCCGCGGCTGACGCTGACCGCCGACCGGGCGGGGATGGTGATTTCGGGGGCGGGGCTGTTCGACATCGTGCCGTTTCAGGGCCGCTGGGCGCAGCGCTTCGGGCCCGAAGCCCGCGGCATCTCGCGCGTGGACGGCTTCGTCGAGGTGACGCCCGCGGCGCTGGATCACTTCCGCATCGCGCTGCCGAAAGGGGCCGTGCGGGGCGAGGGCTGGGGCTCTTTGGTGATCGATCTGCACAAGGGACAGCCGCCCGCCTATCGCTTTGCCTCCGATCTCAAGGGGCTGGTGCTTTCGGTGCCCGAGGTGGGCTGGTCGAAGGGGGCCCCGGCGGCGGGGCGGATCGAGCTGGCGGGCCATCTGGGGCCGGTGGCGACGGTCGACAGCCTGAAGGCCACGGCCCCGGGGCTGAGTGCCGAGGGGCGGTTGCAGCTGTCGGACAAGGGCTTCGAGAAGGCGATCTTCGGCAAGCTGTCGATCGGCAGCTGGTTTGACGGCGCCGTCGATCTTGTGAGCCGCGGCAAGGGGCGCGTGCCCGATGTGGTGGTGCATTCCGGGCGGCTCGATCTGCGCACGGCGCGGTTTGGCGGCGCCTCGGGGGCGGGCGGCGGTGGCGGCGGGGCCCCGGCCAAGGGCGGCGGCAACCGGATCGAGGCGCGGCTGGACCGGCTGACGGTCTCGGGCGGGATCGCGCTGGCGCCGATGGCGGGGCAGTTCACCACGCGCGGCGGCTTTTCGGGCGATTTCCGCGGCAGGATCAACGGCGGCCCCGAAGTGACGGGCGCGGTCGTTCCGGCGCAAAACGGGCGTGCGGCGGTGCGGATCACCGGGCCCGACGCGGGCGCGGCGCTGGCGGCGGCGGGGGTGTTTTCCAAGGCCCGCGGCGGCACGCTCGATCTGACGTTGATGCCGGTCGAGACGAAAAGCTATGACGGGCGGCTGGCGATTTCGAACCTGCGGGTGCAGGATGCGCCGGTGCTGGCCTCGATGCTCTCGGCCGCTTCGGTGATCGGGCTTCTGGAGCAGCTCAATGGCGATGGCCTGTTGTTCACCGATGTCGCCGGGCGGTTCCATCTGTCGCCGCAGGGGGTTTCCGTCACCTCGGGGCAGGCGGTCGGCGCCTCGATGGGCGTCACGATGAGCGGCAACTACTACCCCGACAGCAAGGCCATCGACATGCAGGGCGTGGTGACGCCGTTCTATCTGGTCAATGCGATCGGGCAGATCTTCGCGCGCAAGGGCGAGGGGCTGTTCGGCTTCAACTACCGCATGCGCGGCACGTCCGAGGCGCCGCGCATCACCATCAACCCGCTTTCCATCTTTACCCCCGGCATGTTCCGCGAGATCTTTCGCCGCGCACCGCCGAAACTGGTCACAGAATGAACCTTTCCGATTTCGATTTCGAGCTGCCCGAGGGGCGGATCGCCATAAGGCCCGCCCGTCCGCGCACGGCGGCGAAACTGCTGGTGGCGACGCCCGATGCGATCCGCGATCTGACCGTGGCCGATCTGCCCGATCTTCTGGGCCCGGGCGACCGGCTGGTCTTGAACACGACCAAGGTCATTCCGGCGCGGCTCTCGGGGAGGCGCACGCGGCAAAGCGCGCAAGGGGAGGTGGTGGCCCGGGTCGAGGTGACGCTTCTGGAACCCGCGCCCGGCGGCGACTGGATGGCGCTGGCCAAGCCCCTGCGCAAGCTGAAGGAGGGCGAAGAGATCGTCTTTTCCGATGCGCTGTCGGCCCGTATCGCGGCGATCGCCGAGGGGCAGATGCGGATCCGCTTCAACCTGACCGGCCCCGATTTCGACGCGGCTTTGGCCGAGGCCGGGGCGATGCCGCTGCCGCCCTATATCGCCGCCTTGCGCGCCCCCGACGAGCAGGACAAGACCGATTACCAGACCGTCTTCGCGCAAAAGCCGGGCGCCGTCGCCGCGCCCACGGCCAGCCTGCATTTCACCCCGGACCTGCTTGAAAAGCTGCGCGACAAGGGCGTCCAATTCACCGAGGTCACGCTGCATGTCGGCGCCGGAACCTTCCTGCCCGTCAAGGTCGAGGATGTGACGACGCACAGGATGCATGCCGAATGGGGCGAGGTGACCCCACAGGCCGCCGCCGAGATCAACGCGACGAAAGCCGCGGGCGGGCGGGTGATTCCCGTCGGCACGACGGCGCTGCGGCTGATCGAATCGGCCGCCACCGGGCCGGGCGTCATCGCGCCCTTTGCCGCGACGACCGACATCTTCATCTATCCGGGCTACCGTTTCCGCATCGCCGACGCGCTGATGACGAATTTCCACCTGCCGAAATCGACGCTTCTGATGCTCGTCTCCGCCCTGATGGGGCAGGACCGCATCCGGGCGATCTACGATCACGCGCTCACGAAGAATTATCGCTTCTTCTCTTATGGTGATGCCTCGCTTCTGCTACCCGGGTGAGTGTCCCCAACTGCGAGAATTGCGATGCTGTCCGTCCTGCGCACCACCTGGCCTTTGCTTCTGGGCGTGATGCTGCTCATGGTCGGCAACGGCATGCAGGGCACGCTTCTGGGCATCCGCGGCGCTTTGGAGGGCATCGGCACCTACAAGATGTCGGTGGTGATGTCGGCCTATTTCGCGGGCTTTCTGCTGGGCTCGCATTTCACCCCGCAACTGATCGCGCGGGTGGGCCATGTGCGGGTTTTCGCGGCCCTCGGCTCGCTGATTTCCGCGGTGCTGATCCTTTACCCCGCCGTGCCCGACTGGATCGCCTGGTCGGCGATGCGGGTGGTGATCGGCTTTTCCTTTTCCGGCGTCTATATCACCGCGGAAAGCTGGCTGAATGCCTCGGTCGGCAACCGGATGCGGGGGCAGGCGCTCTCGGCCTACATGATCGTGCAGATGATCGGCATCATCTCGGGGCAGGCCTTGATGAATGTCGGCGATCCGGGGGGCTATCTGCTTTTCGTCATCCCCTCGGTGCTGGTGTCGGTGGCCTTCACGCCGATCCTGTTGTCGGTCGCCCCCGCCCCCGAATTCGCCGAGGTGCGGCGGCTCGATTTCCGCAAGCTCTTCGCCGTCTCGCCGCTCGGCGTCGTCGCCATGTTCCTGATGGGCGGGGTGTTTTCGGCGCTCTTCGGGATGGTCTCGGTCTGGGGCACGGCGGCGGGGCTTTCGGTGCGCCAGATCTCGATCTTTGTCGGGGCGATCTATCTGGGCGGGCTCGTCGCGCAATATCCGATCGGCTGGATCTCGGACCGGATGGACCGGCGCAAGCTGATCCTGCAGGTCGCGGTGATCGGCGCGGGCGCGATGTTCGCGGCGGCGCTGCTGGCGCCCGGCTTCTGGACGCTGGTCGGCCTTGGCGCGGTGATCGGCGGCGTGGCGAACCCGCTTTACGGCCTGCTCATCGCCTATACGAACGACTATCTCGACAAGACCGACATGGCCGGGGCCTCGGGCGGGCTTCTGTTCGTCAACGGCGTCGGCGCGATCACCGGCCCGCCGGTCACCGGCTGGCTGATGGAGCGCACGGGCTCTTCGGGCTTCTTTCTCTATGTCGCGATCCTGATGACGCTGATCGCGCTTTACGCGGGCTGGCGGATCCTGCGCGCGCCGGGACGGGCAGGGGCCTTCCCCGCCTCTTTCGCCGTCGTCTCGCCCTCGGCCACCGCGCTGGCGGTCGAGGCCGTGCTCGACTCGGGCGAGGGCGGCAAGGCTTCGCGGTCTGCCTGAAGCTTGGGCGGGCCGCCCATCCTTTGGGCAAAATGGGGCAGAGTTGCAGACCGATCCCGCGCGCGGGCGGGTTGCGCTTGCAATTCCCGGGCCAGTTGGCACGCTAACAGGGCTGCTCCTAACCCAAGGGGGGACCATGGACGAGATCACCGAAGTGATCGCCTTCTGGCACGACGAGGTCGGGCCGGATCGCTGGTACAATGCAACACCCGAGCTCGATGCGGAGATCCGCACCCGCTATCAGGGGCTGTGGGACCGTGCCCGCGCGGGCGCCTGTGACGACTGGGCGCAATCGGCGGTGGGCGCGCTGGCTTTGTGCATCCTTTTCGATCAGATGCCGCGCAACATGTTCCGCGGCGAGAAACTGGCCTTCGCGACCGATGCGCAGGCCCGCAAGGTGGCCGATGCCGCGATCGAGCGCGGCTTCGACATGGAAATCGTCGATCCGCTGCGGCAGTTCTTCTACGTGCCCTTCATGCATTCCGAAAGCCTGGCCGATCAGGAACGCGGCGTGCGTCTGGCGGCGGAACGGATGCCGGACGAGCATCTGCTGCATGCCAAGGCCCATCGTGCGGTGATCGCGCGGTTCGGCCGCTTCCCGTGGCGCAATGAACTGGTCGGCCGCTATTCCTCGGACGAGGAGGCGGCCTTCCTGTGGCAGGGCGGCTATGAACGGATGCTGGCCCACGTCGCGCGCTGATCCGGCGGCACAGCTTGAAACGCGCCCTTTCGGGTGCGCGTTTTCCATTTCGGGGTGCGGCTTCTTGAAGCGGGCGCAAAAATAGTTTAATGCCAAACCATCTTGAGATGGAGGGACGGATGGCCGCCAAGAGCTTCGACATGATCGTGATCGGTGCGGGACCGGGGGGCTATGTCGCGGCGATCCGCGGCGCGCAGTTGGGGCTTTCGGTGGCCGTGGTCGAGCGCGAGCATCTGGGCGGCATCTGTCTGAACTGGGGCTGCATCCCGACGAAGGCGCTTTTGCGCTCGGCCGAGGTGTTTCACCTGATGCACCGCGCCAAGGAATTCGGGCTGAAGGCCGAGGGGCTGGGCTATGATCTTGATGCGGTGGTGGCGCGGTCGCGCGCGGTGGCCAAGCAGCTGTCGGGCGGCATCGGGCATTTGCTGAAGAAGAACAAGGTCACCGTGCTGATGGGCGAGGCCACGCTGCCGCGCCCGGGTGTGGTGGCGGTGAAAACCGGCGCGGGCACCGAGGAGATCACGGCGAAGAACATCATCCTGGCCACCGGTGCGCGGGCGCGGGTGCTGCCGGGGCTCGAGGCCGATGGCGATCTGGTCTGGACCTACAAGCATGCGCTGACGCCGAAACGGATGCCGAAGAAGCTGCTGGTCATCGGCTCGGGCGCGATCGGGATCGAATTTGCCTCCTTCTTCAACACCTTGGGCGCCGATACGACGGTGGTCGAGGTGATGGACCGGGTTCTGCCGGTGGAGGATGCCGAGATTTCGGCCTTTGCGAAGAAGCAATTCGTCAAGCAGGGGATGAAGATTCTCGAAAAGACGACGGTTGTGAAGCTGGACCGCAGCCCGGGCAAGGTCGTCGCGCATCTGCAGGACGCCAAGGGCACGGTCACCGCGGACTTCGACACGGTGATTTCGGCGGTGGGGATTGTCGGCAATGTCGAGGGGCTGGGGCTGGAAGCTTTGGGCGTGAAGATCGACCGGACGCATGTGGTGGTGGATGAGTTCTGCCGCACCGGCGTTCCGGGGCTTTACGCCATCGGCGACATCGCCGGGGCGCCGTGGCTGGCGCACAAGGCCAGCCATGAAGGCGTGATGGTGGCGGAACTGATCGCGGGCAAGCACGCCCATCCGATCAAGCCGGGCACGATTGCCGGCTGCACCTATTGCACGCCGCAGGTCGCCTCGGTCGGGCTGACCGAGGAAAAGGCGAAAGCCGCGGGCCATGAGGTGCGGGTCGGCCGCTTCCCCTTCATCGGCAACGGCAAGGCGATTGCGCTTGGCGAGCCCGAGGGGATGGTGAAGACCGTTTTCGACGCGAAGACCGGCGAGTTGCTCGGCGCGCATATGGTCGGCGCCGAGGTGACCGAGCTGATCCAGGGCTATGTGATCGGCCGCACGCTGGAAACCACGGAAGAAGATCTGATGCACACCGTCTTCCCGCATCCGACGCTGAGCGAGATGATGCATGAAGCGGTGCTCGACGCCTATGGCCGCGCGCTGCACATGTGACGGCAGGGGGGCTCTGCCCCCCGTCCGCAAGCGGACTCCCCCCGGGATATTTGGAGCAAGATGAAGGGCGCCCATCGCGGAGCGCCCTTTGTGTTTCATCTTGCCGCAAATATCCTGGGGGTGCAGGGGGCAGCGCCCCCGCTTTCTTACACCCGAACGACCGCGCCGCCGCCCGAGACCCAGTCGTTGAAGCCGCCAAGGTTGTAGACCTCCTTGTAGCCCATTTCGACCAGCATCTGCGCCGCGCCCGCGCTGCGCCCGCCCATCGCGCAGAAAAGAACCACGGGTTTGTCCACCGACAGCTCCTTCAGGCATTCCGGGCTTGACGGGTCGCATTTCATCTTCACCGTGGCCAGCGGCACATGCAGCGCCCCCTTGGCCGTGCCCGAGGCGCGCAGCTCCATCCCGTCGCGCACGTCGATCAGGGTGATCTCGCCCGCCGCCGCCTTGGCCACCGCCTCGCGCGGGTCGATCTTTTGCACGCGGGCCCCGCCCGACACGGCGGAGCGCAGGAAGTTGAACATCGAAAACTCCTTTTCATGCGCCCCGACCGGCGCGTTCATTTCATGCCGCCAAAGCCGGGCGGGTTTCAAGTCTCTTCATATTATACATGCGAAGGTTTGAATGCAACGGTTGCATCGCCCGGTTTTTCGGGGGTGGCGCGGGAAAAGTTCCTGTTCCGTTCGCAATTTCTCGTTGGAGACTCGGGCGCAACCCCCTATCTATGGGGCCTGACATCTGGGGGCGGGCATGGCCGAGCAAAAGTTCATCGAAGTGCGCGGGGCGCGCGAGCATAACCTCAAGGGCGTCGATCTCGACATTCCGCGCGATGCGCTGACGGTGATCACCGGGCTTTCCGGCTCGGGCAAGTCCTCGCTCGCCTTTGACACGATCTATGCCGAGGGGCAGCGCCGCTATGTCGAAAGCCTCTCGGCCTATGCGCGGCAGTTTCTGGACCAGATGGGCAAGCCCGATGTCGATCACATCTCGGGGCTGAGCCCCGCGATTTCGATCGAGCAGAAGACGACCTCGAAGAACCCGCGCTCGACCGTCGGCACGGTGACCGAGATTTACGACTATCTGCGGCTGCTCTTTGCCCGCGCGGGCACGCCCTATTCGCCCGCCACCGGCCTGCCGATCGAGGCGATGCAGGTGCAGGACATGGTCGATCGCGTCATGGCGATGGAGGAGGGGGCGCGGGGCTATCTGCTGGCCCCCGTCATCCGCGACCGCAAGGGCGAATATCGCAAGGAATTCGCCGAATGGCGCAAGGCGGGCTTTCAGCGGGTGAAGGTGAACGGGGCGTTTTACGACCTCGAGGAGCCGCCCGTGCTGGACAAGAAATTCCGTCACAACATCGATGTGGTGGTGGATCGGATCGTCGTGCGGCCGGGGCTGGAGACGCGGCTGGCGGACAGTTTCCGCACCGCGCTCGATCTGGCCGACGGCATCGCGCTGTGGGAAGACGCTCTGTCAACCGAGGAGACCGAGGCGGGCAAGGAAGCGCAGCGCATCACGTTCTCGGAGAAATTCGCCTGTCCGGTCAGTGGCTTCACCATTGCGGAAATCGAGCCGCGGCTGTTTTCCTTCAACGCGCCCTTTGGCGCCTGCCCGGTTTGCGACGGGCTGGGGGTGGAGCTGTTCTTCGATGACCGGCTGGTGGTGCCCGACACATCCCTGACGCTGGCCGCCGGGGCGCTGGCCCCCTGGGCGAAGTCGAAAAGCCCCTATTTCATCCAGACCATCGACGCGCTTTCGAAACATTACGGCTTTGACAAGAAGAAGCCGTGGAAATCGCTGCCGCCCGAGGTGCAGCGGCTGTTCCTTTATGGCTCCGGCAAGGACGAGATCAAGTTCCGCTTTGACGAGGGCGGCCGGGTCTATGAGGTGACGCGCAGTTTCGAAGGCGTGATCCCGAACATGGAGCGACGCTATCGCGAGACCGACAGCGCCTGGGTGCGCGAGGAATTCGAGCGCTATCAGAACAACCGCCCCTGCGGCGCCTGCGGCGGCTACCGGCTGAAACCCGAGGCGCTGGCGGTGAAGATCGCCGGGCTGCACATCGGCCAGATCGTCGAAATGTCGATCAAGGAGGCCTTCGCGAAGATCGAGGACATCCCCGTCCAGCTGAGCAAGCAAAAGAACGAGATCGCCCGCCCGATCCTCAAGGAAATCCGCGAGCGGCTGGGCTTTCTGATCAATGTCGGGCTGGATTATCTGACCCTGAGCCGGGCGGCGGGGACGCTTTCGGGCGGCGAAAGCCAGCGCATCCGGCTGGCGAGCCAGATCGGCTCCGGCCTGACCGGGGTGCTTTACGTGCTCGACGAACCGAGCATCGGGCTGCATCAGCGCGACAATGACCGGCTGCTTTCGACGCTGAAAAACCTGCGCGATCAAGGCAATACGGTGCTGGTGGTCGAACATGACGAAGATGCGATCCGCCATGCCGATTATGTCTTCGACATCGGCCCGGGCGCGGGGGTGCATGGCGGGCAGGTGGTGGCGCAGGGCACGCCCGCCGAGATTGCCGCCGATCCGGCCAGCCTGACCGGGCAATATCTGGCGGGCACGCGGCGCATCGAAGTGCCCGTGCAACGGCGCGAGGGGAATGGCAAGAAGCTTGTGATTTCAAAGGCCTGCGGCAACAACCTGAAAGATGTGACGGCTGCGTTTCCGCTGGGCAAATTCGTCTGCGTGACCGGCGTCTCGGGCGGCGGCAAATCCACGCTGACCATCGAGACGCTTTACAAGACCGCGGCGATGCGGCTGAACGGCGCGCGGGAAACGCCTGCGCCTTGCGACAGCATCAAGGGCTTCGAGCATCTCGACAAGGTGATCGACATCGACCAGCGGCCGATCGGGCGCACGCCGCGCTCGAACCCCGCGACCTATACCGGCGCCTTTACCCCCATCCGCGACTGGTTCGCGGGCCTGCCCGAGGCGCAGGCGCGCGGCTACAAGCCCGGGCGGTTCAGCTTCAACGTCAAGGGCGGGCGCTGCGAGGCCTGTCAGGGCGATGGCGTGATCAAGATCGAGATGCACTTCCTGCCCGACGTGTACGTCACCTGCGAGACCTGCAAGGGCCACCGCTACAACCGCGAGACTTTGGAGATCAAGTTCAAGGACAAGAGCATCGCCGATGTCCTTGAAATGACGGTGGAAGATGCGCAGGAATTCTTCAAGGCCGTGCCCTCGATCCGGGAAAAGATGGATGCTTTGGTCGAGGTGGGGCTGGGCTATATCAAGGTCGGGCAGCAGGCGACGACGCTTTCGGGCGGCGAGGCGCAGCGGGTGAAGCTGTCAAAGGAACTGGCGCGCCGCGCCACCGGGCGGACGCTTTACATCCTCGATGAACCCACGACGGGGCTGCATTTCGAGGATGTTCGCAAACTTCTGGAAGTTCTGCATTCTCTGGTCGATCAGGGCAACACGGTCGTGGTGATCGAGCACAATCTTGACGTGATCAAGACCGCCGACTGGATCATCGACATCGGTCCCGAGGGCGGCGATGGCGGCGGGCGGATCGTGGCCGAGGGCACGCCGGAACAGGTGGCGGCCCATCCGGCCAGCCATACCGGGCGCTATCTGGCGCCGATGCTGGGGATGAAGGTGGCGGCGGAATGAGCGCGGATCAGATTGGTTTCTGGGATCGGGTGGCGGACCGCTATGCGGCGCGGCCGGTCCGCGACGTGGCGGCCTATGAGGCGATGCTGGCCGAGGTGGCGGCGCGGCTGCACCCCGGTGACAAGGTTCTGGAAATCGGCTGCGGCACCGGGTCCACGGCGCTGCGGCTGGGGCCGGGGGTGGGGCTCTGGCTCGCCACCGATCTTTCGCCGGAAATGCACCGCATCGCCTGTGCCAAGCCCGGCTGCGCTCAGGTGCAGTTCCGCCAGACCGCGGCCGAGGCCCGCCATGCCGAGGCGCCCTTTGACGTGATCTGCGCCTTTCACATCCTGCATCTGGTCCCCGATGCCGCGGCGACGCTGGCCGCGCTGTTCGGGCAGCTGAAACCGGGCGGGCTCTTCCTGTCGAAAACCTGGTGTCTGGCGGATCTGCCGTTCTGGATGAAGGCAATCCTGCCGCTTCTGCGGCTGCGCGGCTGGATGCCGCCTGCCCGCGCGCTGCGGGCGCCCGAGCTGCGGGCGCTGATCACGGCCGCGGGTTTCGTGATCGAGGAAGAGCGCACCTTCGGCAAGGGCGCGCACAGCCGCTACATCGTCGCGCGCAAGCCGGTCTGACCGGGCCGGTCTGAGCGGGGCGCCGCAAGGAAAACCCGCCGCGACCGGGGCCGCGGCGGGACAGCAGAGGCGGTCCGAGCCTGCGGTCAGTTCTTGCAGGTGTTGATGCCCAGCACGCTGTAAAGCGGGCAGGTGTTCATCAGCCCGGTGGCCAGCGGCACGATGCCGATCAGGAAAATCCAGTTGTAGCCCGCTTCACCGCCGGTCAGAAACCCGGCGACCAGCAGGACGATGCCCGCCGCGATGCGCAGTTTCTTGTCCATGCCGCCCACATTGGTCTTGAACATCTCTTGCTCCCTTGGTGTCAGAAGGCCGGGTCTCCGGCCGATGGCTGACCTTAGCAGGGCGGCTGTGCCGGTGTCGGTGACCTCGTCACAAAGCCTCGGTCGCGGCGAGCCGGGCCAGCGCGGGCGCATCGCGCAGCTCGACCGCGCCGCGTTCGGTGCGCACCCAGCCGCGCCGCGCAAAGGCGTCAAGGCGACGCGACACCACCTCGCGCGCGGAGCCGATCTGCACCGCGATTTCCGCATGGGTGGCCTGCACCCGCCCGGCCTCGGCCCGCGCCACCAGCCAGCCCGCCAGACGGCTTTCGACCGACTGGAACGAGACCCGCTCCATCAGCCGGATCACCTCCTCCATCCGCACCGCCATGGCGGCAAAGACAAGGCTGCGGAAGCCCGGGGAATTTTCCATCAGTTTCAGGAAGATGGGGCGGGGCACAAGGACAAGGCGGCAAGGCGCGGTGGTGATCGCCTCACCGCTGTAGGTGGCCTCGCCCAAAAGGCCGAGTGTCGTCTGCACGCAGGTCTGCCCCGGTTCGACCGCATAAAGCAAGAGTTCGCGGCCGTTCGCCCCGGTCAGGAAGACCTCTATCCGGCCGTCGAGCATCAAGACGAAGCCCTGCACCGCATCGCCGGGGCGAAACAGCACGGTGCCCTTTGGCACCTCGCCCGGCACAAGCGGCGCCAGCGCGGCGCGGGCCGGGGCGTCAAGGCAGGCAAGCGAGGGGGAGGTGTCGATCCAGTCCATGCGTCTTATCTAATCACCCCCCCGCCCGGTGCAAGCGCAACCGGGTGAGGCGCTCAGCCGCGGCCGCGCTTTTCGAACCGCGGCAGCATGGCGGAAAAGTCCATTCCCTTGCCGTCCTCCTCCTCGACGAAGCGGGCGTAAAGGGCGGCGGCCAGTTCGCCCATCGGCGTGTCGGCATCGGCGCCCGTCGCCGCCTGTTGCGAAAGCCGCAGGTCCTTCAGCATCAGTTCGGCCGCAAAGCCGGGCTTGTAGCCATTGTCCGCCGGGCTTTTCGGCCCGATCCCCGGGGCCGGGCAATAGGCGTTCATCACCCAGCTGTAGCCGGACGAGGTCGAGACGACATCGAACATCTTGCCCCGGTCCAGCCCCAGCTTGTCGGCCAGTGCAAAGGCCTCGCAGGTGGCGATCATCGTGACGCCCAGGATCATGTTGTTGCAGATCTTCGCCGCCTGACCCGCGCCGGAGGCACCGCAATGCACGGCCTTTTGCCCCATCACGTCAAAAAGCGGTTTCACCGTGGCAAAGGCGGCGTCAGAGCCGCCGACCATGAAGGTCAGCGTGCCCGCGCTCGCCCCGCCGACCCCGCCCGAGACCGGCGCGTCAAGCGCCCCCATGCCCGCCGTCGCCGCCTCGGCCGCCACGGCGCGGGCGCTTTCGACATCGACGGTCGAGCAATCGCAAAGCACCGCACCGGGGGTCATCGCCGCCAAAGCCTCGTCGGCCACCGCGCGCAGGATCGCGCCATTGGGCAGCATGGTGATCACCACCTCGGCGCCCTGCACCGCCGCGGCGATGCTTTTCGCCGCTGCGACGCCTTCGGGCACGGGCGCGGCCAGATCGAAGCCCGTCACCGCATGGCCCGCCTTTGCCAGGTTCGCCGCCATCGGCGCGCCCATGTTCCCAAGTCCGATGAACCCGATTTTCATTTTGTCTCCCAAGGATTTGTGACGCGATCTTCAGGCGTCGAAAGGAATTTCCCAGCCCGCGGGCAGGGGGGCAAGCAGCTCGGCCAGAAGCGGCTCGGGCAGGGTGTCGAGGCTGTGGCGCCAGTTCGGCTTGCGGTCCTTGTCGATGATCTGCGCCCGCACGCCTTCCAGAAATTCCGCCTTTTCGACCGCGCGCAGGGTAAAGCGGAACTCGTTCGAGAGCGCCTCGCGGATCGTCGGCGTCGCCCGCGTCATGCGGATCAGCCGCAGCGTCGCCTCGGCCGAGAGCGCCGAGACCCGGCGCAGCGTCGCGGCCGTGTCCTGCGCGAAATCGCACGGCATCCGGTCAAGGGTTCCGACGATTTCGCGCAGGCTTCCCCCGCCGAAAGCCGCTTCGATCTCGGGGCGGAGATCGGCCAGACGACCCTTTTGCGCGGGGGAATGCTGTTTCGGCAGGCAGCCGGGATCGCCGGTCTCGGCGATCTTCGCGATCAGGCCGGGCCAGTCCGCCTCGGGGATGTAAAGATCGGCAAAGCCCGCATAGATTGCATCCGCCGCGCCGATCCGCCCGCCGGTCAGGCCCAGATATTCGCCCACCCGCCCGGGGGCGAGGGCCAATATCAGCGTGCCGCCCACATCCGGGATCAGGCCTATGCCGGTTTCGGGCATGGCGATTTGCGTCGTGTCGCCGACGATGCGGTGCCGCGCGTGCCCGCCGATGCCGACGCCGCCGCCCATCACGAAGCCCTGCATGAAGGCGAGGATCGGCTTTTCATATTCCTTGATCCGCGCATTGAGCCGGTATTCGGCCCGCCAGAACCGCGGCCCGATCTCGAAATCGCCTTCTTTGCCAAGGTGATAGATCGTGGCAATGTCGCCGCCCGCGCAAAAGGCGCGCTCCCCCACGGCGTCGATGATCACGACCTCAACCGCGGGATCATGGCGCCAGCCCTCCAGCGCGGCTTCGATCGCCCCGGCCATGTCGTGATCGAGCGCATTCAGCGCCGCGGGGCGGTTGAAGGTGATGCGGCCCGCGCGGCCCTCTTTGCGGGCCAAAATCCAGTCACTCATCGGTCGCGCTCCGCCATCAGGTTGCGGGTGATGATCAACCGCATGATTTCATTCGTGCCTTCCAGGATCTGATGCACGCGCAGATCGCGCACCAGTTTCTCGATGCCGTAATCGGCCAGATAGCCGTAGCCGCCATGCAGCTGCAGGCATTGGTTGGCCACATCAAAGGCCGCATCGGTGACGTAAAGCTTTGCCATGGCACAGAATTTCGTCGCATCCGGGGCGGCGTGATCCAGCTTCCAGGCCGCCTGCCGCAGGAAGATCCGCGCCGATTGCAGCTTGACCTCCTGCTCGGCCAGCCGGAACTGCAGCGCCTGGAACTGGTCGAGCGACTGGCCAAAGGCCTTGCGCTCGCCCATGTACCGCAGCGTCGCGTCAAACGCCGCCTGCGCGCCGCCAAGGGCCGAGGCTGCAATGTTCAGCCGCCCGCCATCGAGC
Organism: Rhodobacter capsulatus SB 1003; assembly: GCF_000021865.1. Classification (NCBI taxonomy): domain Bacteria; kingdom Pseudomonadati; phylum Pseudomonadota; class Alphaproteobacteria; order Rhodobacterales; genus Rhodobacter; species Rhodobacter capsulatus. Next base: position 1,695,366 of record NC_014034.1, read on the forward strand.
CCCGCCATCGCATAGGCAAAACCCTTGCCCGCGACCCCCACAAGGTTCTCGGCCGCAACCATGCAATCGTCGAAATTCACCTGCGCGGTCGGCTGCGCGCGCCAGCCCATCTTGTCTTCCAGCCCGCCGAAAGACAGCCCCTTTGTCCCCGCCTCGACCACCAGCGTCGAGATGCCCTTCGGCCCCTCGCCGCCGGTGCGCACCATGGTCACATAGGCGTCGGAATAGCCGCCGCCCGAGATGAAGGCCTTGGTGCCATTGAGCTTGTAGCCCCCCGGCACGGCTTCGGCGCGGGTGCGCAAGGCGGCGGCATCCGAGCCCGAGCCGGGTTCGGTCAGGCAATAGGAAAAGATCGTCTCCATCGTGCACAGCTTGGGCAGGAACCGGGCCTTCGTCTCCGGGCTGCCGAATTTGTCGATCATGCCGCCGCACATGTTGTGGATCGACAGGAACGAGCCCACCGCCGGGCAGGCCATCGCCAGCGCCTCGAAGACGAGCGTCGCGTCAAGACGGCTCAGCCCCGAGCCGCCGTAGTCCTCGGACACATAGATGCCCCCCAGCCCCAGCGCCGCCACCTTGGGCCACAGATCGCGCGGGATCGTCCCCGCCGCCTCCCAGTCGCGCGCATGCGGCGCGATTTCCTCCTGCCCGAAGGCGAAGGCCATGTCGAAGATCGCCTGCTGCTCCTCGCTCAGCGCGAAATCCATGCGCTCCTCCCAAAGTGCCTGAATTGAACGTCTGTTTAATTTCGAATCCTTGCACGAATTTTGCAAGGAGGGGAGAAGGGCAGCTTGCCCCTCATGGCCTTTCGGCAATTCCACCCGGGAAGGTTGGGCCAAAGGGTGAAACCACCCTGGCTTTTTCTTGGCGCAAATACGCCTCTGGCCCGAAGGGCAAGCCGCGCCGAAGGCGCGGCCCCCCTGATCGTGCCTCAGTCGAGCGCCTTGAAGTTCAGCGCCACGCCATCCTTGATCCCCGAGAACCAGCGCGCAGTGACGGTTTTCGTCTTGGTGTAGAAGCGGAAGGCGTCGGGCCCGTATTGGTTCAGATCGCCAAAGGCCGATTTCTTCCAGCCGCCGAAGCTGTAATAGGACAGCGGCACCGGGATCGGGAAGTTGATCCCGACCATGCCGACATTGACCCGGCTGGCGAAATCGCGCGCGGTGTCGCCATCCGCCGTGAAGATCGCCGTGCCGTTGCCGTAGTCGTTGTCCATGACCAGCTTCAGCGCCTCCTCGTAGCTCTCGGCGCGCACGACGCTCAGCACCGGGCCGAAGATCTCCTGCTTGTAGATCTCCATCTCGGGGGTGACGTGGTCGAACAGCGACGGGCCGGTGTAGAACCCGTTTTCATAGCCCTGGATCGTCAGGCCCCGCCCGTCGATGAGCAGTTGCGCGCCCTGTTCCACGCCCGAGGCGATCAGCCCCTCGATCCGGTCACGCGCCTGTGCGGTGATCACCGGCCCGAAATCGACATCGGCGCCGCCCGTATAGGGGCCGACCTTCAGCTTTTCGATCTTCGGGATCAGCCGCGAGATCAGCGCCTCGGCCGTGCCCTTGCCCACCGGCACCGCGACCGAGATCGCCATGCAGCGTTCCCCCGCCGCACCGTAGCCCGCGCCCACCAGCGCATCGGCGGCTTTGTCCATGTCGGCATCGGGCATGATCAGCATGTGGTTCTTGGCGCCGCCAAAGCACTGCGCGCGTTTGCCATTCGCACAGGCGCGGCCATAGATATATTGCGCGATCGGCGTCGAGCCGACAAAGCCCACGGCCTGGATGGTCTCGTTGTCAAGGATCGCATCGACCGCGTCCTTGTCGCCGTTCACCACCTGCAGCACGCCATCGGGCAGGCCCGCTTCCTTGGCCAGTTCCGCCAGACGCAGCGCGGTCGAGGGGCAGCGCTCGGACGGTTTCAGCACCATCGCATTGCCCGCCGAGAGCGCCGGACCCATTTTCCACAGCGGGATCATGGCGGGGAAGTTGAAGGGCGTGATCCCCGCGACAACGCCCAGCGGCTGGCGCATCGCATAGATGTCGATCCCCGGACCCGCGCCATCGGTATATTCGCCCTTCAGCATCGCGGGTGCGCCCATGCAGACCTCGATCACCTCGAGCCCGCGTTGCACGTCGCCGCGGCCATCGGCCAGCACCTTGCCATGCTCGACCGAGACGAGTTCGGCCAGCTCGTCCATATGGGTGTTGATCAGATCGGCGAATTTCATCATCACCCGGGCGCGGCGCTGCGGGTTCGTTGCGGCCCAGCCGGGCTGCGCGCGTTCGGCGGCGGCGACGGCGGCGTCAAGTTCCGCCTTGGTGGCCAGCGCCACTTTCGCCCGCACCTCGCCCGTGGCCGGGTTCATCACCTCGGCAAAGCGGCCCGAAGTGCCCGCGACCATCTTGCCGTCGATCCAATGTCCGATCTCTTTCATTCTATCCTCCCTGACAGGTTTGGCGCAGATTACCCTTGCGAAAATGCCGCCAAAAGAGGAAGTCAGGCAAAAGCATTTTGCAATTTTGCAAAGGTGGCGGATGGATTGGGATGATCTGCGGGTGTTTCTGGCCGTCGCGCGGGCGGAAAGCCTGTCCGGTGCCGGGCGGGGGCTGAAATGCGATGCGGCGACGGTGGGGCGGCGGGTGGCGCGGCTGGAGGAAGCGGTCGGCGCGAAGCTGTTCGCGAAATCGCCGCAGGGCTATGCGCTGACCGCCGAAGGCGCGCGGCTGATGCCGCATGCCGAGGCCGCCGAGGCCGCCTTTGCCGCCGCGACCGAGGAGCTTTCGGGCGCGGCAGGCCAGATCACCGGGCAATTGCGCATCGGCGCCCCGGATGGTTGCGCCAATTACCTGCTGCCGCAGGTCTGCGCCGAGATCTGCGACAGCCATCCCGGGCTGGAAATCCAGATCGTCGCGCTGCCGCGGGTCTTCAACCTCTCGAAACGCGAGGCGGATATGGCGATTGCCGTCTCGCCGCCCTCGGCCGGGCGGCTGACGGTGCAGAAACTGGTGGAGTATCAATTGCATCTGGCCGGGCACGAGGCCTATCTGCGCCGCCATCCGCCGATCCTGGAACGCGCGCAGCTCAAGGGGCACCGCATCGTCGGCTATATTCCCGACATGATCTTCGACAAGGAGCTCGATTATCTGGCGCAGACCGGGGCTTCGACGGTGGAACTCGCCTCGAATTCGGTCTCCGTGCAGATGCAGATGCTGCGGGCGGGGGCAGGCTTGGGCATCGTGCATGATTTCGCGCTGCCCTTCACGCCGGGGGTGCTGCGGGTTCTGCCCGGGGATATCGCGCTTTCCCGCGCCTTCTGGCTGATCCGGCATGCCGATGACCGCCGCTCGGAACGGCTGGACCGGCTGGCCGAGGCTTTGGGGCGCGGCATGCGGCGCGAGGTGGCGCGGCTCGAGGCGCTGGCTGCGGCGGGGGCGGCGGTGGGCTCGCCGACGCGCGCGCTGTGACGCTGCGGCGCGGGTGCTTCGGCTTGCAAATTCCGCGCCGATGCTGTTGCGTGCGCTCACCTTTCGGTGAGTGCGGTCTGAGGAGGACTGGATGCGGATCGGCCTTTACCCCGGAACCTTCGACCCGGTGACCCTTGGGCATATCGACATCATCGAGCGCGCTTTGGCGCTGGTGGATCGGCTGGTGATCGGGGTGGCGATCAACCGCGACAAGGGGCCGCTGTTCTCGCTCGAGGAGCGGGTGGAGATGCTCAAGGCGGAATGCGCGCCGATCACCGCAAGGCGCGGTGGCGAGATCGTCGTGCATCCGTTCGAGAACCTGCTGATCGACTGCGCCCGCGATGTCGGCGCCGGGGTGATCGTGCGCGGGCTGCGGGCGGTGGCCGATTTCGAATATGAATTCCAGATGGTGGGGATGAACCGGGCGCTGGATGCCAGCGTGGAAACCGTGTTCCTGATGGCCGATGCGCGGCGGCAGGCGATCGCCTCGAAGCTCGTCAAGGAGATCGCCCGGCTGGGCGGCGACGTGTCGAAATTCGTCACGCCGACGGTGGCCGAACGGCTCGCCGCACGGCTGAGCCGCTAGGCCGCGCCGTGGCGGGGGAGCGCGGATTTCACCAGATCTCCGGCCGCTTCTATCGCATCGTTCCCGCCGCCCGTGTCAAGACGGCGCTGGACCGCGCGCCAAGCCGCGAGGGGCGGTTTCACCACGACTTTCAGCCGACGCTTTATGTCTCCTCCCGGCCCGACTGGGCGCAGCATGCGGTGCGCGTTTACATCGGGCCGGATGATCCGCCGCGGGTGATCTGCGAGATGACGATCGGGCCCACGCGGGTGCTGGATCTGCGCGACAGCGCGCAATGCGCCGCCTGGGGCGTCGATCCGCGGCTGGCGGCGGTGCCCTGGTTGCCCGAACGCGCGCAGGGTCTTGCGGCCTCAAGCTGGCAGGTGGCCGATGCGGCGCGCGCGGGCGGCGCGGCGGGGATGATCTACACCGCCCGCACCGCGCCCGAGCGCTGGCATCTGGTGCTGTTTCGCTGGAGGGAGCCGCCGATCTCGGCGCAACTGACCGGCCATCGCCAGCCTGCGGATTTCGGTTGAGGGAAGAGTTTCGCCTCGGCTGCGCCGAGGCGAAATACCCCCTCAGCCCTTCATCTTGAAGCCCTTGCCGATCTGATCGGAGGGCTTCACCGGATAATCGCCCGAGAAACAGGCGTCGCAATATTGCGGACAGGCGTTGTCGCGCCCGGCCTCGGCCCCCGCGGCGCGGTAAAGACCGTCGAGCGAGATGAACTCGAGGCTGTTTACCCCGATCCACTCGCGCATCTCCTCGACCGACATCCGCGCCGCCAGAAGCTTGTTCCGGTCGGGCGTGTCGACGCCGTAAAAGCAGGGCCAGGCGGTGGGCGGGCTGGCGATGCGGAAATGCACCTCGGCAGCACCTGCTTCGAGGATCATCTCCTTGATCTTGCGGCTGGTCGTGCCGCGCACCACCGAATCGTCCACCAGCACCACCCGCTTGCCCTTGATCAGGCAGCGGTTGACGTTCAGCTTCAGCCGCACGCCCATGTTGCGGATATGCTCGGTCGGCTCGATGAAGGTGCGGCCCATGTATTGGTTGCGGGTGATCCCAAGCGCGAAGGGAATCCCCGATTCCTGGCTGTAGCCGATCGCGGCGGGGGTGCCGCTGTCGGGCACCGGGCAGACCAGATCGGCCTCGACGGGCGCCTCGCGCGCCAGCTCCACCCCGATCTGGCGGCGCGTCTCATAGACCGAGCGGCCGCCGATGATGCTGTCGGGCCGCGAGAAATAGACATGCTCGAAGATGCAGAACCGCGGTTGCGCCGCATGGAAGGGGCGCGTGCTTTCGATCTGGCCTTCGTGGATGATCACCATCTCGCCGGGCTCGATCTCGCGCACCAGTTCCGCCCCGATGATGTCGAGCGCGCAGGTCTCGGACGAGAGCACATAGCCGTTTTCACCCAGCCGCCCCAGCACCAGCGGCCGCACGCCCAAGGGATCGCGCACGCCGATCAGCTTGGTGCGCGTCATCGCGATCACCGAAAACGCCCCCTCGACCCGGCGCAGCGCATCGGCGATGCGCTCGGCATGGTTGGTCTGGATCGAGCGTGCCATCAGATGGATGATGCATTCGCTGTCCGAGCCGGATTGAAAGATTGCACCGCGGTCGATCAGCTCGCGGCGCAGCGCATCGGCATTCGTCAGGTTGCCGTTATGGGCGATCGCACAGCCGCCCATCGAAAACTCGCCGAAGAAGGGCTGGATGTCGCGGATCACCGCCGCTTTCGAGCCCGCCGTCGAATAGCGCACATGGCCGATGGCCAGCGGCCCCGGCAGCGTCTCCATCAGCGAGGCCTTGGTGAAATTGTCGCGCACATAGCCGAAGCGATGCGCCGAATTGAAGCCCTTGGCCGGATCATGGGCGACGATGCCGCCCGCTTCCTGGCCGCGGTGCTGCAGCGCATGCAACCCGAGCGCCACGAAATTCGCCGCATCGGCAACGCCGATCACGCCGAAGACGCCGCATTCCTCCTTCAGCTTGTCGTCGTCAAAGGGATGCGACAGGAAGGTCTTTTCGGCAACGGTCATGGGAAGGCTCCAGGGATCTTGGGCTTGGCGCGGCTTTAACGCGAAACGGGAGGGGTGTTAAGCCCTCCCGCTCGGAATTCCTTACAAAGCTGTCACGATTTCGCGCGGGTCATGGCTCAGTTCGTGGCGGGGGGCGTCACGCCGCCGGGCAAAACCGTCTCGGCGGCGGGGGTGCATTTCGCCACCAGGGTTTCATAGCGCGCGACGATCCAGCCCGGCGCATCATCGGGCATCGTGTCGTCCATCTGCCCGCTCAGCTTCGAAAACACCTTGGCCGAGCGGGAATTTTCCACCACCGGCATCGCCTGCGCCGTGACCAGCTTGTCATAGACGACAAAGGCCACGGCAACGAGGATCACGCCCCGCGCGACGCCGAAGAGAAAGCCGAGCCCCTGATCGAGCCCCCCCAGAACCGAGCGCTGCACCAGCGTCGCAAAAAGCGGCGTCAGGATCGAGAAGAGCACCAGCGAGAGCGCAAAGACCGCGGCGAAACCGCCGATCGTCGCCAGTTCGCAGCTGTCGGCCAGGAATTTGTTCAGGACCGGCAGCTGCGCGATCAAGGGCTTGGCGGCATCGGCAAAAGTATAGGCCAGCACCGCGGCGCCGATCCAGCCCATGATGGCCAGCCCCTCGCGCACGAAGCCGCGGCTGTAGGCGAGGATCGCCGACAGGATGATGGTGATCGCCACGATGGCGTCGACGATGGTGAACCCTTCCATGGTTCCAAACCCCCTGTGACGCTAGCCCGCGCCGAACATGTCCCCAACGAATGTCACGAGGTCGGGCAGCTTGCGCAGCGCCATCCCCGCCCCGCCTTCAAGCTTGGTGCCCACCGGCAGGATCGCCTGTGAGAAACCAAGTTTCTCCGCCTCTTTCAACCTGTTTTCCGCCTGACCCACCGGGCGCAGCGCCGCCGAAAGCGAGATTTCCCCGAAAATCACCAGATCGGCCGGAAGCGCCACATCCTCGCGCGCCGAAAGCAGCGCAGCCGCCAAGGCGAGATCGGCGGCGGGCTCCAGCACCTTCAGCCCGCCCGCGACATTGAGGAACACATCCAGCCCGGCAAAGGGAATGCCGCAGCGGCTTTCCAGCACGGCCAGAATGGTCGAGACCCGCCCCGAATCGAGCCCCACCACCGTGCGCCGGGGGCTGGCGAGTGAGGAGGGGGCAACAAGCGCCTGAATTTCGGTGAGCACCGGCCGCGTGCCCTCGATCCCCGCAAAGACCGCCGAGCCGGGGGCGGGCTGGCCGCGCTCAGAAAGAAAGAGGGCCGAGGGGTTGGCGACCTCGGCGAGGCCCCCGCCGGTCATCTCGAAAACGCCGATCTCGCTGGCCGGGCCGAAGCGGTTCTTCACCGCGCGCAGGATGCGGAACTGATGGCCGCGTTCGCCCTCGAAATACAGCACGGTGTCGACCATGTGTTCGACGACGCGCGGACCGGCAATCTGGCCTTCCTTGGTGACATGGCCCACCAGGATCACCGAAACCCCGCGCGATTTGGCAAAGCTCACCAGCTCATGCGCGGCGGCGCGGACCTGGCTGACCGAGCCCGGGGCGGCTTCGACCATGTCGGCCCACATCGTCTGGATCGAGTCGATCACCACCAGATCGGGCCGTTCGGCTTCAAGCGTCGTCAGGATGTCGCGCAGGTTGGTCTCGGCGCCAAGGCTGACGGGCGCATCGGCCAGACCCAGCCGCAAGGCCCGCATCCGCACCTGCGCCGAGGCTTCCTCGCCCGAGATGTAAAGGCATTTCAACCCCTTGCGGGCGAAAGCCGCAACGGCCTGCAAGAGCAGCGTCGATTTCCCGATCCCCGGATCGCCCCCCACCAGGATCGCCGAGGCGGGGACAAGCCCGCCCCCCAGCACCCGGTCAAACTCCGCCATGCCCGAAAGCGTGCGCGGCGGCGGCGCCTCTTCATGGGCAAGCGTCGTCAGATCGATGCGCCGCCCCTTGGCCCCGCCCAGGCTCTTGCCCGCGGGGCCGGTCGAAAGCGGCGCCTCTTCGACGATCGAATTCCACGCGCCGCAGGCGTCGCAGCGCCCCGACCATTTGCGATGGACAGCACCACAGCCGGTGCAGGTGAAGTTTGCGGATGCCTTGGCCATGCGCCCTTGTGGCAGAGCCCCGCGCAGCCTGCAAGCGCCGGGCAGAGAAGGGGGCGCCGCAGCCTGTCTCAGCGGATCGCGGCGATCGGGCCCTCGGCCCGGCCATGGATGAATTGCGTCACATAAGGGTCTGACGTCGCGTCCATTTCCGCAATCGAGCCATGCCAGCGAATGAGCCCGTCATGCAGCATGGCCACCCGGTCGGCGATGGCCCGGACCGAGGACATGTCATGGGTGATGGTGATCGCGGTCGCCCCCATCTCGCGCACGACGGAATTGATCAGATCGTTGATCACGCCTGACATGATCGGATCAAGCCCCGTCGTCGGCTCGTCGAAGAAGATCACCGTGGGGTCGGTGGCAATGGCGCGGGCCAGCCCCACCCGCTTTTGCATGCCGCCCGAGAGTTCGGCCGGGAAAAGATCGGCGACCTCGGGGCCAAGGCCGACGCGGGCGAGTTTCTCCACCGCCACGGCGCGGGCCTCGGCCTTGGGGCGCTTGTGCGGGCCGCGCAGCAGCCGGAAGGCGACGTTTTGCCAGACGCTCAGGCTGTCAAACAGCGCCGCGCCCTGAAACAGCATGCCGAAGCGCGACAGAAACTCTTCGCGCGCCGCGACCACGGGGGCGCCGTTGACCCGGATCGACCCGGAATCGGGCGTCACGAGGCCGAGGATGCATTTCAAAAGCACCGATTTCCCGGTGCCCGAGCCGCCGATGACCACCAGGCTTTCGCCGCGTTCGATGCGCAGGGACACGCCGCGCAGCACCTGTTTCGACCCGAAGGATTTCGCGAGGGTTTCGATCTCGATCATTTGGAGAAGAACACCTCGGTCAGCAGGTAGTTAGAGGCAAGGATCGCGACCGAAGCCGCGACGACCGCGGATTTCGTCGCCCGGCCCACGCCCTGCGCGCCGCGGCCCGAATTCATCCCGTAATAGCAGCCCATCAGCGCGACCAGGAAGCCGAAGGCCGCGCCCTTGACCAGACCCGAGCCGACATCCCACAGTTCCAGATATTCCCAGGTGTTGCGGATATAGGTCGCCGAGTTGAAACCGAGCCGCTCCGTCCCGATCAGCCAGCCGCCCAGAACACCGATGACATCGCCCACGGCCACAAGCAGCGGCACCGAGAGCGTCGCCGCCAGAACGCGCGGAACCGCCAGATATTTCAACGGGTTGGTGGACAGTGTGACCAAAGCGTCGATCTGTTCGGTCACCTTCATCGTGCCGATCTCGGCCGCGATGGAACTGGCCACCCGCGCCGCGACCATCAGTCCGCCCAGCACCGGGCCCAGTTCGCGCACCATCCCGATCGCGACGATCGAGGGCACGACGCTTTCGGCCGAAAACCGCGCCCCCCCCGCATAGATCTGCAGCGCCAGCGCCGCGCCGGTGAAGAAGGCCGTCATGCCGACGACGGGCAAGGACAGCCAGCCGATCTGCAAGAGCGCCTGCAGGAATTCGCGGCTGTAAAAGGGCGGGCGCAGCATGTGGCTCAGCACAGCACCGGTGAAAAGGCTGATCCGGCCCGCGCCCGCAAGCGCCGCCAGAACGGTGCGGCCAAGCCCGGCCAGGGCCGAGAGGATCACGCCAACCCCCCGACATAGCTGCGCTGATAGCGTTGCCCCAGCGCGGTCAGGATTTCATAGCCGATCGTGCCCGCGACCTCGGCCAAAGCATCGACACCCTGATGCGGCCCAAGGATCTCAAGGCTTTGCGGCACCTCGGGCAGATCGGTGACATCGACGGTGATCAGATCCATCGAAACGCGGCCGACGAGCGGGCAGGGGGTGTCGCCCGCCCAGAGCGTCGCCTTGCCCGAAAACCGGCGCGAGAGCCCGTCGGCATAACCCGCGGCGACGGTGGCGATGCGGCTTTCGCGCGCCGCCGTCCAGCTGTTGGCATAGCCCACCGTCTCGCCCGGCGCGACGGTGCGGATCTGCACCACCGGCAGCGACAGCCGCACCACCGCACGGGCGGTTTCGAACGGCAGCCCGCCATAAAGACCGATGCCGGGCCGGGTGACGTCGAAATGATAGTCGGGGCCCAGCAGGATGCCGCCCGTCGCCGAAAGCGCGCGTTTCAGCCCCAGACCGTCGGTCATGGCGCGGAAATTCTTCAACTGCATCGCATTCATCGGATGCTCGGGTTCGTCCGAACAGGCCAGATGGCTCATCACCAGCTTCGGCCCGGCGGCGATCAGCTCGGCCGAAACCGCCGCCCAATCGGCGGGCTCAAGGCCAAGCCGGTTCATCCCAGTATCCAGCTGCACGCCAAAAGCCGCGCCGGGCAGGGCGTCGACATGGCGCTTCACCTGCTCGACCGAGTTCAGCATCGGCGTCAGGCCCAGATCGCCGATCATCTCGGTGTCGCCCGCCATATGGCCGGAAAAGACAAAGATCTCGGGGCCTTCGCCCAGGGCCTGGCGGACGGCGGCGCCCTCCTCGGCGGCGGCGACAAAGAACTTGCGTGCCCCCGCCCGGGCCAGAACCCGCGCCACCCGCGCGGCGCCAAGGCCGTAGCTGTCGGCCTTGACCACCGCCCCGGTCTCGGTGGCGGCGGAAGTCATTGCGTCAAGCGCCCGCCAATTGGCAAGCACGGCGTCAAGATCGATGCGGAGCGATGCTGTGGTCATGCGGTTTTCTTGAGCCTGAGGGGCCGAAGGTCAAGCGCAAACATCCGTGAACGCGCGCGCCCGCGGCAGATGTGGCAGGGGGGCTCGTTCAGGGGGCTTGCGCGGCGCCACTGGCGCCACGGTCCCCCTTCACCCCGTCCGCAAGCGGACTCCCCGAGGTATTTCGGGCAAGATGAAAACACCCCGGGTCGGCTTTCATCTTGCCACAAATATCCCGCGGGGGTCCGGGGGCGCGAAGCCCCCGGCCTTGGCTCAGAACCCGTCCGAGCCGTCGCCCTGCCAGGGCCGGGCGAGGTCCGAAAACCGGGTGAAGCGGCTTTCGAACGCCACTTCGACGGTGCCGATCGGGCCGTGGCGCTGCTTGCCCAGGATCACCTCCGCCTTGCCATGCACGCGTTCGGCCTTTTGCATCCATTCGGCGAATTTCGGATCGTCCTCCGGCGGCTTCAGACGTTCGTGATAATATTCGTCGCGATAGACGAACATCACCACGTCGGCATCCTGTTCGATCGAGCCCGATTCGCGCAGGTCGCTCAGCTGCGGGCGCTTGTCCTCGCGGCTTTCCACCGTCCGGCTCAGCTGCGAGAGCGCCATCACCGGAATGTTCAGCTCTTTCGCGATCGCCTTCAGCCCCATCGAGATCTCGCCGATCTCCTGCACCCGGTTGTCGGTCCGCCCCGAGCCGCGCAGCAGCTGCAGATAGTCGACGATCACCACATCCAGCCCATGCGTGCGCTTGAGCCGCCGACAGCGCGCCGCCACCTGCGAGATCGGCAGGGCGGGGGTGTCGTCGATGTAAAGCGGGCAGGTTTCCAGCGCCTTCGCCGCCTCGACGAAACGGCGGAATTCGGCCTCGGTCATGTCGCCGCGGCGGATCTGTTCCGAGGGCACTTCGGAGGCTTCCGACAGCACCCGCGCCGCCAGCTGTTCGGCCGACATCTCGAGCGAGAAGAAGCCGACGACGCCCCCCTCGACCGCGCCTTCGGTGCCGTCATGGCGCATCCCGCGCTTGTAGGCCTTGGCGATGTTGAAGGCGATGTTGGTCGCAAGCGAGGTCTTCCCCATCGAGGGGCGCCCGGCCAGGATCAGAAGGTCGGAAGGGTGCAGCCCGCCCAGTTTCCGGTCGAGATCACGCAGGCCGGTGGAGACGCCCGCAAGCCCGCCCTCGCGCTGATAGGCGGCGTTCGCCGATTGCACCGCCTCGGTCACCGCCTTGAGAAAGCTCACAAATCCCTTGTCGGCCGTGCCCGATTCCGCCAGCTTGTAAAGCGCGCCCTCGGTCTTGACGATCAGGTCTTCGGGCTCCAGCCCGACCTCGACCTTCTGCGCGGACGCCGACAGATCCTTGCCCAGCCGGATCAGCTCGCGCCGCAGCGCCAGATCATGGATCATCTGCGCATAGTCGCGCGCGGCGTAAGACGAGATCGCCGCCCCGGCAAGACGCGCCAGATAAGTGGCGCCGCCAAGCGCCTTGAGCCCCTCGTCATCCTCCAGATAGGCCTTGAGCGTCACCGGCGAGGCGAGCGCGTTCTTCTGGATCCGCGCCGCCGCCACCTCGAAGATGGTGCGATGCACGGGTTCGAAGAAATGCTCCGCCCGCACCACCGAGGCGATCCGGTCCATGACATCGTTATTCGTCAGGATCAGCCCCAGAAGCTGTTGTTCCGCCTCGATATTATGCGGCAGAGCCTCTTCTTCCGGCATCTCGGGTCTGATCGGTGCAAGCGTGTTCATTTCTGCCTCATGATCCCATCCCCCGGGCTCTTCTAGCGACGGGCGGGGGAAAACGGAAACCTTCCGCAAGGTCGGATAACCCTGTGGACAAAAGCGCAACCGCGCCGCAGTTTAGCGCATTTTTGGGGGAATTTCCACCAAGGACCACAAGATATTGCGGGTATCCCCCCGGGCGCGCGAGTCGCCCCGGGTTGTCCCCATTTCATCCACAGGCGTATCCCCGGGGTTCTCCCCGGAAATCTCAGCCCTTCTTGTGGGCCTCCTGCCAGGCGCGCGGGGCGCTCAGGAAGGCCTCGACCTCGTCAAGCGTCGCGGCGTCAAAGGCACCCTGCGCGCGGGCCTCGGCCAGAACGTCCCACCAGGTGCAGAGATGGTGCAATTGCACCCCATGCGCGGCCAGATTGGGCACGGTTTCCGGGAAGATGCCGTAGTAGAAGATCACCGCCGTATGGGCGCAGGTCGCGCCGGTCTCGCGGATCGCATCGACGAAGCTCAGCTTGCTGCCGCCGTCGGTGGTCAGATCCTCGACCAGCAGCACGCGCTGGCCTTCGGTCATCGCGCCTTCGATGCGGGCATTGCGGCCGTAGCCTTTCGGCTTTTTGCGCACATAGGTCATCGGCAGCGCCAGCCGCTCGGCCACCATCGCGGCAAAGGGGATGCCCGCGGTTTCGCCACCCGCGATATTGTCAAACGCCTCGAAGCCCGCGTCGCGCAGCACGGTGACGGCGAGGAAATCCATCAAGGTCGAGCGGATGCGCGGATAGCTGATCAGCTTGCGGCAGTCGATATAGGTGGGCGAGGGCAGGCCCGAAGCCAGCGTGAAGGGCGTCTCGGCGTTGAAATGCACCGCCTTGATTTCCAGAAGCATCCGCGCGGTCAACCGGGCGATTTCTTCCCGGGCGGGATAGGAGGAGGGGATCATGTGCTTGTCCTCATGCTGTTTTTTCTTGGTGCAAATACGCCTCTTTTCGACCGTGGTGCCTGTGGCGCGGGTGGAAAGGGCGTATTTCGGCCAAGAAGAAGGATCAGTCGATTGCGTGCCAGAAGACCGGGAAGCCCGGGTCGAAGACGGTGACGGGACCGGCGCCGGTCTCGATCTTGGCGGGCCAGCTCGCGGGCGTCGCGGTCTTTTCCAGCGTCAGCGTCGCGGTGTTGACCGGCAGGCGATAAAAGCGCGGCCCGTTTTCCGAGGCGAAGGCGGCCAGATTGGCCAGTTTCCCCTCCTCCTCGAAGACATGGGCGAGAAGTTGCATCGTGTTCGTCGCAGTGAAACAGCCCGCACAGCCGCAGGCGCATTCTTTCAGCGGATCGACATGCGGTGCGGAATCGGTGCCAAGGAAGAAGCGCGCTTCGCCGCTCGTCGCCGCCTCGCGCAGCGCCAGGCGGTGGTGTTCGCGTTTCGCCACCGGCAGGCAGTAGTAATGCGGCTTGATCCCGCCCACGAGGATATGGTTGCGGTTGAGGATCAGGTGATGCGTGGTGATCGTCGCGCCCAGATCGTCGCCTTGCGCGCGGGCATAATCGACGCCGTCCCTGGTGGTGATATGTTCCATCACCACGCGCAGCCCGGGCGTCGCGCGGCGGATCGGATCGAGCACCGTCTCGATGAAGACCGCCTCGCGGTCGAAGATGTCGACGGCGGGATCGACCACCTCGCCATGCACGCAAAGCGGCAGGCCGATCTCGGCCATCTTTTCCAGCACGCCCCGCACCTTGTCGAAATCGCGCACGCCCGAATGGGAATTCGTGGTGGCGCCTGCCGGGTAAAGCTTCACCGCTTTCACCAGACCCGAGGCCGCCGCCGCCGCGACATCGGCGGGATCGGTGGTTTCGGTCAGATACAGCGTCATCAGCGGCTCGAAGCCCGCGCCTGCGGGCAGCGCGGCCAGGATGCGGGCGCGGTAGGCCGCGGCCTCGGCGCCGGTCACCACCGGGGGCACCAGATTGGGCATCACGATGGCGCGGGCGAAATGGCGCGTGGTTTCGGGCAGGACACCCGTCAGCATCGCGCCGTCGCGCAGATGCAGGTGCCAGTCGTCGGGGCGGGGAAGGGTGATGCGGGTCATGCGCCCCGGTTACACCCAAGGCCGCGGCATTTCCAGTGCCAGCTTTGTCCCGCCCGCAGGCGGCTTCGCGCTCATGTGACCTTGGGGCTCTGGACGGCGGCTGCCCCATGCGTCACCCTGCGCGGGCCTCGGGGGAGGATGGAGAGACACATGACGACACGGTTCATCGCCTTGGCGGGCCTTGCCGCCGCAATCACCGCCCTTGCGGGCTGCAACGATCCGGGCTTTCGCGGTGTGCCCGAGGTGCGCATCGCCAGCGCGGCCGAGGTGACGCAATGCCGCCTGACCAGCACGATCACCAATGAACCCGGGCTTTACGGCCCCGTGGTCGGGCGCGAGGCGGAACGCTATGCCCGCAACAAGATCCTCGACATGGCCAAGGGCGACGGCGCCAATACCGTCGTCTTCGATCCGGTGATGCCGGGCGAGCCGGTCTATCTGCTGACCGCCAAGGCCTATCGCTGCTGATCCGCTCACGGATTCTTTACGCTGCATTGCAGAAAATGCAGGGCGGGGTTTCGGCAAACGTTCTTGTCGGGTCCCCGCCCGCTGCCTATATCCCGGCTCAGGGAGGAAACATTCTGCACCCTGTCAGGAGGTTTCCATGAGTTATGTCGAACTGTTCGAAGCGCCCGCCAAGACCCCGGTCAAGGGCATGGCGGCGCGTCTGTCGCGGCTTCCTGCGGCCCTGGGCGAGGGGCTGGTGGAGGTGCTGGAAACCGGCGCGCGTCTGCGCGAGGTGACCCGTCTGCGGGCGATGTCGGATGCCGAACTGGCGCTGCATCACATCACCCGCGACGAGATCGTGCCGCACGTCTTCCGCGACCGTTACTGCTACTGAGACGGCCGGAGAGGCCGCCGCGGCTTTTGCCTGCGGCGGCCCATCCTCTTGCGCCGGACGCCCGCGCGGCCGATAGTGAGCCCGTCGAACTATGCTGAAGGAGCGGGCGATGTCGCAAGAAACCCTGACCGAAGTGCGCGGTGATCTGGTTCTGGCGGCGCTTTGCGTGGGACAGTTCCGGGCGCCCTGCCAGATCGAGGCGGAACGGCTGCTGGTGCGCGCCGACGAGTCGCTGATGCAGGCGCTGCGGGCGCTGGGTCTGGAGATTGCCGCGGTTTTCGAGGTCTTCACCCCGGCGCCGATGTTCGCGCCCGACGAGCTGATCCTGGATCAGGTGGCGCGGGGCATCATCCGCCGTCAGGTCACCACCCATGTCTTCCGGCCGCATGACGACGAAAGCGCCGAGGAAGACGGCGATTCCGTGGCTGCGGCGGTCTGATCCGCCGCGCCGCCCCGCGCCCAACCCGGGGCCTGTTGCTCAGGCGGCGGTGCCGCCGGTCGCGGGCTCGGGCCGGGCGGATTTTCCCAGCTGATCTTCCAGCACCACCAGCCGGTTGCGGAACCGTGGCCAGCCCAGCCGCCGCACCACGTTGCGGCACAGCATCGCCTCCAGCCCGGGGCGGCCCGAGCTGTTCAGATAGCCCGCCAGCCGGCGCAGATAGCGCATCGCATTGCGCCGCCCGCGCCACAGCTTCCAGAACGCCGTGGCGGTGAAGGTGCCCGCGCAGGCCTGCGCCAGCATCGGTTCCAGCGCGTCGATCTCGGCCAGGGCGGTTTCGGGCGTGCTGCCCAGATTGCGGCAGGGCAGCAGCGTCACATGCGGCCGCGCCATCAGCGCGGCGTGCATCGCATCGGGGCCGATCAGCGGATCATAGATCACATGCACCGCCCCGGCGCCGTCGAGCATGTCGGGGGCAAAGCCGTAACGGTCGGTGAAATTCTGCCGCCGCCGCCGCCGGAAGCGGTCGTCCCAGGCGGTCAGCCGCGCCTCGAGCGTCGCCTGCGGCGCCAGCGTGATCACCGTCGCCCCCGGCGCCGCGACCGAGAAGGCCGCCGCCGCATAGCCGCAACTGCCCGCGCCGTAAAACACCACGCGGTCGAAATCCTCGAAAAACGCCTCGTCCACGAGGCGGTCGACATAGGCATAGACGGCCGGATCGCGAAACCAGCTTTCGTCATGGGCGATCAGCGTCAGGCTGGAATGACCGCCCGCCTCGGCTAGGGTGAAGCCAAGCGGCAGCTGATCTTCGGAGCGGGCGCGGATCGCGGCGCGGATCTCGAAACTGACCAGAAGCACCGGGCCGCGGTCGGCAAAAAGCACCGAATGCTCTGCGCCAAGCGGTTCCCAATAGCCCTCAAGCTCGCCCAGTTCCTCGATGTGGCGCAGCCAGTCGCTGTCGTTCAGATCGCGCATCGTGCTGGTTTCCAACTTTCCCCCGTCCATCGCCGCTCTCCCGCTTTTGTGCGGAAGTCTGCCTGAACAGGGTTAATCTATCATTCCCGCCGCCTGCCGGAAATGCGCGGCAGGCAAGAAAATAGCTTGGATTGTCGGGAAGGCGGCGCCAATCCGGCGAAAGGCGGGCCAGTGTTTCCTCCGCGGTTACGCCCGCGGCTTTCGGGCCGCGGCGGCCAGACCCAGCGCCTGCATCCGCGCGGCCAGCGCGGGCGGCAAGGGCTGCGAGGGCGGGGTCAGCATCAGCCGCCCGAAAAGCGCGCGGAACGGCTCCTCTGCCATCAGCCTTGCAAAGCGTTCGTGCCGCCAGGCCACGCCCGCGCGGTGCAGCCGGTCGATCTCGGCATCAGCGCGCAGCTGCGCCAGCCCCGCTGCCGTGGCGGCGGCATAGCGGGACATCGAGCGATCCTCGACATCGCAGAAATTGCGCTCGACCCAATAGCTCAGATCGAAGGTCGAGGCGTCCCGATTGGCCCTGCCGCGGTCGCATTTGAGCACGTAGCTCTGCATCGCCCCCAGCGCGTAATGGTTGAGCTGCACCAGCTGCCAGGGGTTTTCGCCCAGGGGCGTGAACAGCCGCCCGCTGCGGTAGGCCTCGGGCAGGGCCCGGCCGCTGCCATCGACCCAGACCGTCTGCGCGATCCGGTCGGGGTCGGGGGCGCGGGGGCGGTGCACGCCCAGCTTGCGATAGGCGCCATCGTTGCGAAACAGCGTCTTGATCAGGCTTGCCCGCCAGGGCCAGGTCATGCCCGGGGGGGCGGCGCGGGTGAATTGCGCGCTCACCGGCGCGTCGATGAAATCGACCACCCCCGCATTGCCGAACAGCCGCCAGGTCAGCGCGATCGCTGTCGCCTGCGGGCGCGCGGCCAGCAGCGCCGCCAGCGTGCCGTCGCCCGCATGGATGTTGACGAATTCGTCGATGTCGAGGACCAGAACCCAGTCGGCGGCGCGCATCAACGGGTGCTTGTCGGCCGCCTTCAGCGCCGCCCATTGCGGCCCCTCGCGCCAGGGGCCGGGGTTGCGGATATGGGTCAGCGCGCCCAAAGCCTGCAGCCGGTCCAGAAGCGCATCGGTGCCGTCGCTGCAATCGTTGGAAAAGACAAGGAAATCGGTGAACCCCACGGCGCGGTGATGGGCCAGCCATTCCAGCAGGAAGGCCGCCTCGTTCTTCACCGTCAGAATGGCCAGCGCCCGCATCAGTGGTTCGCCTCGCCCTCGTGGTCCACGGTGAAGAAGAAATCAGCCGGCAGGTCGCGCAGGTGCAGATCCTCCGGGATCACCCCCGGACCGGCGTTGAACACGGCCGAGCCGAAGACATGGAGAATGCGGGACAGCTTCTCGAACCGGTCCGAACAAAGTTCGGCGTAGAAATTCGCGTAAGCCTCGGTCGCGCGCAATTCCGCGATCTTTGCCCGATGCGCCGCGACGGAATGCTCATGCGCGGCGCGGATCTCGGGATCGGCCATGAGCCGGTCGAACTCCGCCCGCGCGCGCGGGATCATCCGCTGGATCGAGCGATCCTCGACCGCGTTGTGATTCATCCGGAACCAGTAGTTCAGCCCCTGATCGCGGTCGACATGGTTCACCCGGCCACGGTCGCGCTTGACCAGAAAGCTCTCGGCCGAGCGCACGGCGTAGTGATTGAGCTGCACCCAGTCATAGCCGTAAGTGCTTGATGTCGAACGCCAGCCGTTGCGATACATCTCGCGCGGCATCGGCTTGCCCGAGCCGTTCAGCCACTGCACCTGATCCCACAGATCGGGCAAAAGCCCCTTCGGCCGGTGCACGCCGAGCTTTTTATAGATGTCGATGTTGCGAAACAGCGTCTTGAAGCCCCAGGCCTGATGCGGCTTGCGCACGATCTCGGGGGCGCAGGTGGTGAATTGCTCGAGCAGGAAGCGGTCTTCGTAGTCATGCACGTCCGAGTTGCCGAAAAGCCGCCAGGTCAGGGCGATCATGTTCGCCGTGCCCATCGCCTCATACAAAGCGCGAAGCGTGCCGTCGCCGATCTTCACATCGATGAATTCATCGACATCCATGCAGATCGCCCAGCCGCAATTCTGAATGAGCGGCTCGCTCTCGGCGCTTTCAAGGGCGGCATGCTGGGGCGGCATGTCCATGCTGCGAAACGGGTTGTCGCGGTGCTGGCAGATGCCCTTGCGTTGCAGCAGCTCCAGCATCGTGTCGGTGCCGTCGGTGCAGTCATTGGTGTAGATCAGGAAATCATCGACGCCGATGGCGCGGTGATAGGCGATCCATTCGAGGATGAAGGGCCCTTCGTTCTTCATCGTGGTGACGATGCAGGTGCGGCCCGCTTCCGTTGCCCGCACCGGCGCGGGGCGCGGTTTCGAGACCGGCGGGCGGATCGGTTTCGCCCCCCAGATCCCGGTCGCCACCTGCAAGAGTTCCGGGTCTTCGATGAGCGAGGTTTTCGGCGCCAGTTCCGAGGCCGCCCGCCCCGGCACCCGCAGCCCCATCGCGCGCCAGAACGGGATCAGGCTGGCCGGATCGGGTTTCGTATAGGCGATGCGCAGCAGCCGCCAGGTCGCATCAAGCCCGACCTTGCCCGGCGCCACCCCCCAGCGGGCAATGCCGCGCGTCGCGTCGAACTGACGGCAGAGGTGATCGGAAAACCGC
This sequence comes from Rhodobacter capsulatus SB 1003, assembly GCF_000021865.1. NCBI lineage: Bacteria > Pseudomonadati > Pseudomonadota > Alphaproteobacteria > Rhodobacterales > Rhodobacter > Rhodobacter capsulatus. The sequence goes on from NC_014034.1 coordinate 1,714,910, forward strand.
GCTTCGGCCCCCGCCCGCACCCGCCAGGGATAGATCCGCCGCCCCACCAGCGTCACCATGCCCGAGGGCGCAGCCAGACAGCGGTCAAAGGCCGAGGGCGTGCCCGCGGGGCGCGGCTGCAAAAGGTCGGTCACGTCCAGCTGCAGCACGACACGCGCCCGGGCCAGAAAGCGCCATTTCGCCAGTTCAAGCACGATCCCCTGACCGAGTGGCGCCCGCCAGGGATCGTTCGGCGGAACCTCCATCCGGTCCTTGCCCGGCGCGTCGGGGGCGTGGAACGGGTGGTTTTCCGGCCCGTGATCGGGCTTGCCCAAGGGGGTGTCCGAAGACAGCACCACGACCGTCATCGCCCGGTCCCGCCCCGCCAATTCGCGCGCGATCGCCGCAGCCAGAGCCGGGCCGTGCAGGGCGTCGCTGTCGGGGGGCGAGCGGTCAAGGATCAGCGCAGCTTCGGCCCCGTGCTGGTCGTGATGCCAGACCAGCCAATCGGCAATGGTCAGCGCGCTTTCTTCGAGCCGTTGCGCGAAAAGACAGAATTTGCCCGCGAAAAGATCTGTTTCGGCCGCGGCGGGGGTGATTTCGACCGGCACCACAGCGCCTTGCGGCGGCGTGACCGGGGCAGGGGCGTCGTCATCGCTGTCCGGCTTCAGCGGGCGGATCGCCTCGGGGCAAAGGCCAAGCCGCAGCGGCCCCTCGGGCGCGGCGCGGCCATGCACCATCACGCCGCCCGCCACCTCGCGCCGGTCGATCACCTCGAACCCGCCCGCGGGCGGATCGGTGGCGATCTGCCCGGCAAAGGCGGGATGGGCAAAGAAAAGCCGCAGCGTGCGGCCGGGGCGGCCGTTGCGGACCTCGGGCCAGATCACGGCATCAAGCAGCCGCAGCCCCGCGGGCCCCTGCGCAAAGCTTTGCCCCTGCATCTGCCGTGCGACGACCGTCGATCCGTTCATGCTGCCCCCGTTTTGACCAGTCCTAGCAGGGCCCCGGCCCGCTTTCAAACGGGCGCTGGTCTGCGGGGTGATTGTTTCGCCTGTGGTGACAGTGGCGGCGGATCGTTGCCGGGTCCGCTGCCCGGAAATTGCCCGAAATCCGCTGCGAAATCGGCCAAAGCCCGTGATGACTGGGGCCGGGGGCGCTATCCTTGCCAAGCCGGTGATTGCGGATAGAATGCCCGGGCAAGGAAAAGGGTGTGCAGATGGACGAGCAAGACGGCAAGGTGGGGCTGCGCCGCAACCCCGGTCAGAAATACAGCCTGTTTCTGGACGAGCTGCACAGCCGGATGGTGTTCGACTGGTACATGGAAATCGGCTGCCGCGCCGGGCGCAGCTTTGCCCCGGTGACGGGCAAGACCATCGCCGTCGATCCCTTTTTCAAGGCGGAAACGAACATCATCGGCGCCAAGCCGCAACTGCTGATCTTTCAGCAGACGAGCGACGATTTCTTCGCCTCGGGGATGCTCGAGCGGATGGGGATCAAGCTGTCGCTCTCGTTCCTCGACGGGATGCATCTTTTTGAATATCTGCTGCGCGATTTCATGAATACCGAGGCGGTCTCGAACCCCGATGGCGTGATCGCGCTGCATGACTGCCTGCCCTTCAACCAGCGCATGCTGACCCGCGATCTGCAGAACCTGCCGAAGGGGCCCTGGACGGGCGATGTGTGGAAGCTGATCCCGATCTTGCGCAAATACCGCCCCGATCTGCAGCTGACGGTGCTGAACTGCCGCCCGACCGGGCTGGTGTTCGTGTCGAACCTCGATCCGAAAAACACCGTGCTGCGCGACAATTACGACGCGATCCTGGCGGAATGGACCTCGATCGATCTGGTGCCCTATGGCGTCGGGCGCTTCTACGACTGTTTCGAAAGCGTCGATGCCGAGACCTTTGCCGCCGCCGATTACCCGATCTTCGCGAAGATCCGGCAGGCCCCCGCGACGATCCGCAAGCCCACCAAGGTCACGAAATAACCCCGGAGGCAGCGATGTCGGCACGCGAAGACGATCCCTCCCGCGCCCCGGAGCCGCAGGGCGGCTGGTCCACCAGGATCGTCTGCGTGCCCGATGCGCTGGTCGTGCCCGCAACCGTGCCCGACATGGTGCAGCCGATGGGCATCTATGATGCCGAGGGCGCCTATGTGCGCGAAGGGGTGCTCTGGCGTGGCCGCCGCCTGATGGTCGAACCCGAGATCCGCCCCGAGCCGGTGGCGGATCTGCCCGGGCGCTGGATCTGGGGCGGCATCCTGCTCAATCACTTCGGGCATTTTCTGGTCGAAAGCACGCCGCGGCTTTGGGCGCTGGACGCGGTCGAGGGGGCGGTCGACGGCCTGATCTTCACCGTCAAGCGCGAGACGATCGAGGAAGCGGGAGAGCTGAGGCTGCAGCCGTTCCAGCGGCTCTTCTTCGATCTTCTGGGCATCGACCTGCCGATCCGCATCCTGTCGCAGCCGACCCGGGTCGCGCGGCTGGAGGTGCCCGGGCAGGGCTTCGGTCTGGGCGCGATCGCCGCCGGGACGGCGCCGTTCCGGGCCTTTTTCGAGACCCGCTTTGCCCGCAACATCGCCCCGCAGGGCGCGGAAAAGCTTTATATTTCCCGCTCGGCGCTCGGGCCTGCGCGCGGCGGCGTGCTCGGCGAGGACCGGATCGAGGCGGCGCTCTCGGCGGCGGGCTACGAGATTTTCCACCCGCAAAAACACAGCCTGCAATCGCAGATCGCGCATTACAAGGCGGCGCGGCAGGTGGTGGCGCTCGATGGTTCGGCGCTGCACATGGTGGCGATGGTGGGGCGGCGCGATCAGCAGGTGGCGATGATCCGGCGCCGGGTGTCCGACGTGTCGGACAGCATCGTGACGCATCTGACCGCCTTCACCGGGCGGGCGCCGCAGGTGATCGACGTGATCGAACAGGACTGGGTGCGCTCCGACCGCAAGCGGGCGGACCGGCATTCGGTGGGCCAGCTCGATCTGCCCGCGCTCGGCCGGGCGCTGGTGGCGGGCGGTTTCCTGCCCGAAGGCGCCGGGATCGCGGCGATGACCGAGGCCGAGATCCACGCCGCGGTGCATGTTTTCGAGGATGCGCTGAGCGGCAAGCTGAGCTTCGAGCCGCTGGCCCGCGGGGCGCAGCGCGTGCTGCCCGAGGCCGGGCCGGTGGTGCGGCGGCGCAAGGACAAGCCGGGGGCTGCGCCCGGCCAGGAAGGCAAGCTCAAGGGCGAGGACCGGCGCGCGGCGCGGATGGCGCGGCGGGCCGAAAGGACCGAACGGCGCGAAAAACGCGCGGCGGCCCGGCCCGAGGGCTGAGACCGCCGCGGCCCTTCACTTGCCGCGCGCGGCCCGGCGGGCTTCGCGGGCGGCCTTGCGTTCCTGCCGGTCGGCGCGGCGGGCGGCGCGGTCTTCGGCGCTTTCCCCTGCGGGCAATTCCACGGCGGGCTCTGCCGCCGCCGCGCCCAGATGCGCGCGGGTAAAGACCGCCATCACCTGTGCCACCGCAGCTTCGCGCACCGAGCGCAGGTTCGGCTCGAACCAGCCCGCCCCGGCCCGGACCGACGTCACCAGCTCATAGGAGGGGAAATAATCCACCTCCGGGTGATCGTCCTGCATCTCGCCCGCCACCGCGCGCAGCACGGATTTCGACAGCACCGTAGCGGGCAGCACATGCGCCTGCGACGCCGTCGCGGTCAGCGGCACCGGCGAGACGGTCAACAGCACCCGCAGCGCCGGGTTGAGCGCCCGGAGCCGCGCCAGCGCCGCTTCCAGATCGGCCTTGACCTCGGAGACACGGAAATTCGCAAACGCGTGGATTTCGGGGTCGTAGCGGCCCGCGATCGTGCCGGGCGCGGTGGCATAGACCTGACCCGAGGGCTTGTGCAGCCAGGCCTCGGTCAGGCCCAGGGTGAAGATGAAGACATCGGCCTGCGTGAAGACTTCACGCACCTTTTCAAGGTGTTGCGCGCGGGCGGCCCGGACCGCTTCGGCGCTTTCAAACCCGCCCGGTTCGATGTTCGGGCGCAAAGCGTCGTAAAACCGGCCGTCCTTTTCCCAGATCGCGTCGAAATCGCGGGGGCTGCCCCAGGCTTCCTCGAGCAGCTGGCGCAGCTGGCGGGTGGTGTAAAGGTTGCCATACCGGGCCGAATACATGTCATAGCCGTGGCTTGGCCCGTCTTCGGCGGCGATGCCCGCGGGGCGCGGCTCGGCATCGAGCACGTTGAAGCCGTTCCTGCGCAGGGCCCGGCCGACATGCTGGGCAAAGCAGGACCCGGCGGTGACGATGCGGTCGCCTTTCGTCAGCTCCCAGCGCGGCCGGTAAAGATCGGGCGGCGGATAGGCGGCCTCGGCGAGGCCAGTGCGCCAGAAGGCGCGGGCGTCAATGCCTTGATAGGGCGAGCGGGTCATGCGGACACTCCTTTGCGGCAGTAGGCCGCGGCGAGGGCGGGCTGGAGCGCGTCCCAGCAGGCCAGCCCGAAATCGGCGTTCATATGCGAGGCATCGGTGCCGCCGCCTTCGCCGGAAATCAGCCGCGAGGCCTCCTTGTTATAGGCGCCGCGGGTGGTGATGCCATCGGCCACGGTCTGCGGCGGCTGGGCGATGAACTGCGCCTGCGGGGCCAGCGCCGCGCCGACCGCGGTTTCGAACATCTGCCCCAGCGCCGGGCCGTCGCCCGCGGTGATCGCCGCATCCCAGCCGTAATCCGAGGTGCCCTCGGGCGCCTGCCGGGCCCAGTCGGCCCAATGCGGTTCGGCCAGCGCCAGCACGGGCCTGTCCGTCGCCTCTGCGATCGTGCGGGCATGTTCCACCAGCTGCGTCGTGCCGTAGCGCTCGGTCAGAAACGCCGCGGCAAAGGCCGGATGCACCAGCGTCTTGCCCGCAGTGCCGGCAAGCCCGACCCAGGCGTGGCTTTTGTAAAACCGCAAGATCCGCTTGGAGGAGACGTTCAGCCCCACCAGCACGAAAGCGTCGAAGCGGGACAGCTCGATCCGGTCATAGCCGCCCGAAAGCTGGCGGAAATGGCTGGCGATCTTTGGCCGCGTCGGCACCAGCGCCGTGCCCTGCAGCGCCACATGGCGCATCCCGTCCGAGGGCGCGCCGAAGAAGACCGGCTCGACCGCCTCCCAGCCCGGGACATTGTCGGCGATCAGCCGGTCCCAGCCCAGTTTCAGCGCCGCAATATGGGAATTGCCGATCACGCACAGCCGCAGCGTCATTTCGAGAACGCCTCCAGCAATTCGTCTTCGCACATCACTTTCGCGGTCTTGCCCCGGGCCTCGGCCCTTGCCTTGCGCCGGGCCCGCCGCTCGGGGTCCTTTGCCCGGCGCTTGCGGTCGGTCGCGGCATCGGGGGTATCGGCGTCGGGGGCGGCGCCCGCGACCAGATCGAGCAGATCGGCGCCGCCGCAGAGCCGCACGACGAGCGAGGCCAGACGGTCGGGATCGGCGTCGTCGCCCGGGGCCAGCAGCCGCCCCACCAGCGCATCGAGCACCGGATCATGCCGCACCTGCGCCGTGCCGCGCGCCCAGTCGGCGGCACGGGCGGCCAGAAGCGCATGGCTCGCCCGGGTCTCGGCGCGCGCGCCGGGCGGGGCGGGCAGCACGATCAGGCAAAGCCGCAGCGCCGGGTTGAGCGCCTGCAGCCCCGCCCACAGCCGGGCAAAACCGGCGTCCAGATCCCGGGCGGTGGTGCGGGCCTCGGGCCAGTCGGGGGCAAGGAGGGCGGCGGGCGGGCGGGGAAAGACCTGCCCGCCATCCGGATCGGCCAGCAGCGCGGGCGTGCCAAGCGGCAGCACCAGCGTTTCGGCCTCCGCCAGCAGCCGCGCCAGCGCCCTCAGATGCGCCTGCCGATAGGCGGTGGCGGTGGCAAGATCGGGCAGGCCCGCCGGATCGACCTCGGGGCGGGCGGCATCGACCAGCGTGCCGTCGGGCTGCGGCCAGAACACCGGCTGCGCTTCGCCCCGCGCCGCCGCGATCAGCTGCGCGATCAGCCGCACATCGCCCAAAGCCCCGGCCCGCGCCGAGGCAAGCCCGTAGTGAAACTGCGCCAGAAGCGCCGCCGAGGCCTGTTTCGGCCCGGGTTCGGCATCGTCCAGCCGCGCGCCGCCGCGGCGCAGGGCCTGCGAAAAGGCCGGATCGCCGCCCAGAACCGTCAGCCGGACCGCGCCTTGCGGCACGGGCGGGGCGGGATCGGTGTCGGCCCTTGTCGTCTCGTCGCTCATTCTGTCCTGCCTTCCTTCCGGCGCAGATTAGGCGCCGCGCCCGCAGTTTGAAAGCCAATCATGGACATTTGAGGGCAGTCCGGAGGTTTGCCTGCGGGGTTTTGCCTGCGGGCGCGGCGTGCGGGGACGGCGTGCGGGGACGGGGGCTGCCGGGGCTGCCGCCAAAATGTCGCACCGGGCTCGGCGGGCGGGTTGACCTATGTCAAAGTGGATCGGGCCGTCCAGCCGCTAGAAGAGGCGCATCAGGTTCCCGATCTCCCTGAAACGGCGCAAGCCAGCGGAACCTGAAACAGAACCCGGACGTTCTCCCTCGTCGGGTTCCAAATAACGCGCTGCGGGCCTCCCTCCCGCAGCGCTTTATTTTTGGCCGGTCGCCTTGGGGATTTCGCCTCGGCTGCGCCGAGGCGACCCGCCGGGCTGCGCCCCCGGACCCCCCCCGAAGATCTCAGATCACCTTGACCTGCGTGCCGACCGGGCAGAGCGGATAAAGTTCCTCGACCTGGGCATTGAACAGTCCGATGCAGCCCGAAGAGCTTTTGCGGCCGATCTTGCGGGTGTCATGGGTGCCGTGGATGATATAGGCGGGCCAGTCGAGATACATCGCCCGGGTGCCCAGCGGATTGTCGGGGCCGGGCGGCATCGGGCGCAGGCTGGGATCGGCGGCGATCATCGAGGCGGTCGGCGTCCAGCTCGGGTTTTCGCGCTTGCGCACGATCTCGGTATAGCCGGTGCGGGTCAGCTCGGGGCTTTTCGGCACCGAGGTCGGGTAGATGCGATAATCCGCCCCCTCGGCCGCCCAGTAATGCAGCGCCTTCGAGACCGTGTCGGCGATCAGCGTCACCCGGTCGAGCCGGTCGAAATGCGCGCGCCAGTCGATCTGGCGGAAGCCCGAGATATTGGCGCGCGTCGGCGGCGCCACGATCGCGGGCTGGGCCGCCATCGGCACGTCTTGCGTATTCGCCCGCAGCAGCGAGGGCGCGAAAAGCGCGACGGTGCCCGAACCGAGCAGCAGACGACGGGTAAGACGGGGCATCCGGACCTCCTGAAACAGCGTATTGCGGATGCATCATTCGCGCTCCGCGCCGCGGGGTCCAGTCAACTCCTGTCACGAGGCAGTGACAGGATGGGCGGTGACAGGGGGAGCCGTGACAGCAGGGGGGACAGCAAAAGGCCCTCCGCAGGGAGGGCCCTTGTCGTGGCAGGGATCGCGGCGCTTATTTCGGCGCGATCATCATCACCATCTGGCGGCCTTCGAGCTTCGGCATCGATTCGACCTTGCCGGCATCGCCGACATCGCCCACGACCCGGTTCAGCAGCTCCATGCCAAGCTGCTGGTGCGCCATCTCGCGGCCGCGGAAGCGCAGCGTGACCTTGACCTTGTCGCCTTCCTCCAGGAATTTCATCACCGAGCGCATCTTGACCTCGTAGTCATGCGTGTCGGTGCCCGGACGGAACTTGATTTCCTTGATCTCGATGACCTTCTGCTTCTTGCGGGCCTCGGCCTCTTTCTTCTGCTGTTCGTATTTGAACTTGCCGAAGTCCATGATCTTGCAGACCGGCGGAACGGCGGTGGGCGAGATTTCCACGAGATCGAGCCCGGCCTCTTCGGCCATCTGCATCGCACGGGCGGGGGTGACCACGCCGACGTTTTCCCCATCCGCCCCGATCAGGCGGATTTCAGGCGCGCGGATGCGGTCGTTGATCCGGGGGCCGGTCTCGCGTTGCGGCGGGGCATTGTGCGGTCTGCGGGCTATGGCTGTGATCCTTTTGTGGTGCGCGGTTGGCGCGCAAAATAGGGGCAGGGGCCTTGTCTTTCAACCGGATTCCGCAGCCGGTTCGGCGGGAATCGGCTTGTGCTTCGAAAAAGGCGGCAATGCGACACGTTTCCTTATTCCCAAGTGCAGGCGATAGTTGGAATTGTTGATCGTTCCCATGAGAATCCCAACATGAAAAGGGGGGAAGAATGACCGAAGTGAAATGGAAAGACCTGCCGCAAAATGCCAAGGCGACGCTTGGCATCATCGGCGGGGGGATCCTGCTGGCTCTGATCCTTGGCTTGATGTCGCCGGGTCGCACCGTGGTCACCGTGCCCGTTGATGAACTGCCGCCGGGTGTCCCGGCAACCCCGGCCGCCGCCGCCGCCGCTCCGGCTGCGGAAGCTGCCCCGGCCGCTGAGGCCCCGGCTGTCGAAGCTCCGGCCGCCGAGGCCCCGGCTGCGGAAGCTGCCCCGGCCGCTGAAGCCCCGGCTGCGGAAGCCGCTCCGGCTGTCGAAGCCCCGGCCGCTGAAGCTGCCCCGGCTGCGGAAGCTGCCCCGGCTGCGGAAGCTGCCCCGGCTGCGGAAGCTCCGGCCGCTGAAGCCCCGGCTGCGGAAGCTGCTCCGGCTGTCGAAGCTCCGGCCGCTGAAGCCCCGGCTGCGGAAGCTGCCCCGGCTGTCGAAGCTCCGGCCGCTGAAGCCCCGGCTGCGGAAGCTGCCCCGGCTGTCGAAGCTCCGGCCGCTGAAGCCCCGGCTGCGGAAGCTGCTCCGGCTGTCGAAGCTCCGGCCGCTGAAGCCCCGGCTGCGGAAGCTGCCCCGGCTGTCGAAGCTCCGGCCGCTGAAGCCCCGGCTGCGGAAGCTGCTCCGGCTGTCGAAGCTCCGGCCGCTGAAGCCCCGGCTGCGGAAGCCGCTCCGGCTGTCGAAGCTCCGGCCGCTGAAGCCCCGGCTGCGGAAGCCGCTCCGGCTGTCGAAGCTCCGGCCGCTGAAGCCCCGGCTGCGGAAGCTGCTCCGGCTGTCGAAGCTCCGGCCGCTGAAGCCCCGGCTGCGGAAGCTGCTCCGGCTGTCGAAGCTGCTCCGGTTGATCCGGTTGCCGCCGCGCTGGCCGCTGCCGAAGCTGCGAAACTCGCCGCCGAAGCCGCGACCGCTGCCGCCGCCGCTGCCGAAGCTGCCGCCGCTGCCGCTGCCGCGAAATAAGCGCCGCAGGCCTGACATCGACAAACGCCGCCCTTCGGGGCGGCGTTTTCTTTTGGTCCTCCGCCGCGCCAAAGAAAAAGGCCGCCCCGAAGGACGGCCCGTTTCGAAATGCCGGAAGGCTCAGATGCCTTCGCCGACGAAGGCCTTTTCCACCACGAATTCGCGCGGCTCGGAATTGGCGCCCTCGCGCAGGCCGTAGCTTTCCAGAACCTTCATCACATCGACGTTGAAGGCAAGCGAGCCGCAGACCATCGCCCGGTCGGTTTCCGGGTTCATCGGCGTGATCCCCAGATCCTCGAACACCTTGCCCGAGGCGAGGTTGTCGGTGATCCGGCCCATGTGATGGAACTCTTCGCGCGTGGTGGTCGGGTAGTATTTCAGCTTGCCCTCGACCAGCTCGCCGATCAGCGGGTCCTCTTGCAGCGCCTCGACCAGCTGGCGGCCGTATTCCAGCTCGGCCACCGTGCGGCAGGTGTGCATCATGATGACTTCGTCGAATTTCTCATAGGCCTCGGGCTCGCGCATCAGCGAGGCGAAAGGCGCAATCCCGGTGCCGGTGGCCAGGAACCACAGCCGTTTGCCGGGCAGAAGCGCGTCGATCACCAGCGTGCCGACGGGTTTCGGGCGCAAGATGATCTGCTCGCCCACCTTGATGTGCTGCAGACGCGAGGTCAGCGGGCCATCGGGCACCTTGATCGAGTAGAATTCGAGCTCTTCGTCCCAGGCGGGCGAGGCGATCGAATAGGCGCGCATGATCGGCTTGCCGTTGTCATCCAGCAGCCCGATCATCACGAATTCGCCCGAGCGGAAGCGCAGCGTCTGCGGACGCGTGACGCGGAACGAAAACAGCGTGTCGGTCCAGTGCCGGACAGAGGTCACCGTCTGCGCATCGGGCAGGACTTTCGCGGGGGCAATCGGCGTGGTCTCGTTCACGGTCGTCTCGTCTTTGAGGCCCGAAGGGGCGATGAAGAAGCGCCGCACCGGCGCATGCGAAGGCGCGGCAGGAAACATGCGCCGCAATTACCACAAAAGGCGGCGGCGTGCCATGACTATGGGCAGATGCCGCCTGCGACCTTTCGCGTCAAGCGATCACGCTGTCGCAACCGAGCCGAACAGCCGCGCGCGATAGTCATGCGCCTGCCAGTCGGCGCGGGCGAGCCACTGCGCCTCGCCCTGCCGGGCGGCCAGATCTTCGGGGATCTCCACCTCGTCAAAGCCGGACCGCCGCGCCATGCCGTATTGATCGGCGATGATCGGCCCGCTGGCGCGCAGCCGCCCCGTATAGCCCGCGTCGCGGATCAGCCGGCCAAGGGTGAAGCCGCGCCCGTCCGAAAAGCTGGGGAAAAGCACCTTGACGAGCTCTGCCCCCGCGATCAACCCGGCCAGCGCCTCGGGGGCGGTGGTGGGGGGAACCTCGACGGCCACCCCGGTGAAATCCTCGGGCGCAAAGCCCGTATCGCGCACGATCACGCTCATGCCACCTTGTCCTTGTCGCTGCCTTCGGTTGCGTCCTCGGCCGGTTTGACCCGCACCATCTTGCCGCCGATGAAATGGATGCCGCATTCGGTCTTTTGCGAGCCGCGCCAACGGCCTGCGCGCGGATCTTCGCCCGGTTTCACCGGCGAGGTGCAGGGCGCGCAACCGATCGAGGGATAGCCCTTGGCCACCAGCGGATGCCGGGGCAGGCGGTTTTGCACCATGTATTCTTCCAGATCCTCGCGCCCCCAATGCGCCAGCGGATTGATCTTCATCCGGTTGGGGGTTTCGACTTCAAAGAAATCGATCTCGGCCCGGGTCGCGCCCTGATAACGCTTGCGCCCGGTGATCCAGGCGTCAAAACCCGCAAGCGCGGTTTCCAGCGGCACGGTCTTGCGCAGATTGCAGCAGGCATCGGTGTTGAACTGATAAAGCGTGCCGTCGGGGTCATCCAGCGCCAGCGCGGCCTTGGTCGCGCGGATGGTGCGAATCTCCGACAGGCCCAGTTTCGAGGCGACCTCCTGCTGATAGGCGAGCGTTTCCGGAAACAGCATCATCGTGTCGACGAAAAGCACCGGCGTCGCCGGGGCGATCAAGGAGACCATGTGCAAAAGCACGACCGATTCCGCGCCGAACGAGCTGACCATCGCCACCCGCCCGGTGTCGGGATCGGCCAGCGCCTTTTCCATCACCGAAATGGCGGCGTGATGCCGGTAGCGCTCGTTCAGCCCCGCAACGCGGGGGCCGATGTCAGGCAGCATCTTGGGCCTCGTCATAAAGCGCGGCGCGGAAGGGCTCGCGGCCAAGCCGGTGCAGCGCGGCAAGGAAGGTTTCGCCCTCCGAAAGCCGAAGCGTCAGATAGGCACGCACCAGCCGCTCGATCGCCGGGACAACCGCGTCATAGGCAAAGCCCGGCCCCATCTTTTCGCCGATCGCGGCTTCGGGGCCCTCGGCACCGCCAAGGGTGATCTGGTAATTCTCGGCCCCGGCGCGATCAAGCCCAAGGATGCCGATGGCGCCCAGATGGTGATGACCGCAGGCATTGATGCAGCCAGAGATTTTCAGAGGCAGCGGCCCGATGGTTTCGACCAGCCCCAGCGTCTCGAAATGCTGCGCGATCTCTTGCGCGAGCGGGATCGAGCGGGCGGTGGCCAGCGCGCAGTAATCCATCCCCGGGCAGGCGATCATGTCGGAAATCAGCCCGACATTCGCCGCCGCCAGCCCGACCTTGCGCAGCGCGGCATGAAGGGCGGGCAGATCGGCGCGCGCGACATGGGGCAGAACGATGTTCTGCATGTGGGAAATCCGCAGCTCGCCGTAGCCATGCAGATCGGCCAGATCGGCAACGGCCCGCATCTGCGCCGCCGAGACATCGCCCGGTTCCTCGCCCGGGGTCTTGACCGAGATCGTCACCACCGCATGATCGGGGCGCTTGTGATCGGTGACCGAGTGCTTGACCCAGGCCGCGAAAGCCGGGTCGGTGACCTGCGCCGCGGCAAAGGGGGCGGGGTCTTTCGCGACCAGATCGGGCAGGGCGAAATGCGGGGTGATTTCCGCCAGAAGCGCCTGATCGGCGCCGGTGAATTGCGGGCGGATACGCTCGAATTCCTGCTCTACCAGATCGCGGAAGGGCTCGATCCCGGTCTCGAAGACGGTGATCTTGATCCGCGCCTTGTATTTGTTGTCGCGCCGCCCGATCAGGTTGTAGGCGGCCAGGATCGCCTCCAGATAGGGCAGCAGATCGGCTTTCGGAAGGAAATCGCGCAGCTCGGGCGCCAGCATCGGCGTGCGCCCCAGCCCGCCGCCCACCAGCACGCGAAAGCCGGTTTCGCCCCCGCGCTGGATCAGTTGCAGCCCGACATCATGGGCGCGGATCGCGGCGCGGTCCTCCGGGCTGCCGGTGATCGCGATCTTGAACTTGCGCGGCAGGAACTGGAATTCGGCATGATCCGAGGACCATTGCCGGATCAGCTCCGCATAGGGGCGGGGGTCTTCGATTTCATCCGCGGCGGCCCCGGCAAAGGCGTCGGTCGTGACGTTGCGGATGCAATTGCCCGAGGTCTGGATCGCATGCAGCCCGTCATCGGCGAGCCGCTCCAGAATGTCGGGCGTGTCGGTCAGCTTGATCCAGTTGAACTGGATGTTCTGGCGGGTGGTGAAATGGCCATAGCCGCGGTCGAACCGGTCGGCCACATCGGCGAGCGCCCGCATCTGGTTCGACGAGAGCGTGCCATAGGGGATGGCGACGCGCAGCATGTAGGCATGCAGCTGCAGATAAAGCCCGTTCATCAGCCGCAGCGGGCGGAATTCCTCCTCGGTCAGGCTGCCGTCCAGCCGTCGCGCCACCTGATCGCGAAACTGCGCCACGCGGTTGCGCACGAAGGCTTCGTCGAAGTCGGAATATTCATACATGTGCGGCGTCCTTGGCGGCGGCTTCTTTCGTCGGGCGGATCGAGGGGCCTTTGGCGCGGAACTGCTCGCGCAGCGCCACCGGCACCGGGCCCTGCGGTCCTTGCGTCACATCCACCAGATAGACGCCCACCGCAACCGTCGTGTGACCCATCGCGGAAAGCAGGCGCAGCTGCGCCTCGGCCTCGTCGGTCAGCACTTCGGCTTCTGCAATGTCACGCACCCAGGTCTCGGCGGCCGAGAAATAGACGACGTGACCGGCGCGCAGATCATTGGCGCTGACGACTTTCGGAACGAAGGAACGACTCATATCACGGCCTCGAGCGATTGGGCGGCGGCCGCGCGCGGGGCGAGACCGAACAGGATGACGGCGGGACCTTCCAGACGCGCGGCGGCGGCGGGCAGATCGGCCAGGGTGGTGGCGATCACGCGCTCCTCGGCGCGGGAAACATTTTCTACGAGCGTGACCGGCGTCGTGGCAAGGGCGCCGTGCATCATCAACCGCCCTTGCAGGAACCTTGCGGCCTTCTTGCCCATGTAGATCGCGGCAACGGCGCCCGGACGGGCAAGGCCCGCCCAATCCGCCTCGGCGAAACCGGCGACGTCATGGCCGGTGATCAGGCGCAGCTCGCGGTTGCGGCCGCGCTCGGTCAGGCTTTGCCCAAGGCCTGCCGCGGCGGCCGAGGCGGCGGTGATCCCGGGCAGGACGGTGAAGCCGATCCCGGCAGCTTCAAGCGCGTCCAGTTCCTCGCCCAGACGGCCGAAGACGCCCGGATCGCCGGATTTCAGCCGCAGCACATTGCGCCCGGCCTGCGCAAAGCCCAGCATCAGCGCGATGATCTCCTCCTGCGGCATATGGGCGCCAAAGCCGGTCTTGCCGGTCTCGATCACCTCCGCCTGCGGTCCGGCCAGCGCCAGCACCTCGGCCGAGACCAGCCGGTCATGCAAGATCACATCGGCCGCAGCCAGCGCCCGCGCCACCGCCAGCGTCAGATGATCCGCACAGCCCGGACCGGCCCCTGCCAGGGTGACATGGCCAGTGCGATGGTCCGTGCGGCGGGGGGCTTGGGTCTCGGAGGTGCGAAGGATCTGGGTCATGGTGGTCTCCTTTCGCGCAATATAGGAAATTTTTCCCCGTGAGCGCCATGCCCCCTTGCGAATAAGGAACTTCGTTTTCTATCCTGGCTCCGACAGAGGATATTTCCTGCAAAACGGGGGAAAAGGCGAATGGCGGTCCGGTTGGACGAGATGGATCGGAAGATCCTGTTTCAGATGCAGGAAGACGCGAGCCAGTCGCTCGACGAGATCGCGCGCAAGGTGGGCTCGTCGAAGACCCCGGTGTGGAACCGGATCCGCAAGATGAAGGATCTGGGCGTGATCGGGCGGCAGACGGTGCTGCTCGACGCCGAGGCGCTGGGGCTGGAGGCCTGTTTCTTCGTGCTGATCCGGACCTCGGAACACGAAGCCGACTGGCAGCGCCGGTTTCTGGCGACGCTGCGCGCGCGCCCCGAGGTGCTGGAAGCGCATCGGCTGGCGGGCGATATCGACTATATCCTGAAGGTGCGGGTGAAGAACGCGCGCGCCTATGATCTGTTTTATCAGGCGCTGATCTCCGAGGTGAAGATCTACAACGTCACAGCACTTCTGAGCATGGAAGAGATCAAGTCGACGACGATTCTGCCGGTGTGACCCGGTCGGGCCGGGCAGGGGGGCGCTGCCCCCTCTGGCCTCGCGGCCATTCACCCCCCGGGATATTTGGAGCAAGATGAAAAACAACCGGAGCTGATTTCATCTTGCTCCAAATATCCCGGGGGTCTGGGGGCAGCGCCCCCAGCCTCGCCTCAGGCCGCGTCGAGCGCGCTCAGGATCGCGCCGAAATCGGCGGCCTTGAGCGAAGCGCCGCCCACCAGCGCGCCATCGACATTCGAGGTGGCAAAGATCTCGGTCGCGTTCGAGGGTTTCACCGAGCCGCCGTAAAGAAGCCGCATGCCTTCGCCCTCGGCGCCGAAGCGCGCGACCAGTTCCGCGCGCAGGAAATCATGCACTTCGGCGATCTGTTCCAGCGTCGGCGTGCGGCCGGTGCCGATCGCCCAGACGGGTTCGTAGGCGATGACAGTATTCGCCGCGGTGGCGCCGTCCGGAACCGAGCCCGCCAGCTGCGCGCCGACCAGTGCCAGCGTCTCGCCCGCATCGCGCTGCGCTTCGGTCTCGCCAACGCAGATCACCGCGACCAGACCCGCGGCGCGGGCAGCGGTGGCCTTGGCGCAAACCATCTCCGAGCTTTCGCCATGATCGGCGCGGCGTTCGGAATGGCCGAGGATCACATGGGAGGCGCCGCAATCGGCCAGCATTTCGGCCGCGATGTCACCGGTATGCGCGCCCGCGGCCTTCATGTGGCAATCCTGCCCGCCGACCGCGATCCTGCCCGCCGCCGTCGCCACCATCGCCGCGACCAGCGTCGCGGGCGGGCACAGCAGAACTTCGGATTTCGGATCGGGATGCGCCGCGATCAGCGCCGCCACTTCGGCCAAGCTTGCCTTGGTGCCGTTCATCTTCCAGTTGCCCGCGGCCAATTTTCTGCGCATTCCTGCCTCCTTGCCAAAGTCGGGCGCAGATTAGGCAGGCGCGCGGCCCGTGCAAGCAAGAAATGGGCCTCAGCCCGCGGGCGCGTCGCGGAACTTCACCGATTCGCCGCAGCCGCAGCTTTCGACCACATTCGGGTTGCGGAACTTGAAGCCCGATTCGAGCATCGTTTCCTCGTAGTCGATTTCGGTGCCCAGCAGGAACATCTGGGCCAGCGGCGCGATCAGCACGCGGGCCGGGCCTTCCTCGACGACGATATCCATCGGATCGGCCTCGGAGGCGATTTCCATCGTGTATTCCATGCCCGCACAGCCGCCCTTCTTGACGCCGATGCGGAACCCGGCGGCGCCTTCGCGCGCCATCAGCTCGGCGATCTGGGCGACGGCCGCGGGGGTCAGGGTGACGGGGGGCTTGCCGGGGAGTGCGAACATGGGGGGCTCCTTTCGCCTCAAGATAGGCGTGCGGGGGCGGTCCGGCAAGCGGCCGGGCCGCCCGGAGAGATCAGGGCAGGGCGGGATAGTCGGTGTAGCCCTCGGCGCCGCCGCCATACATCTGCGCCAGCCGCAGCGGGTTCCATTCGGCGTTCCGTTCCAGCCGCGCCACCAGATCGGGGTTGGCGATGAAGGGCTTGCCAAAGGCCACCGCGTCGGCCGTGCCCGTTGTCACCGCGGCCAGCGCGCTGTCACGATCGTAGCCGTTATTGGCGACATAGGGCGCGCGGATCGCCTCGCGCAGCGCTTCCAGCTCGCCCGCGGGCCAGTCGCGCGGGCCACCGGTCTGACCCTCGACCATATGGACAAAGGCCAGCGGCCGGTCGTTCAGCGCGGCGATGGCGGCGCCGAAGAGCGCGGGCGTGTCGCTGTCGAGGCCGATATTGTTGGCGTTCGAGAAGGGCGAGAGCCGCACGCCGACCCGCCCCGGGCCCCAGACCGCGACGCAGGCATCGACGGCGCCCAAAAGGAAGCGGATGCGGTTTTCGACCGGGCCGCCCCAGCCGTCGCTGCGCTTGTTCGACGTGTCACGCAGGAACTGGTCGATCAGATAGCCGTTCGCGCCATGCACCTCGACCCCGTCGAAGCCCGCCTGTTTCGCCAGCTGCGCCGCATGGCCGTAATCGAGGAAGGTGCGTTCGATGTCTTCCTCGGTCATCTCGCGCGGCATGCCCGTTTCGACGAAGCCCTTGCCGTCAAAGGTTTTCGAAGCCGCCGACAGCGCCGAGGGGGCGACCGGCGTCAGCCCCTCGATGATCGTCTCATGCGAGACGCGCCCGACATGCCAAAGCTGGATCACGATCTTGCCGCCTTCGGCATGCACCGCGTCGGTGACCCGGGCCCAGGCCGCCGCCTGCGCCTCGCTGTGGATGCCCGGCGTCCAGGCATAGCCCTGCCCGACAGGCGAGATCTGCGCGCCCTCGGTGACGATCAGCCCGGCGGTCGCGCGCTGGCGGTAATATTCCACCGTCAGATCGGTGGGCATCCGGTCGGGGGCGCGGTTGCGGGTGAGCGGCGCCATCACGACGCGGTTGGCGATGGAAATTTCCCCGAGATGGCCGGGGGAAAACAGGGTGTCGGTCATCTGACCCTCCGTTCAAGAAGACCCCCACCGTAAAGGATCGGCGCAAGGGGACAAGGGCGCTGCCGCACAGGGGGGCCGTCCGCTCCGCACAGCCCGGCGTGCCGCCCCCGCAAGCTCACATGAAGCCGAGTTCGAGCCGGGCCTCGTCCGACATCATGTCCATGCCCCAGGCCGGGTCGAAGGTCATCTCGATCTCGCAGCGCTGCACGCCTTCGACCGCCTCGACTGCGTCTTGCAGCCATTGCGGCATCTCGCCCGCCACCGGGCAGCCCGGGGCGGTCAGCGTCATGGTGATGGCGACGACGCCGTCCTCGCCGATCCGGATCGTGTAGATCAGACCCAGATCGAAGATGTTGACCGGAATTTCCGGGTCGAAGACGGTGCGGCAGGCCTCGACCACCGAGGCGTAAAGCGGGTGCTCGATATCGGACGGGGCAATCAGAGGGGCCCCTTCGGGGAGCGCGTGTTCGGTGCTGGTCATGACTCTCTCGGGCTATTTCCTAGAGTTTATATAGGGTATCGGGGGGAGAGGTAAAGGCCGTCGGTGCGGGGCGGAAAGCCGCGTGCCAAGCAGGGTTTCGCCGCGGCGGGGCCGCGGCGACCGGGCGGGCGGGGCCCCCGCACCCCCGGCGTATTTGCGCCAAGAAGAAACAAGCGGGACCAGGCCCCCCTGCAGCCGCATGCCGTCCGCGTCAACAGGCAAGGGCCCCGCTTTTCCTAGGCAAAATACGCCCTTCTTTCTTTTCGGGGGGGCGGGGGGTGAAGCCCCCCGTCCGCCTCGGGCTTGCCCGAGGCGAAAGCTTCCCCCCGTGAAAACCTTGCCTGCGCGCGTCGCTTTCCCTTTCGGCCCGGCGCTGCTAAACGCGCGCCAAAGGAGCGCCCGATGACCCAGTTCAGCTTCACCCTCTCCGCCACCGACGGCGCCGCCCGCACCGGCGTCATCCACACCCCGCGCGGCGAGATCCGCACCCCCGCCTTCATGCCTGTCGGCACTGCCGCCACGGTCAAGGCGATGCTGCCCGAAAGCGTGCGCGCCACCGGCGCCGACATCCTTTTGGGCAACACCTATCACCTGATGCTGCGCCCCACGGCCGAGCGCATCGCGCGGCTGGGCGGGTTGCACAAGTTCATGAACTGGGAGCGCCCGATCCTGACCGACTCGGGCGGGTTTCAGGTGATGAGCCTTGCTTCCGTGCGCAAGCTGACCGAGGAGGGCGTGACCTTTTCCAGCCATATCGACGGCTCGAAACACCATCTGTCGCCCGAACGCTCGATGGAGATCCAGAAGCTTCTGGGCTCGGACATCGTCATGGCCTTTGACGAATGCCCGGCGCTGCCCGCCGATGACGCGACGGTGGCGAAATCGATGCGGCTCTCGATGCGATGGGCGCAACGCTCGCGTGATGCCTTCGGCGACCGGCCCGGCCATGCGCTGTTCGGCATCATGCAGGGCGGTGTCACCCGCGATCTGCGCGAGGAATCGGCCACGAAACTGAAAGAGATCGGCTTTGACGGCTATGCGATCGGCGGCCTCGCCGTGGGCGAGGGGCAGGAGGCGATGTTCTCGGTCCTCGATTACGCGCCCGGCTTCCTGCCCGCGGACAAGCCGCGCTATCTGATGGGCGTGGGCAAGCCCGACGACATCGTTGGCGCGGTCGCGCGCGGCATCGACATGATGGATTGCGTGCTGCCCTCGCGCTCCGGCCGGACCGGGCAGGCCTGGACCCGGCGCGGCCAGATCAACATCAAGAACGCCCGCCACATGGACGATCCGCGCCCGCTGGACGAAGCCTGCAGCTGCCCGGCCTGCCGCAATTACTCCCGCGCCTATCTGCACCATGTCTTCAAGGCGCAGGAGATGATCTCGGGCATGCTCCTGACCTGGCACAACCTGCATTACTATCAGGATCTTATGGCAGGCCTGCGCGCGGCGATCGCGGCGGGGCAGCTTTCGGCCTTCGTCGCAGACTTCCATGCCCAGCGCGCGGCGGGGGATATCGACCCGCTCTAATGCCCGGCGATCAGGATGACGGCGGCATAATGCGTTGCGGCCGCCGCGATCACATGGCCATGCCAGATCGCGCGGGAAAACGGCATCCGCTTGAGCTTGTAGAACACCGTGCCCAGCAGATAGACCGCGCCGCCGATGCCCAGCAGGATCAGCACGGCGAGCGGCAGCCGCTCGATCAGCGGCCAGATCGCGACCAGACCCAGAAGCCCCATCACAAGGTAAAGCAGGAACCCGGCCTTCTCGGCGGCATGAAAGAAGCCCAGCTTCATCACCATGCCGATCAAGGCCAGCGTCCAGATCGTTACGGTCAGCGCGATGCCCACCTTGCCACCCAGCCCGATCAGCGCCATCGGCGTGTAGGTGCCCGCAATCAAAAGATAAATCGCCGCATGATCGAAGCGGCGCAGCACCGCGCGGGCGGGCGCGTAAAGCGTCAGGTTGTAGCCCGCCGAAAACCCGAAAGAGGCGATCAGCCCGACCGCATAGACGACCAGCGGCCAGATCTTCGGCCCAAGCCCCGCCATCGCCGCCCAGACCATCAGCGCCGAAACCGCGGCCACGGCAAAGGTGACGCCCAGCACATGCATCACGCCATCGGCGAAATGCTCGCGGAACGAATGGGCCAGCTCATGTCGTGTCATCGAAACCTCCGGGGAATGGCGCATCCTAGCAGCCGGGGCGGGCAAGCCAAAGGCTGACGCTGCGTCAGCCGACGGGCCGGGCAGGGGGGCGCTGCCCCCGTCCTGCGGACTCCCCCCGGGATATTTATGGCAAGATGAAACTGCGGCCTTCATCTTGCCATAAATATCCCGGGGTGCGGGGCAGAGCCCCGCTCAACCGAAGATGACAAGATCCGCGGCCCGGTTTTCGCTGATGAGCAAGCGCCCGTTCGGCAGGTCGTTTTCCTCGGTCCGGCGCGTGGCTTCCGCCAGCGGCAGATCGGACCAGCGCGCCATCAGGCGGCGGCGCAGTTCGGCCTCGGGCACGGCCAGCCGGATCGACAGATCGAAAAGCGGCGCCAGATCGCGCCAGCCCGGGCGGGTGAGGAGCAGGTAATTGCCCTCGACCAGGATCACCTGCGCCGTGGCGGGGATCACCGCGCCCGCAGGCACGACGGCATCGGCTGTGCGATCGAAGCCGGGCACCGGGCAATCTTTGGTGGCGGTCCTGACCTGCGCCAGGCAGGCGGCAAGGCCCGCGACATCGAAAGTGTCGGGGTTGCCCTTGACCGCGCGCAGGCCCCGCGCATCCAGCCAGTCATTGTCGCGATGAAACCCGTCCATCGGCAGGATCGCGGCGCGGCCGGGGCTGCGGGCGTTCAACTGCGCCGCCAGCTCCGCCGCCAGATGCGACTTGCCCGAGCCGGGCGCGCCCACCAGCGCCACCAGCACGCGGTCTTCGCCCAACTGCCCGATGTGACCGGCCAGATCGGCGCGGTCCACCCGCAGCTCGGAGCCCATGAAGGCGCCGACATCGCCCATCGGGCCGTTGGAATCGCCCAGCCAGAATTCCGCCATCAGCCCATCGCCGCGACAAGACGGCCCAGCGCCGCCACCGGGTCTTCGGCGGTCCAGATTTCCTCGCCCACGGCGAAGAAATCGGTGACCGGGGCGAAGTCGCGCACCAGATCCTCGGTCAGCGCGCCCTCGGCGACGACCGGAACCTCGATCACCTCGGACCACCACTGGAAGAGGTCGCGCTCGGCCCGGGCGCCGGTGCCAAGGCCGGTTTCGCCCACCGGACCGAAGCAGACGTAATCCGCCCCGGCCTCGCCCGCGGTCATGCCGTCATGCTGCGAGGCGGCGCAAAAGGCGCCGACGATCGCATCCTGGCCCAGCTCCTTGCGGGCATAGCGCACGGTGCGGGCGCCATCGGTCAGATGCACGCCGTCAAGCCCGTGCCGTTCCACCAGCGCGATGTGGTTCTCGATCACCAGCGCGACATCGAATTCATGCGCCACCTGACGCACCGCATCGGCCGCGCGCATCACCTTGTCCTCGTCCTTCGTCGCCAGACCGAGACGGATGCAGGCCACCTCCTGCGCGCCGAGAACCCTGGCCAGAAGCTGCGGGAAAACGTCCAGATCGAAGCTGGGCGGGGTGGCCAGATAAAGCTGCGGGCGATCCTCGGACATGACGGCTCCTTTCGGGTTTCGCGCCTTCTAGCGCAGGCGGCCCCGCCTTGCCAGCGGCTTTGCGCTTCTGTATCGGGGGGCATGACTTCGCATCCGACCCCCGTCTTCATCCTGATCCGTCCGCAGATGGGCGAGAATATCGGTGCCGCCGCCCGGGCGATGCTGAATTTTGCGCTCTCGACGCTGCGGCTGGTTGATCCGCGCGACGGCTGGCCGAACCCGAAGGCGGTGGCCATGGCCTCGGGCGCGGCGGGCAAGGTGCTCGATCATGCTGGGGTCTTTCCCACCACGGCCGAGGCGATTGCCGATTGCGATTTCGTCTTTGCCACCACCGCGCGCGGGCGCGAGCTGACAAAGCCCATTTACACCCCCGAAGCCGCGATGGCCGAGGCGCGGGCGCGGATCGCCGCCGGGCAGCGGGTGGGGGTGATGTTCGGCCCCGAGCGCACCGGGCTGGAAAATGACGACATCATCCGCGCGAATGCGATCATCACCGTGCCGGTGAACCCCGAGTTCTTCTCGCTCAATCTGGCGCAGGCGGTGCTGCTGACGGCCTACGAATTCGCCCGTCAGGGCAGCGAGGCCCCGGCGATCGACCCCGGTCTGGCGGGGGCCGAGATGGCCAATGCGCTCGAAATCGAGAAGCTGGGCGATCATTACGAGGAGCGGCTGGATCAGGCCGGGTTCTTCTTTCCCGCGGGCAAGGCGCCGATGATGAAGCGCAATCTGCGCAACATGTGGAGCCGGTTCGGCCTGACGCGGGCGGATGTGCAGACGCTGCACGGGATGTTGCGGCAGCTTTTGCGCCAGCGGGATTGAGGTCGACGGATCTGACCGAGGCCATCGCCGAGGTCACGCGCGACATTGGCCCCATGACCGCCGGGGGCCCAAAGGCCCTCGGCCAGCGCCCGCCCCGCCCATGGCGGGCGCTTCTCGCCCGCCGGGGCAGGCGCCGGCCTCTGTTGCGCTTGATCGAAACGGTCTTGCCATGGCCGTTGCGCAGCGGGCGGGAAACGCGGATCGCGTTTCCTGATCCGCCCGACCCACGCAAGGGCAGACTTGCGCCGCCCGCGCGCGCCCGTCATCCTGCGCCGATGCGACACTTTCTGATGCGATCGCTTCTGGCGCTGGGGCTGGGCGGCCTGCTGGGCCTTGTGGCGCTGCTCGCGCTCCTGCCCGCGCCGCGCGCCGCCCTTTGTCCCGGCTGTTTCGGGCTGGTGCGCGCGACCGACACGCTCTGGGTCGAGGCGGCGATGCCCGCCCCCGACCGGCTGCGCCTGATCGCCCAGATCGCCGCGGCGAAGGCGCAGGTGGCCCGGGCCCTCGGCCCGACCCGGGGCCGGTTGCGCCTTCTGGCCTGCCAGACCGCCGCCTGCGATCGCCGTCTGGGCGGGCGGGGGGCGGCCGCGGTGACCTATTCCTTTGGCCCCGTTGCCGTCGTGCGTCTCTCGCCGCGCGGGCTTTCGACGACGATCCTGACGCATGAGCTGACCCATGTCGCGCTGCATGCCCGGATGGGCCCCGTCGGGCAGCTGGCCGACCGCCTGCCCGCCTGGGCCGACGAGGGGCTGGCGGTGATCGTCTCGGACGATCCGCGCTATCTGGCCCCGGGGTCCGGCCTGCGGCGCTGCCGCAAGACCCCGCGTCCCGTGCTGCCCGAAACCGCCCGCGACTGGCTGCATCTGGCCGCGCAAGAGCGCGACATTTACGCCGAAGCGGCCTGTGCCATGCTGGGCTGGATGGCGGAAAATGACGGCTGGACGGGGGTTTGGGCGGTGATCGAGGGCAGGCGCACGCTTCATCCGCCCGCCAATCCCCTTGCCCCC
The DNA here is from genome assembly GCF_000021865.1 of Rhodobacter capsulatus SB 1003. NCBI lineage: Bacteria > Pseudomonadati > Pseudomonadota > Alphaproteobacteria > Rhodobacterales > Rhodobacter > Rhodobacter capsulatus. Next base: position 1,738,067 of record NC_014034.1, read on the forward strand.
GCCCGTGCCGCGCCCTAGTGTCGCGCCAAAGCGACAGGAGGCCCGCATGGGGATGAAACCCGCCAAGAACCGCTCGCGCGCGATCTTCGAGGAGGTGGGCGTCGAGACCCCGAAACAGATGCCCGTGGCGCCGAAAGGCGGCATGATCGACGCGCGGCCGAAAGGCGCGCGCAAGGCGCTGCTGGTCTGGATGGTCTCGCTGATCGTGCTGGCCGTGCTGCAGCTGGGGCTGGATGCGACGCCGGGCTTCGGCATTGCGGAACTCGATCTGCTGCAGCCCTACACGGGCTTGGCGCTTTTCGCGGTCTGGGCGCTGGGGGCGCTGGGTCTTGCCCTCAGCCGCCGCCTGCCGCCGGGCTGGGGGCTGCGCGTCGCCGGTCTGGGGCTGGGCTGCCTGCTGCTCGCGGCCTCGGACCCGGCGCCGATCGCCAAGCTTTCCAAGGCCTTGGCGCCCGAACCCGCGGCCGCGGTGCTGCCGCAGACGGGCGCGCTGCCGCCGCTGCAGCTTTTGCCCGCAACGCCGCCGACGCCCGCGCCCGTGGCGGCCCCCCCGACCCCGCAGGAACGGGTGGCGCAGGCCGCCGATCTGGTCACGGCACAGATCGACCGGGCGCAGACGACCCTTGGCGCCGCGCCCTTCGCCACGCTGCGCCTCGGCCTCGCCTTTGCGCTTCTGGGCTTTGCCTTCTGGTATGCGCTCTTGGCTGCCCGGACCGAGGCGGCGCTGATCGCGGCCCGGCGTCAGGCGGAACCGGGGCTGGTCGGGCTGGCGACGGGGCTGATGCATCTGAGCTTCCTGCAGCTGCTGGTGGGCGGGCTGGTGACCGGGATTGGCGCGGGGGCGGTCTTCACCGACTGGCCGTTGATGGGCGGCGTCTGGCTGCCGCCCGACATGCTTTCGCTTGAACCGATCTGGCGCAATGCGCTGGAAAATCAGGCGCTTTTGCAGTTCAGCCACCGGGCGCTCGGCTATCTGCTGCTGGCTCTTGCGGCTTTTGCGCTGATCCGCTCGCGCCGGTCGGTGCATGCGGTGACCCGCATGGCCTTTGGTCTGGCGGCGATCTGGGTGCTTTTGCAAGCCGTTCTGGGCGTCGTCACGCTGCTGCATGGCGATCCGCTGGCGCTGCGGCTGGCGCATCTGGGCGGGGCGCTGGTGCTCTGGCTCTTTCTCATCCGCGCGCGCTTCCTCGCGCGCTATCCGCGCGTGCAATCGATCCGGGGGATCAAATGACAGCTCTGGCCGACCTGAAAGCCTACCTTCGCGAAACCGAGGCGCTGACCTGTGTGGCCGAGCGTCTGGGCTGGGATCAGGAAACGATGATGCCGCGCGGCGCCGCCGAGCAGCGGGCCGAGGAACTGGCGGCGATGGAATCGGTGCTGCATGCGCGGCGCACCGATCCGCGGCTGGAGGACTGGCTGGCCCGGGCCGAGGCGACGACCGAGGCCGAGGCCCGGCTGCTTGACCTGGCCGGGCGCAATTACAACCGCGCGACGCGGATCCCGGCGCGGCTCGCCACGGAACTGGCCCGCCTCACCTCGCTCGCCCAGGGCGTCTGGGCCGAGGCCCGCGCGGCCGAGGCCCCGGCCGCCTTCCTGCCGACGCTCGCGCAGATGGTGGCGCTGAAGCGCGAGGAGGCCGCCTGCCTGTCGGAAGGCGATCTTTACGATGCGCTGCTCGATGATTACGAACCCGGCGCGACGCATCGCGTGCTTGGCGCGATGTTCGACCGGATGCGCCCGCGTCTGGTCAGCCTGCGCGAAAAGGTGCTGGGGGCCGCGCATCAGCCGCCCGCGCTTGACCATGTCTTCCCCGAGGCGACGCAGCTGCGCATCGCGCGGATCTGCGCCTCGGCCTTCGGATATGACTGGACTCTGGGGCGGCTCGATCTGGTGGTGCATCCGTTCTGCTCGGGCTCGGGGCGGGATGTGCGCATCACCACGCGGGTCTGCGAAAGCGATCCGTTCAACTGCCTGTATTCCACCATCCACGAGGTCGGCCATGCCTGCTACGAACAGGGGATCGCGGCGGAGCATGCGCTGACGCCGCTTGGTCGCGGCGTTTCGATGGGGGTGCATGAAAGCCAGAGCCGGATCTATGAAAACCAGCTTGGCCGCTCGGCGCCCTTCACCGGCTGGCTCTATCAACGGATGGTCGATGCCTTTGGCGATTTCGGCGTCGCGGACGCGCAGGCCTTCCATGCGGTGGTGAACCGGGTCAACCCGGGCTTTATCCGCACGGAAGCGGACGAGCTGCATTACAACCTGCATGTGATGCTGCGCTTCGATCTGGAACGGCAGCTGATCACCGGCAAGCTCGAGGTCGCGGATCTGGAAGCGGCCTGGAATGTCCGGTTCCTGGCCGATTTCGGCGTCGCGGTCGAGAAACCCTCGCAGGGCTTCCTGCAGGATGTGCATTGGGCGGGCGGGCTTTTTGGCTATTTCCCGACCTATACGCTGGGCAATGTCTATGCGGGCTGCCTGAACCGGGCGATGCGCGCGGCAGTGCCCGGGATCGACGCGGCGCTGGCCGAGGGCTCGGCGAAACCCGCCACCGACTGGCTGCGCGAAAACCTGCAACGCCATGGCGGGCTGCGCCCCCCGCGCGAGACGATCGTGACCGCCTGCGGGTTCGAGCCGACGGAAGAACCGCTTCTGGACTATCTCGAAAGCAAATACGCCGCGATCTACCGGCTTTGAGGGCGAGGGGCGCTGCCCCCCGCGAGGCGATGCCTCGGCCCCCCGGGATATTTCGAGCAAGATGAAAGGCATCCGGTTTCATCTTGCTTCAAATACCTCGGGGGGAGTCCCGCAGGGACGGGGGGCAGCGCCCCCTACGCCATTGACGTGAAGCGGTTCACCGGCGTCTCGATCACGCTTTTTGACGGCGGCGTCTGGGCGAAGCGCTCGGCCAGGGTCAGGGGTCCCGCGGTGATGCGGAAGTAATCATAGGCACCGGGGCGGTCGAAGGCGCACAGATACTGGAAATGCAACCGGAAGAAGCGCCAGCGCAATTGCTTCCAGCGCGCGGGCGAGAGGGTTTGCGTGAAGGCGGCCGACAGGATCAGCGGCTGGTGTTGATCGGCGGGGCCGACGCCCGAGACCTTGACCGGATCGCACAGCGCAAAGGCGCAGCCGTCGCCCGGGGCGGTGACATCGACCCAGGTCAGTTCGGTCCGTGCGCACAGATAGGCCAGATCGCCGCGCAGCCGTTTCGCCTTTGGCAGGAAGCTGACCATCGGCACGACATGGCCCAGCGACAGGAAACCCAGCCGCGGCCCCGTTGCGGGCACCCGGCCCGCGCGGATCAGATCGGCCAGAACCGAGATCGCCAGATGCGCGCCCGAGGAATGGCCGACCACCAGCACCTCGTCCCAATCCTCGGTCAGCGCCTGCGCGATCGTGTCGCCAAAGGCGGCCATCCGGGTTTCCAGCGCCGCCGGATTGGCGCCGCCCCAGCGCGCGGTAAAGGCGTAATCATGCATCAGGTAATAGGCGTAAAACCTGCCGTCGTGCTTGCGAAACCAGCGCAGCACCGCCCAGGTCACCCCGGCGCAGAGCGCAAGGCCAAGCCCCCAATCAAAGCGGAAATCGGGCAGCGGCCAGAGGATCAGCCCGGCCAGCGCCGCCCCCGCGCCAAGGCCCGCCAGCGCCTGCAGGATCAGCGCCACGATCGGGTAAAGCGCCGCGATCACCGGCCCCTTGCGCAGCCGCATCAGCCGAAAGAGCGCGCCTGAGCCGATATAGGCCCAGGCGGTGCGCAGAAGCTGCAGATAGGTCGCGGGGATCGAGGCCGCCATGCTGTCGCGCACGATCTCGGCCCAGATCAGCACCTCGACATCGGTCTCGACCGGCTGCCCGTCCTGGGTCGCGCTGACATGCCAGCCATAGGGGCCGCCCGCGCGCTTGGGCGCCAGCGCCAGCGCATAGCCCGAGAGCGCCGCCTGCGCCGTGCCCTCGCTGCGGTAAAGCTCGCGGTAGGCCCGCGGGTGGATCGGGTCGTAGCCGGGAATGTAGAACACCCGGCGCTTGCGGACGGTCTGGCTCATCTTGGGTCCTGCTTTTGCCTGCCCCGGTGATAGCGGAAAAATCGGCGCCGCGCTGTGACTTACGCCGCAGTCCAGCGGGTGACATTGGCGCGGATCGCGGCCATCCGCCGCGCCGTCTCGGGGTGCGAGGCCGCCCAGGCGGGCGCGGCGCCCGCCCCCGCGCCCACCAGCCGGTCGAGCCGGGAAAACAGGCTCAGCTGCGGCTCGGCGCCGATCCCCGCCTTGATCAGCAGCGCCGTGGCAAAGGCGTCGGCCTCGTATTCGTCGCGCTGGCTCAGACGCGCGGCAAGGGCCGTGGTGATCAGATTGGCGATCCAGATCCCGGCAAAGGGCACGATCCGGCCCAGCACGCCCACGAGCAGCAGTTGCAAGAGGTTCTGCCCGGTGAAATCGATCATCCGCCGCCGCGCATGGCCGCTTGCCACATGGCCGATCTCATGGGCGATGACCGAGGCCAGTTCCTCGGCGGTGACCTGCCCGCTGCGGTAAAGCGCCAGAAACCCCTCGGTCAGGAAGACCCTTCCGTCGGGGGCGGCGAGGCCGTTCACCTTCGGATCGTCAAGCACGAAGACGGGCAGGGAAGGGACCCCCAGCGCCGCGCGCAGCCGGTCAAGCACCGGGGCCAGGCCGGGCTCCGCCAGCGGCACCGAGCGGGCAGAGAGCTGGCGCAGCAGGTTGCGCGCAGAGAAATGCCACATCGCAAGCGCGGCAAGGAGCGTCAGCAGGAAGGGCAGAAGGCGCAGAAGCATCGGCCAAAGATGGGGCCGGGGGCGGTCCGGGTCAATCCCCGCCGACCCTCAGCCGAGCAGCTTCATCGCCCGGGTGATGCCGTCAAGCGTCAGCGGGAACATGCGGCCCTCGAAGGCCTGCTGGATCATCGCGATCGACTGCGTGTAGCCCCAGTGCCGTTCCGGCACCGGGTTCAGCCAGACATGGCTTGGCCATTGGCTGCGGGCGCGGTCAAGCCAGACCGATCCGGCCTCGGCGTTCCAATGTTCGTTGGCGCCGCCGACATGGCTGATCTCATAGGGCGACATCGAGGCATCGCCCACGAAAATGCATTTGTAATCCGGCCCGTAGCGGTGAAGCACCTCCCATGTCGGGGTCACCTCGTCCCAGCGGCGGCGGTTGTCGCGCCACAGGCCCTCGTAAAGGCAGTTGTGGAAGTAATAATGCTCCAGATGCTTGAATTCGGAGCGGGCGGCGGAAAACAGCTCCTCGACCAGCTGCACATGCGCATCCATCGAGCCGCCCGCATCCAGAAACAGCACCACCTTGACCGCATTGTGCCGCTCGGGTCGGGTCTTCACGTCGATATAGCCGCTTTCGGCGCTGGCACGGATCGTGCCGGGCAGGTCAAGCTCCTCGGCGGCGCCGTGCCGCGCCCAGTGCCGCAGCCGTTTCAAGGCCACCTTGATGTTGCGCGTGCCAAGTTCGACCCGATCGTCGAAATCGCGAAATTCCCGCTTGTCCCAGACCTTGACCGCACGTTGATGACGGCTCTCGGCTTGCCCGATCCGCACCCCTTCGGGGTTGTAGCCATAGGCGCCAAAGGGCGAAGTGCCCGCCGTGCCGATCCATTTGTTGCCGCCCTGATGGCGTTCGTGCTGCTCGCGCAGCCGCTCGCGCAGCGTCTCCATCAGCTTCTCGAAGCCACCCAGCGCCGCGATCTGCGCCTTTTCGTCCTCGGTCAGATGCTTTTCCGCCAGCTTGCGCAGCCAGTCCTCGGGCAGCTGCAGCGCGTCCAGAACCGCTTCGGGCGGGATCGCGTCAAGGCCGCGGAAGCTTTCCGCAAAGGCCCGGTCGAACCGGTCAAGGTGGCGTTCGTCTTTGACCATCGCCGCGCGGGCGAAGTAATAAAAGCCGTCGATGTCAAAGCGGCAAAGACCCGCCGCAAGTCCTTCGAGAAACGTCAGAAATTCGCGCGGGCTGGCGGGAACGCCATGGCGGCGCAGGCTGTCGAAGAATGGCAGGAACATCGAAAACCCCCCGCGCCGCTGCCAAGGCGCGGGGGTCAGCCGGGCCTCAGTTGTACCGAGCCCCGGCCCGCGCCAGAGCTGCCACCTCGGCAGCCCGCGCGCGCACGGCGGCATCCGAGCCGAAACCGTAGCGTGCCCATTGCGCCGAGTCGAGCCGTGCCTGCTGGGCCTGCGCCGGATTGCCGAGCGTTTCATAGGCCTCGGCGCGGATCAGATACAGCGTCGCCATCAGCGCGGCATTTTCTCCGGTCAGCGCCTGCGGAATCGCCCGGTTCACCAGCGCGATCGCATCCGAGGCCCGCCCCGAGGACAGCGCAAAGGCCGCCAGCTGCATGTCGACATGGGCCGACTGGATGCCCGCGCCGGGGGTGGCGCGGTAGATCGCACCGGCATTGGCAAAGGCCGTCAGCGCGGTCTCAGGGTCGTCATAGACGCTGAGTCGGCCCAGCGCGAACCAGCCAAAGGCCGCCCGCGTGTCCTGCCAGCCCTGCGCCCCCGACATCCGGATCGCCGTCATCGCCGCCGCCTTGCGCGCGCCCTGCGAGCCGCGGCCGATGGCGCGTTCCAGCGCATTCACAAAGGCGCGCGGGGTGGGATCCTCGGGCAGGCCGGTGACCTTGCCGCCGCCGGGATTGATCCGGGCGAAGACGGCGGGAAGTTGCGCCTGCACTTCGGGGACCGACATGCCCGAGCGCAATTCGGGCGCATAGACGGCGCGCAGCTGCATCATGTCGTAGCGGGTCAGCACGGTGTGGAAGTTGTCGTCGTTCCAGACCGAATTCGACAGCCGATACAGGTCGTTCAGCGGCCCGAGCGCCTGGCTGGTCTCCTCGTGCAGGCAGTCGCGCAGCTCCTGCGGCGTCGCCTCGGCGGGGATGAAGACGGTGGCGGCGGTGCGGCGCTGCACCTTGGTCCAGTCGCCCGCGGCAGAGCGGCGGGTGGCGCGATATTCGGCCCAGGTGGCGGCATTGGGCACGACGAAACAGGCGGCATTCGGGACTTCGCGGCTCATCTCGGCGCGCGGCACGAAGGCGATGCTGATGCGGTTGGCGGCGCCCGCGCCGGTCGAGATCGGGATATGCGCCTCGCTGCGCAGCCGGGTGACGAGGCGGGACAGCTCGGTCGCAGCGGTGGGCGGCGCGGCGCCCTGCAGCGTGACGCTGATCGGCCCTTCGAAGCGCGAGAACTGCGGGATCGGGCGGCCCGATTCCAGCAGGAAGTTCAGCTCCATGAAGTCGCGCGCCAGCACCGCTGTTTGGCGGGCAGCGCCCCGGTGCGGGGGGCGGGGGTCGGCAGCCCGGCCGTCGGATCGGCCAGCGGCATGTCGATCGCGGCGGTCGACGGCGCGAGCTTTGGCACCTCACCCCCCCCGGCGCACCGGCACAGCCAGAGAGCGCGGCGGCCAGAGCCAGCCCCGAGAGGGCAGTCAAGGAACGGCGGGCCCGAAGCGCAAGGCGCCCGGACCGGGTGGCTTGCGCGGGGGCAGCCGCGCAAGCCACCCGAGGCGGCAGACAGTTCAAACGCATGGCAGTGCGTATCCCAGGTTGTGGTGCCAAAATTCGGCACAGGCCTTAAAAGCGACCAGTCATGCTTCGGGTTTCAATGAGATATTAATGTGGCGGGTCCAGATATAGTGTCAAGACGAGGTCATGTACACGCCTTATTGTGGCCGCAATTCAATCGCTTGCGCCGTCTTTGGGTCTGGCGGGGAAACAGTGGCGGCGCTGCGCGGCGAATCATCGCCGCGATTTCAGCGCCTTCGCCCGCATCCGGCCCGCGGATGTTTCCGGTTTTGAAACGGAAAATTTTTTAACACTTCGTTAATCACTATGTCGAAAACCTTTCGACGCGCGGCCCCGGGGGCGGGGTCCGGCGGCATTGATCCCGGGGCGGCGGGCAATCTGGGGCGATTACCGGCGGGCCCGGAAACGAAATGCCGAAACGAAACGCCCCGGCCGGGGCCGGGGCGTCTGCAAGGGGCAGGGCGCTTCGTCGCAGCAGGCGAATCGCGCCGTCTCAGCGGGCGCGACGGCGCCCGCCGCGCGTGGCGGCAGCGGCGGCGGCCGAGGCCTCGGCGAAGCTTGCGCCCTCTTTCATCGCCTCGAGCACTTTCGAGAGCTTGATCCAGTCCATCGCGTTGTCGTCGTGGTTCATCAGCAGGTTGGCGGCGCGGATCGCCTCCATCTCCTGGCTGCGGACCGGGTTCATGATCGCCGAAGTCATGCCCGCGCCGATCGCCATCGGCAGGAAGGCGGCGTTGACGCCATGCCGGTTCGGCAGGCCAAAGCTGATGTTCGACGCACCACAGGTGGTGTTCACGCCCAGCTCCGTCCGCAGCCGGTTGACCAGCGTGAAGACCTGACGGCCCGCAGAGGCCATGGCACCGACCGGCATCACCAGCGGATCGACCACGATGTCATGCGCCGGAATGCCGAAATCGGCGGCGCGCTCGACGATCTTTTTCGCCACGGCAAAGCGCACGTCGGGGTCTTCGGAAATGCCGGTGTCGTCGTTCGAGATCGCCACCACCGGCACGTTGTATTTCTTCACCAGCGGCAGCACGCGTTCCAGCCGTTCTTCCTCGCCGGTGACCGAGTTCAGAAGCGGACGCCCCTCGCAGGCGGCCAGACCTGCTTCGAGCGCCGCCGGAACCGAGCTGTCGATGCAGAGCGGCACATCGGTGATCGCCTGCACCCGGGTGATCAGATCGCGCATCAGGGGCGGCTCGACGAAGTTGTTGTCGGCATAGCGCGGATCTTCGGCCATCTTGTTCGAAAAGACCGCGCCCGAGTTGATGTCGAGCACCGTCGCCCCGCAGGCGACCTGTTCGAGCGCGTCTTTCTCGACGGTGGTGAAATCGCCCAGCTCCAGCTCGGCGGCCAGTTTCTTGCGCCCCGTGGGGTTGATGCGCTCGCCGATGACGCAGAAGGGCTCGTCGAAGCCGATCACCACGGTCTTCGATTTGCTTTCCAGAACGGTACGGGTCATGCCTCAGCCTTTCGTTTTGTCCGCGATCCAGGTCGCATTGGTCTTGATACCGCCGAGCGGGAAGAAATGCACCGCCTCGATGCCGAAATCGGGATGCTTGGCCTTGTGGCGGGCCAGATCCATCAGAAGATCGGTGGGCTCGAAGGGGGTGAGCAGCTTCGTCACGTCCTTGGCGCGCTTTTGCAGCACTTTCAAGGACGGGCCGACACCGCAGGAAATCGCGAATTTCAGAAGCGTCTGCAGCTTCGCGGGGCCCGCGATGCCGATATGGACCGGCATCCTGATGCCCTCGGCGGCCAGACGGTCGACCCATTGGATGATCGGCCCGGCCTCAAAGGCGAATTGCGTCACGATGGCCGTGTCGGCATCGGTGGTGTCGGCGAATTTCTGTTTCAGGGCAAGCGCCTGCATGACGATCTCGTCGGTGCCGTCGGCGTCGATGTCGCGGTTGCCCTCGGGGTGACCGGCGAAATGCAGCCGCTCGAAGCCCGCGAAGGCGCCGGTTTCCACCAGTTGCATCGCATTGTCGAGGCTGCCCACCGGGGTCTTGACGCCGCCACCCAGAAGCAGCGCCTGTTTCACCCCGGCTTCGCCCTTGTAACGCGCCACCCAGTCGCGCAGCTGCAAGGCGTCGCGGATGATCCGGGCGGGGAAATGCGGCATCGGCTCGAAGCCCTCGTCGCGCAGGCGCTTCGCCGTGGCGACCATTTCCTCGATCGGCGTGCCCTCGATATGGGCGACATAGACGCGGGTGCCCGCGGGCAGAAGGGCGCGGAAATCCTCGATCTTTTCGGCGGTGCGCGGCATCACCTCGATCGAGAAACCGTCAAGGAAGGCAGTCAGCGTGCCGTTGGTGGGGGTCTCGGCCTCGCGGCGGAAGTTCAAAAGCGCCATCAGATCTCTCCGTCAGTGCGGCGGGCCTGGTCCCAGCCATCGTTGCCAATCAACCGCACCAAAGCGGCGGTGTCGTAGTCTGAGAGAACCCGGGCCAGCTCGGCCTCGGCCGCTTCGGCATCAGAGCCGTCGCGGGTGCCGATCACCACTTTGCGCCATTCCGCAAGATAGGCGTCGCTGTCCTTCGCGCCGATCTTCATCGCGCAGCGGTCGATTGCCTGCTCGAAGCGTTCGGGCAAAGGTTTCTTGACGGCCTTACGACCCGTCCCGGCAATGATCTGCGCCGGGATGTCGCGCCAGAAAACGATCGTGATCTCAGCCATGTGCGTGATTCCCTTTGAAACAGGGATACGCCTGTTTGCGACGCGCCCGGTGACGGATTTCGACATGTTGCGCCAGATTGGCGACAACCGCGCAGGTTCCTGGCCCCGCGTTGCGGCTGGGCGCATCTTCAAAAGCTGCAACAGGATGACGGGGCACGCTCAAGGCCCGCCCGGTCGCCTTGCCCTGCGCGGCGGAGCCTCCGGCGGAGGTATTTAGGGCAAGATGAAACGGTGCCCCTTCATCTTGCCTCAAATATCCCGGGGGGAGGCCGCAGGCCCGGGGGCAGCGCCCCCCGCCTTGCTTCGGCCTTGCGACGTCACGAACTTGTCATCGGGCGCTTGAACCTTCGGCCCCCCCGCGCTACCTAGGGGGTAACTTGAAATCGGAGGGCGTAAGATGGCGCCCAGGCGTCCTCGGGCTGCGGGCGCGATCCCGAAACTGGTCGAACGCGCCGCATCCCACCCCGCCGAGCCGGGCGAGCTTTATGCTGCGCTCGATCTCGGCACCAACAGTTGCCGGATGCTGATTGCCCGACCGAAGGGCGATCAGTTTCAGGTCGTGGACAGCTTTTCCAAGGCTGTTCAGCTGGGTCAGGGGCTGGAAGCCTCGGGCCGGTTGTCGCGGTCATCGATGGCGCGCACCGTGCAGGCGCTGCAGATCTGCCGCCGCAAGATCGAAACCCATGGCGTCAAGCGGATGCGCCTTGTCGCCACCGAGGCTTGTCGGCGCGCCGGCAATGCGCGCGATTTCATCCGTTACGTGCGGCGCGAGACCGGGCTGCCGCTGGAAATCATCCCGCCCGAGGAAGAGGCGCGGCTGGCGGTGATCTCCTGCGCCTCGCTGGTCAATCCGCGCAGCGAACAGGTGCTGGTCGTCGACATCGGCGGCGGCTCGACCGAACTTGTCTGGATCGACATTTCCAAGGTGCCGCCCCCGGACCGGCCGCGCTCGATCATGCGGCTCTCGGGCGGCTTCGATCAGCCCGAGGGCGAGATTCCGCAGGCCCGCGTGGTGGACTGGATTTCGGTGCCGCTGGGCGTGGCCACGCTGAAAGACCAGTTCGGCGATGTCGAGGATGACGCGGCGCGGTTCGCGCTGATGTCCTGGTTCTTCGAGGAAAAGCTGGCCGATTTCACGCCCTACGCCTCGGGCACGCCGCAGGAGGGGTTTCAGGTCATCGGCACCTCGGGCACCGTGACCACGGTTGCCGCTTGCCATCTGAACCTCAAGCGCTATGACCGCAACCGGGTCGATGGCCTGACGATGACCTCGACCGAGATCGACGCGGTGATCCGCTCCTTCCTGATGCTTGGTCCCGAGGGACGCCGCGCCGATCCGCGCATCGGGCGCGACCGGCACACGCTGATCATGTCGGGGGCGGCGATCCTGCAGGCGCTGATGCGGGTCTGGCCGACGGACAAGATGTCGGTGGCCGACCGCGGCCTGCGCGAGGGGCTTTTGTATGCGCAGATGGCCGAAGATGGCGTGATCGAAGAAATGAAGCCGATCGAGGGAGAGATGAAATGACGAAACCCCCCAGCGGCAAATCGGGCGGTGCGGGCTCTGGCAAGAACACCTCGGGGCGCGGGCAGCGCGATCTTCGGGTGCGGGTGAAGACGGCGAAGGGGCGCAAGCTCTCGTCGACGCTCTGGCTGGAACGGCAGCTGAACGACCCCTATGTGGTGCGCGCGAAGAAAGAGGGCTATCGCGGGCGTGCCGCCTACAAGATCATGGAACTGGATGACAAGTTCCGCTTCCTCGTGCCGGGGGCGCGGGTGGTCGATCTGGGCTGCGCGCCGGGGGGCTGGTGTCAGGTCGCGGTCGCGCGGGTGAATGCGCTGGGCGAAAAGGGCGGCAAGAAGGTCGGCACGGTTCTGGGCGTCGATCTGCAGGAGATCGCGGCGATTGCCGGGGCCGAGCTGCATCAGCTGGATTTCCTCGAAGATGGCGCCGATGACAAGGTCAAGGCCTGGCTTGGCGGCCGCGCCGATGTGGTGATGTCGGACATGGCCGCCGCCGCTTCGGGCAACCAGCAGGTGGACCATTTGCGCATCATCACCCTGTGCGAACATGCCGCCTATTTCGCCTTTGACGTGCTGGAGCTGGGCGGCACCTTTGTTGCCAAGGTTCTGGCGGGGGGCGCCGAACAGGGGTTGATGACGGTCCTGAAGAAGAACTTCGAAAAGGTGGTGAACATGAAGCCGCCCTCAAGCCGCAAGGACAGCTCGGAGAAATTCGTCGTCGCCACCGGCTTTCGCGGCAAGCGCCACGAAGAGGGGCAGGACGCGCCCGCCGCGGACTGAGCCTTAGACCAAAGTCGTAGGGCTGCGGGCGGCACTTGCTTGCGGCGGCAAAGCGCCTATCCTGCGGAAAGCACCGAAAAGAGGGGAGGCTTTCCGATGCGTCTTTCTGCCCCCACGCGCAATCATGCCGAGATCGTGCAATCGGTCGTCGCCTCGTCCACCGCGGCGGGGCGGGCCGGTTTTGCCGCCAGCTGGCGCCGCTCGATGATCCATCACAAGCTGGACCCGGCCAAGCTGCGCAGCGCCGACCGGCTGACCGCCGCCGATATCGCCGCGCGGCGCGAGGCGGCGGGGCTTTTGCTGCGCGTGGCAACCCCGGTGCTGGATCGGCTGGCCCGCGCCGCCTGCGAGGCGGGCTGTGCGGTGTTTCTGTCCGATGCCGAGGGGCTGGTGCTGGAAGAACGCATGCGCGACGCCGACCGGCGGGCCTTCCACCGCTCGAACCTCGCCCCCGGCTCGGACTGGTCCGAGGGGCAGGAGGGCACGAACGGCATCGGCACCTGTCTGGCCGAGGGGCGGCCCGTCACCGTCTGGCGCGACCAGCATTTCCGCGCGACGAACACCGGGCTGACCTGCATGGGCGCGCCGGTCTTTGGCGCGCGGGGCGAATTGGCCGGGGTGATCGACGTCTCCTCCGCGCGCGAGGACATGACCGAGGGCTACGCCCGTCTGGTCGCGCTGACGGTGCAGGATGCGGCCAGCCGGATCGAGGCGGATCTGTTCCGCGCCTCCTTCGAGGGGGCGCGGATCCTCTCGACCGGAGCGGCCGAGGAGAGCCCGCAGGCGGTGGTGCTTCTGGCGCTTGACCGCGACGATCTGGTGATCGGCGCGACGCGGGCGGCGCGGCGCCAGCTGGGCCTGGAGGAGGCGCAGATGGGCCGGGTGCCCGCGACCGATCTGTTCGGGGGCAAGCGCGACGAAGGGCAGGGCGCGCTGGCCGAGGCGCAGCGGGCCGAGATGGTGCGGGCGCTGGCGCGCGCGGGCGGCAATGTCTCGGCGGCGGCGCGCGATCTGGGGATCGGCCGCGCCACCTTCTATCGCAAGTCGAAGGCGCTTGGTCTGAGCGTGTGAGGGGGAAGGGGGGCGCTGCCCCCTCTTGCCCGTGCCGGGCAATTCACCCCCCGGGATATTTGAAGCAAGATAAAGGATAAGGCGCTCCGCAAGGGCGCCTTCTTCCATTTCCGCCTTTCACCTTGCCCCAAATATCCCGGGGGGTGAGGCGCACGCGAGGGGGGCAGAGCCCCCAGACCCCGCCTGCGACCCCGCGCCGCCTTTACGAATTTTGCGATGCTGCAGCTGCACCTGTCTCGGCAGTGAAACAGGTCAGCCATAACTCCAAAACAAAGCCGCTATGCAAGAATCGCAAAGAGGCGCAGTCTTTTCCCATCGACACCCCGGGGAGGGGGTCAGACCATCAGGGAGGACAAGATGGCCAACGACATGCCGCATGATTTCAAGGGGGTGATGGTGTCGCCCTTCAAGCCGCGCTACGACAATTTCATCGGCGGCAAATGGACCCCGCCGGTCGGGGGCAAGTATTTCGACAACATCACGCCGATCACCGGCGAGAAGATCTGCGAAGTTGCCGCCTCGACCGCGGCGGATGTCGAGCTGGCGCTCGATGCCGCCCATGCCGCGAAAGGCGACTGGGGCACCACCTCGGCCGCGCATCGCTCGAACGTGCTTTTGAAGATCGCCGACCGGCTGGAGCAGAACCTTGACCTGCTCGCCGCCGCCGAGACCTGGGACAACGGCAAGCCGATCCGCGAAACCACCGCCGCCGATATCCCCCTTTCCGTCGACCATTTCCGCTATTTCGCGGGGGTGCTGCGCGGGCAGGAAGGCTCGATGTCGGAAATCGACAATGACACCGTCGCCTATCACTATCACGAGCCGCTGGGCGTCGTCGGGCAGATCATCCCGTGGAACTTCTCGATCCTGATGGCGGCGTGGAAACTGGCCCCGGCGCTGGCGGCGGGCAACTGCATCGTGCTGAAACCGGCCGAACAGACCCCCTCCGCGATCATGGTGCTGATCGACGTGATCAAGGACCTGCTGCCGCCGGGTGTGCTGAACATCGTCAACGGCATGGGCCCCGATGTCGGCGCGCCGCTCGCGCGCTCGAACCGGATCGCGAAGATCGCCTTCACCGGCTCGACCGAGACCGGCCGCAAGATCATGCAATATGCGACCGAGAACCTGATCCCGGTGACGCTGGAGCTGGGCGGCAAGTCGCCGAACATCTTCTTTTCGGATGTGATGGCGAAAGATGACGCCTTCCTCGACAAGGCGGTCGAGGGTTTCGTTCTGTTCGCCTTCAACCAGGGCGAGGTCTGCACCTGCCCGTCGCGCGCGCTCATTCAGGAGGACATCTACGAAGAGTTCATCGCCCGCGCCATTGCCCGGGTGAAGGCGATCAAGCAGGGCGACCCGCGCCTGATGGAGACGATGGTCGGCGCGCAGGCCAGCCAGGAACAGCAGGACAAGATCCTGTCCTATCTCAAGATCGGCCGCGAGGAAGGCGCGCAGGTCCTGTGCGGCGGCGATGCGGCAAGCCTTGGCGGCGATCTGGCGAACGGCTTCTACATCCAGCCGACGATCCTCAAGGGTCACAACAAGATGCGGGTCTTCCAGGAGGAAATCTTCGGGCCGGTCGTGTCGGTGACCACCTTCAAGGACGAGGACGAAGCCCTGCATATCGCCAATGACACGATGTACGGCCTGGGCGCCGGCGTCTGGTCGCGCGACATCAACACCTGCTACCGCTTTGGCCGCCACATCCAGGCCGGGCGCGTCTGGGTGAACAACTACCACGCCTATCCGGCCCATGCGGCCTTTGGCGGCTACAAGCAATCGGGCATCGGGCGTGAAACCCACAAGATGATGCTCGATCACTACCAGCAGACCAAGAACATGCTGGTCAGCTACAACCCGAACAAGCTGGGCTTCTTCTGATCCCTCCCGCCCGGCCGGGCCGCGGCAGTGCCGCGGCCCATCTTCAAGACCCTTGCGCCCAAGGCAAGACCGGGCCGTCCGCAGGGCGGCCCGGTTGGTGTTTTTGGGCAAGAAACTCGCCTCAGGGTAATTTGCAGCGGGGGTTAATCCCGTAAATCGGGTGTTCACGATTTTCCGCTATCCCGTCTGTGACTTGCGATGGAGACCGTCCATGACGCTTCGCAGACAGATCCTTTTGCTTCCCCTTCTCACCGCGGTGATCGCGATCGTGCTCAACCTGTCCGGCATGGTGCTGGTCGGGCAGCGCACGCTGGACGCCGCCTATTCGAAGGAACGCGCCGTGGCCGCGGATGCGCTGCGGCTGGCGATCGACGCCCGGACGACCGAGGCGCTGTCGATGGCCCAGATCATCGCGGGGATGCCCGCGCTGCGGGAGGCCGTCGCCCGCCGGGATGACAAGACGATCGAGACCATGCTGGCGGGCTCGATCCAGGAGATGATGGCCCAGACCGGGATGACGCAGCTGCATTTCCATGTGCCGCCGGGGACCTCGCTGATCCGGGTGCATCAGCTGGACAAGCGCGGCGACGATCTGACGAAAACCCGGCCGATGGTGGTCAGGGCGAATGCGGCGCAGGTGCCCGAACGCGGGCTCGAGCGCGGCAGGACCGGCGTCGGCGCGCGCGGCGTGGCGCCGATCAGCTGGCAGGGCGCCCATGTCGGCACCGTCGAAGTGGGCTTTGACATGGATGCGAATTTCCTCTCGGCGATGGCGGCGGATACCGGGAACGAATTCGAATTCTACGCGGTTCCCCCGGCGGGAGAGGCGGGCAAGATCGAGCGCAAGGCCGACACCACCGGCGAGGCCCCGATGCTGGCGCCGGGCGATTTCGACCAGGTGCTGCAGTCCGACGGCATCGATCTGCTGCGGAATTTCGACGGCGTGCCCCATGTCGGCCGTGCCGTCGCGGTGAAGGATTTCTCGGGGGTTCCGATCGGCATCTATGTCGTCGCCTCGCCCGATCATCTGGCGGCCGACATGCTGGCGGCGCAGACCCGGTTGAGCGCGATTGCGGTGGTGCTGTCGCTGGTGCTGGCCTCGGGCGTGGCCTGGGCGGGGGGGCGGCACATCGCGGGCTGCGTGCAGCGCCAGGCGGTGACGACGCGGGCGATCGCCGAGGGGCGGACCGATGTCGAGATCATCGGCACCGAGCGCAAGGACGAGCTGGGCGACATGGCGCGGGCGCTGGTGGTGTTTCGCACCAATCTGGAGGAAAACGCCCGGATGCAGGCGGCGCTTCAGGCCGAGGAACAGGCGAAACGCCGCGCCGAGGAGAGCGCCCGGGCCGAGGCCGAGCGGGCCGAGGCCGAGCGCCGCCGGGCCGAGGTCGAGGCGCTGGAACATGAGCGTCAGCGCGTCGAGGCGGAGCGCGTCGAAGCGGCCCGTCGCGCCGAAGAGACCCGGGCGCGTCTGAGCGAGCAGCAGCTTGTGGTCGCGGCGCTTTCGAAGGCGCTGGAATCGCTGGCGGCGGGCGATCTGCACTGCGTCATCGAAACCCCGCTGCCGGGCGAATACGATCAGCTTCGGGCGCATTTCAACTCTGCCATCCGGCAGCTGGGCGATGCGCTGGTGCAGATCGACCTCTCGGCGACGCGGGTCGATGCCGAGGCGGGCAAGCTCTCGCAGGCCAGCACGCAGCTTGCGCACAGCACCGAACGCAATGCGGCGGCGCTGGAGGAGACGGCGGCGGCGCTCAACCAGCTGACCAGTTCGGTTTCCTCGGCGGCCGACGGGGCGTCGCAGGCGCGCGAGATCGCGGCGCAGGCACGTCAGAATGCGGAAAGCGGCGTCGGGGTGGTGGCCGAGGCCGTGGCGGCCATGGCCGAGATCGAAGCCTCGTCGCAATCGATTTCGCGCATCACCCATGTGATCGAGGAAATCGCCTTTCAGACCAACCTGCTGGCCCTCAATGCCGGGGTCGAGGCCGCCCGGGCGGGCGAGGCCGGGCGCGGCTTTGCCGTCGTCGCCTCGGAGGTGCGGGCGCTGGCGCAGCGGGCGTCTGATGCGGTGCGGGAGATTTCGCAACTGATCGAAACCTCGACCCTGCAGGTGCAGGGCGGGGTGAAGATGGTGGGGCGGACCGGCGCGGCGCTCGATCAGATCGCAAGCTCGGTGCGCGACATCTTCGAGCGGATGGGCGAAATTGCCGCCTCGGCCGAGGAACAGGCGCGCGGCATCGTCGAGATCAATGGCGCGGTGAACCAGCTCGATCAGACGACGCAGCATATCGCCAACATGACCGACATGTCGGCGGCATCGGGGCGGGCGCTTGCCAGCGAGGGCAGCGATCTGCGCCAGACCGTCGAACGGTTTCACCTGCCCGAAACCGCTGGCATGCATCGCTCGGCCGCGTGACGGAAAAGACCTGCCCGCGGCCGGGCCGCGGGCAGCGTTGCATTGCGGGGATCGGGCTTATTTCGCCGACTTCTTCATCGCCTTGGCGTGATTGCTGATCCAGTCCATCAGCGCAAGCAGCACCCCCGAGATCACGAAGACCAGATGGATCACCACCATCCAGGTGATCTTTTCCGCCGGGTATTTTTCAAGATCCATGAACACCTTGAGCAGGTGAATCCCGGAAATCGCGACGATCGAGGCGACCAGCTTCAGCTTCAGCGTCGAGAAATCGACCTCGCTTTGCCAATCCGGCCGGTCCTCGTGGCCGTGGGTGTCCATGCGCGAGACGAAATTCTCGTAGCCCGAGAAGATCACGATCAGGATCAGGTTCGCGGCCAGGCTGAGGTCGATCAGCGACAGCGCCCCCATCACCGCGATATCCACCTCCATCTGCGGGATCTGCAGCGCGAAATGGTAAAGCTCCAGCACGAAGGCCCAGAGCAGGATCGCCAGCGTCCCCACCAGCCCCAGATACATCGGTGCCATCAGCCAGCGGCTGGCAAAAAGCACCCGTTCGATCGCGCGTTCCATGAATACTCCGTTAATGTCTGCTCCGCCTAGATAGGGACGGCCCCGCGCGCGCAAGGGCGGGGCGCGGCCTTCGGCTCAGCCGCCCTTGCGGAAGGCCGAGGGGGTCTTGCCGACCCTGGCCTGAAAGCGCGGGTGAAATAGGCGGGGCTGTTGAACCCAAGGGCGGCGGCGATGTCCTTGACCGGGGTCCCGGTCTCGCTCAGAAGCCGCCGCGCCTCGTAAAGGCGGCGATCCTGCAGCAGCTCCGAGGCGGCCCGGCCGCAGCTGATCCGGCAGGACCGCGTCAGATGCGTCGCCGTCACACCGAGCTGCGCGGCATAATCGGCCACGCCCAGACCGGAGCGAAAATCCCGTTCCAGAACAGCGGCATAGCGGGTCACCAGCTTGCGCGCGGCCTCTGATGCGCGGGGCTCGGCCGCCTGCGACATGCCCTGACGTTCGATGATCACGCTCAAAAGGCCGAGATAATGCAGCGCCGCCCGGTCCGATCCGGGACGGTTGCTTTCCAGCTCGCGGGTCACCGATTCGATCAGCCCCGAGATCTCGGCCTGCACCGGGGGCTCGCGCACGCGCAGATATTGCGCCGCATGCGGCAGCGTCAGTTCCGAATTCTTGCCGAAAAACACCGCAAGGCCGGTGGTCTGGCTCGAGATCTCGAAGCCGTGCATCACGCCCGCGGGCAGGAAGGCGGCCGAATAGGGACCGTAACCACGGGTCACGCCGCCCATGGTGATCCGGCCCTGACCGCGGGTGAACCACAGGAAACAGGGTTCCGACAGTGCCCGCATCGCCTCCACGCGCCAGCGCCCGCCCTGGGCAAGCCGGGCGATCGGCACGATGCGCGGCACCGAGGGCGGCTCGGGCAAAAGCGACTTCGGCCGGGCGGGCTTGGCCGCGACAGAGGAGGCAGAGGGGCCCGGGCGCAGGGTCTTGGCGAAGGGCGCAAGCGGAGGGGTCTTGAAAAGGGTCACGAAAGCTTCCGGGGCGGCGGTGGTCGCGCCAAGGATAGGGAAGATCCCCTTGTTAATCCAACGAAAAACACGGGCGTGCCGAAATTGGCCCGGCCCGGTTTCAGCCCCGCAGGATGTTGTGCCAGCCCCCCATCCGGCCACGAAACCATGTGCGTTGCCGCTTCGCATATTGGCGCGAGGCGGCCTTGGCGCGCGCGGTCGCGGTGGCCAGATCGATCTCGCCCCGCAGATGCGCGACCAGCTCGGGGGCGCCGATCGCCTTGGCCCAAAGCGCCGAAGCGTCCCACTGGGGCAGGAGGGCGCGGACCTCGTCCAGCGCGCCCGACTCAAGCATCGTCTCGAAGCGGGCATCGATCCGCGCCGCCAGAAGGTCGCGCCCGGGCGAGAGCAGCAGCGGCACGGCGGCGTCGAGCGGCAGAAGCGGCGGCGGTGTGTCATCCTGCCAGGCGGCCAGCCCGCGGCCGGTCGCCCGCATCACCTCCCAGGCGCGTTGCACCCGCATCGGGTTCAGCCCGTCGACGCGGGCCGCGGTGGCGGGGTCCAGCTCGGCCCGCATGCCCGCATGCCCCTCGGTCAGGCGGCGGCGGTCGGCCTCGGCGCGGATCTCGGCGGGCGTGGCGGGGATCTCGGCCAGCCCCTCGGTCAGCGCGCTCAGGTAAAGCCCGGTGCCGCCCACGATGATCGGGCGCGGCCCGGCGCCCGCGCGAAAGGCAGCAAGGATCGGGCCGATCTCGCGCAGCCAGGCGCCGACGGAATAGTCTTCGCCCGGGGCGCGGTGCCCGTAAAGCGCATGGGGGGCGCGGGCTTCATCCGCGGCCGAGGGCCGGGCCGAGAGCACGCGCCAGCACGACCAGACCTGCAGCGCATCGGCATTCACCACGACGCCGCTGGATTGTTCCGCGATTTCAAGCGCCAGCGCGGATTTCCCCGAGGCCGTCGCCCCCGCGATCAGCACCGGGCGGTCAGCGGGCAGGGCGGCAAGGTCGAACACGGCGATGATCCCGAAGCTGCGGTTGAGGTTGATCCCGGACGCCATTTGCGACATTTTGCGCCCCGATGACAACCAGGGACCGCCAAGGAGCCGCGATGACCGAAGCCAACGAACCGATCGTGAAATACAAACGCGTGCTTCTGAAGATCTCGGGCGAGGCGCTGATGGGCGATCAGGGCTACGGCCTGCATCCGCCGACCGTCGAACGCATCGCCCGCGAGGTGAAATCGGTCCGCGATCTGGGCGTGGAAATCTGCATGGTGATCGGCGGCGGCAACATCTTCCGCGGCCTTGCGGGCTCGGCGCAGGGGATGGAGCGCACGACGGCCGATTACATGGGGATGCTGGCGACGGTGATGAACGCGCTGGCCATGCAGGGCGCGCTCGAATCGATGGGGGTCTTTACCCGGGTGATCAGCGCGATTCCGATGGATCAGGTCTGCGAACCCTACATCCGCCGCCGCGCCGTGCGGCATCTGGAGAAAAAGCGCGTCTGCATCTTTGCCGCGGGCACCGGCAACCCCTATTTCACCACCGACACGGCCGCGACCTTGCGGGCGAACGAGATGTCCTGCGAGGCGATCTTCAAGGGCACCAAGGTCGATGGCGTCTATGACATGGACCCGAAGAAACACGCCCATGCGAAGCGCTACGACACGGTGAGCTATGACGAGGTGCTGCAAAAGAACCTGGGCGTCATGGATGCCTCGGCGATTGCGCTCGCGCGCGACAACAACCTGCCGATCATCGTCTTTTCGCTGGATGAACCGGGCGGGTTCCGCGGCATTCTGGCCGGGCAGGGCACCTATACCCGCGTGCAGGGCTGAGATCGGCGACATGTGACGCAACGGAACGGGTGCGCGCGCTTGGCCCCTATCCAAGCGCCGCCCGCCCCGTTATGAAGACGAAAACGGAAAAGAGCGGGGGACCCCATGTCCGACGATATCGAAATCGACACCGACGACCTCGAACGCCGCATGGAGGGCGCGATGCATGCGCTCAAGCATGAATTCGGCACGCTGCGCACCGGCCGCGCCTCGGCCTCGATGGTCGAGCCGATCATGGTCGATGCCTATGGCTCGCTGGTGCCGATCAACCAGGTCGGCACGATCAACGTGCCCGAGCCGCGGATGGTGACCGTGAACGTCTGGGACAAGGGCATGATCAACAAGGTCGAAAAGGCCATTCGCGATTCGGGCCTGGGCATCAACCCGCAGACCAACGGCCCGATCATCATGCTGCCGATCCCCGAGCTGAACGAGGAACGCCGCCGCGAGCTGACCAAGGTCGCCGCGCAATATGCCGAACATGCCCGCGTCGCCATCCGCAACGTCCGCCGCGACGGCATGGACCAGATCAAGAAAGCCAAGGCCAACGGCATGTCGGAAGACGACCAGAAGTTCTGGGAAGGCGAGATCGAAGAGCTGACGAAAAAGCACATCGGTCTGGTCGACAAGGCGCTTGAGGGCAAGCAGGCGGAGATCATGCACGTCTGAGACGTGCAGAAAGGCTGATGATGACCGCGACCGAGCCCCGACCCGCGCCGACCGGCGGTGGCGTCACCGATTACGGCGTTTCGCATGTCGCGATGATCATGGATGGCAACGGCCGCTGGGCCAAGCAGCGCGGCTGGCCGCGGCTGGTGGGGCACCGAAAGGGCGCGGAACGGGTCAAGGAGATCGTCCGCGCCTGCCCCGATCTGGGGGTGAAATGGCTCACCCTTTATGCCTTTTCGACCGAGAACTGGAAGCGCTCGACCGAGGAAGTCCTTGGGTTGATGGCGCTTTTTGCCCGTTACATCCAGCGCGAGGCCGATGCGATGTCGGCCGAGGGGGTGCGGATGCGCTTCATCGGCGACCGCGGGCCGCTGGATGGCAAGCTGCGCGGGCTGATGGACGGGATCGAGGCGCGTACGGCGATGAATGCGCGGCTGAACCTGACCGTGGCGATCAATTACGGCGGCCGCGACGAGTTGCGCCGGGCGGCGGTCTCGATCGCGCAGGAGGTGGCGGCCGGGCGGCTGGCCCCCGAGGCGATCACCGAGGCGGTCTTTGCGGGCCATCTCGACACCGCGGCGATCCCCGATCCGGATCTGGTGATCCGTTCCTCGGGCGAGACGCGGACGTCGAATTTCCTGCCTTGGCAGGCGGCTTACGCGGAATATGACTTCACGCCGACGCTGTGGCCGGATTTCAACCCGGCGGCGCTGGCGGCGATCCTGGCGCAATTCGGTGGCCGCGAACGGCGTTTCGGCGGGGTGAAGGGATGAGTGGCAACTGGTCGGATCTGCGCGCGCGCACGGGCTCGGGGCTGGCGATGGTCGCGGCGGGGGCGCTGGCGATCTGGCTGGGCGGGTTGCCCTTCATCGCGCTGGCGGTGCTGGTCACCGGGCTGATGATCTGGGAACTTGCGGCGATGACGCGCCCCGAGGGGGCCGCGTCCTGGCCTGCGGTCGGGCTGGGTCTGACCGGCGCGACGGCGCTTTTTGCCGTTGTCTTCGGCCATCTGTGGTTCCTGACACCGCTTCTGATCCTGCCCGCGGCGCTTGGCAGCTTTGCCACGGCCCGCCGCGACCGGGCGATCTTTGCCGCCTATGCGGTGCTGATCATGCTGGCGGGCTATGCGCTGGTGGCGCTGCGTCTGGGCGTCGGGCCGGGGGTGATCCTGTGGCTTGTCTGCGTCGTCGTCGCCTCGGATGTCGGCGGCTATTTCGTCGGCCGCGCCCTGGGCGGGCCGAAATTCTGGCCCCGGGTCTCGCCGAAAAAGACCTGGTCGGGCACGGTGGCGGGCTGGTTTGGCGCCGCGGCCGTGGGCGGGCTTTTCGCCGCAGCGGGCGCGGGCGGTCTTGCGCTTGTCTGGCTTACGCCGATTGTGGCGCTTGCCGGGCAGATGGGCGACATCGCGGAAAGCGCGATCAAGCGGCGGATGGGGGTGAAAGATTCCTCGGCCCTGATCCCCGGTCACGGCGGAGTGCTGGACCGGTTCGACGCGCTGATCGGCGCGGCTCTGGTGGTGCTTTTGCTTGTGCCCTTGATGCCGCAAACGCTTTTCGGAGGCTAAGTCATGCGACGCATTACGGTTTTCGGGTCCACCGGCTCGATCGGGGTCAATACGCTTGACCTGATCGCCCGTCGTCCGGGGGCCTTTCAGGTGGTGGCCCTGTCCGGGGGGCGCAACATCAAGCTTCTGGCCGAACAGGCGCGGGCTTTCCGGGCCGAGGTCGCGGTGACCGCGCATGAAGATTGCCTGCCTGCGCTGCGCGACGCGCTGGCCGGAACCGGGATCGAGGCGACGGCCGGGAAAGCCGCGCTGATCGAGGCGGCGCTGCGTCCGGCCGACTGGATCATGTCGGCCATCGTCGGCGCCGCGGGTCTGGCGCCGGGCTTTGCCGCGCTGAGCCAGGGCACGACGCTCGCGCTCGCGAACAAGGAATCGCTGGTCACCGCCGGGCCGCTGCTTCTGGCGGAAGCCGCGAAACACAACGCCCGCCTTTTGCCCGTCGACAGCGAACATTCCGCGGTCTTTCAGGCGCTGGTCGGCGAAGAGATGGCAGCGGTCGAACGCATCATCATCACCGCCTCGGGCGGGGCCTTCCGCGATTGGCCGATCGAGAAACTGGCCCATGCGACGGTGTCGCAGGCCTCCACCCATCCGAACTGGGCGATGGGGCAAAGGATCACCATCGATTCCGCGTCCTTCTTCAACAAGGCCTTGGAACTGATTGAAACCAAGGAATATTTCGGCGTGCGGCCAGAGCAGATCGAGGTTCTGGTGCACCCTGAATCGCTGGTGCATGCGCTGGTCGGCTTCAAGGACGGTGCGCTGATGGCGCATCTGGGCGCGCCCGACATGCGCCATGCCATCGGCTATGCGCTCAATTGGCCGGAGCGGGCGGAGCTGCCGGTGACCCGTCTGGATCTGGCAAAGATCGGCGCGCTGACCTTCCGCGCGCCCGACGAGGACCGCTTCCCGGCGCTGCGTCTGGCGCGCGAGGTGATGGCGATGGGCGGCACGGCGGGGGCGGCCTTCAACGCCGCCAAGGAAGCCGCGCTGGATGCCTTCATCGGCGAGGAGATCGGTTTTCTGGCGATGAGCCGTCTGGTCGAAGCCGTGCTGACCGAGATGACCGCGCGTCACGGGCTTGGAAAACCGCTCGACAGTCTCGATATGGTGATGGACACCGATGCCACCGCGCGGGCGCTTGCGCGCAGCCTTGTGCCGACAGTAAGGACCTGACCCTTGGATTTTCTTCCCGACCTTGTTTCGATGCTGCAGACCGCGCTGGCCTTTGTCATCGCGCTTTCGATCATCGTCACGGTGCATGAATACGGCCATTACATCGTGGGGCGGCTGTGCGGCATCAAGGCCGAGGCCTTCTCGATCGGCTTTGGGCCAAAGCTGATCAGCCGGGTCGACAAGCACGGCACGGTCTGGAAGATTTCGCTGTTCCCGCTTGGGGGTTACGTCAAGTTTCTGGGCGATGCCAACGCCACTTCGGCGGGGGTGGACGAGGAAACCATGGCGCGGCTGAACGCCGAGGAACGCCGCCATTCGATGCATGGCGCGCCCCTTTGGGGGGGCGGCGACCGTGGCCGCGGGGCGGTCTTCAACTTCATCCTGTCGATCCTGGTCTTTGCCGGGGCGATGGCCTGGGAGGGCAAGCCCGCCGTGCCGCCGCAGGTGGCGGACCTGGTGGCGCTGCCCGGCGGCTCGGGCGATCTGCGCCCGGGCGACCGGCTTCTGGCGATCGAGGGCGTCGCGCTGCCCGATTACGACCGGCTGCGCGAGGTGCCGACGCCGGAAAAACCCTTCCTCAGCTATCGGGTGCTGCGCGACGGCACCGACATGGTGGTTGACGGGCCGCAGCTGGCGCCGCCGCGCGCCGCGCAGGTGTTGCCGCAATCGGCCGCCGATGCCGCCGGGATCCGCGCGGGCGACGTGATCACCGCGATCGACGGGCAGCCGATCTGGCGCTTTGACGATCTGGTCGCCAAGGTCGGCGCGGGCAAGGGCGCGGCGCTGACGCTGGATCTGTGGCGCCCCGCCGAGGAGGGTAATGGCGGCAGCACGCTTTCGGTGACGCTGACGCCGAAGATCGTCGACATGCCGCGCCCGGACGGCAGTTTCGTCAGCGATTTCAAGATCGGCCTGATCGCCGGTGCGGGCTTCAGCCCGGTCACCGAGGGGATCGGCCCGGTCGAGGCGCTGATGGGCGGGGCGAAACAGACCTGGGGGGCGATCACCGCCTCGGTCTCGGCGATCGAACATATCGTGCTGGGCAAGATCTCGAGCTGCAACCTGCGCGGCGCCATCGGCATCGCCGAGGGCTCGGGCGCGGCGGCCAAGGCGGGGGCGGCGGATTTCATCTGGTTCATCGCCATGCTCTCGACCGCGGTGGGCTTCCTGAACCTGTTCCCGATCCCGGTGCTGGATGGCGGCCATCTGATGTTCCACCTCTGGGAAGGCGTCACCGGCAAGCCGCCGTCGGACCGGGTGATGAGCCTGATGGTCTCGGTCGGGCTGGCGCTGGTGCTGTCGCTGATGGCCTTTGGCCTTTGGAACGATCTGGTGTGCTGAGACGGGCGGGGCGGCGCAAATTCGCCCCGATCCGCCCTAATTAGGCCGCATTGAACGGGTATTTCGGTGCCGAAAGGCAAAGGAGTCCCGATCATGCAGGCGGTTCTGAGCGACGGATACCGGAGCGTCGCGCTCGTCTTCGACCTTGCGGCCGACCGCATTCTGGTGCCGGTGGCGATCTTCGTGGCGCTGGCCGGGGCGCTGGTGATCGGCATCGAGGTTTCGGCGCTGCTTCCCCCCGCCGATCCGACCCTGTATCAGCTTTGACCGATCTACCATATCTCGCGCTTTCGTTGCGCCCGAACACGGTCTGTCGCTTTGACAAGGGCCGTCTTTCTCGCTAGTCACGTCAGAGAACTGCGCCAAGCGACCTGACGGGGAGAGTGCGATGACGATCCGGCTGCAACTTGCCAAGCCCAAGGCGAAGACCCGTCTGGGCATGCTCGCGACCAGCACATTCCTTGCCCTTGCCGTGCCTTGCGCCTTTGTCGCCGCGCCGGTGCTGGCGCAGGACTATGCCTTTCAAAGCGTGAAGATCGAGGGCAATGACCGGGTCGAACCGGCGACGATCCTCAGCTATGCCGGAATCGCCAAGGGCGCCCGGGTCAGCGCCGGGGCGCTGAACGACGCGTTCCAGCGGCTGCAGGGCTCGGGCCTGTTCGAAAGCGTCGAGATCGTGCCGCAGGGCGGGACGCTGGTGATCCGGGTCAAGGAATATCCGACCGTCAACGTCGTCGATTTCGAAGGCAACAAGATCCTCAAGGACGACAAGCTGGCCGGGCTGGTGAAGACGCAACCGCGCAAGGTGTTCTCTCCGGCGACGCTCGAGGCCGATGCCGCCGCGCTGGCCGAGGGCTACGCCACCACCGGCCGTCTGGCCGCCCGCATCGATCCGAAGGTGATCAAGCGCGACGGCAACCGCGTCGATGTCGTCTTCGAGATCAAGGAAGGCGCCGTTTCCGAGGTCAACCGCATCACCTTCACCGGCAACCGCTCCTTCTCGGACCGGCGTCTGCGCGACGTGCTGGGCACGAAACAGGCGGGCATCCTGCACCGGCTGATCCAGCGCGACACCTTCGTGCCCGACCGGGTGCAGCTGGACCGGCAGATGCTGGTCGATTTCTACCATTCGCGCGGCTATCCGGATGTGGAAGTGACCGGCGTTTCCTCGGAAATGACCCGCGACCGCGAAGGTTTCTTCATGACCTTCAACATCCGCGAAGGGCAGCAATACAAGTTCGGCCAGATCACCACCGTCTCCGAAGTGGAGGAGCTGGACGCCAAGGAGTTCGAGGGTCTGGCCAAGATCCGCTCGGGCCGGATCTATTCGCCGACCGAGATCGATTACGCGGTGACCCGGATGGAGGAAGTCGCGCTGCGCAAGGGCGTGAACTTTGTCCGCGTCGATCCGCGCATCACCCGCGATCCGCGCACGCAGACGCTGAACGTCGAATTCGCGCTGGTGCGGGGCGAACGCGTCTTTGTCGAGCGCATCGACATCGAGGGCAACACCACCACGCTTGACAGCGTGATCCGGCGCGAGTTCAACACGGTCGAAGGCGACCCCTTCAACCCGCGCGAGATCAAGAACGCCGCCGAACGGATCCGCGCGCTTGGCTTCTTCTCCAAGGCCGATGTCGGCACGAAACCGGGCACCGGCCCCGATCAGGTGATCGTCGGCGTCGATGTCGAGGAACAGCCGACCGGCTCGCTGACCTTCGGCGCGAGCTATGGCGCTTCGGCCGGGTTCGGGCTGAATGCCTCGCTCGAGGAATCGAACTTCCTCGGCCGCGGGCAATATCTGGGCATCTCGGTCGGCACCACCTCGGACAACCAGCAGAATTCGATCGACTTCGTCGAGCCGCATCTGCTGGGCCGCGATCTGAAGGGCCGCTTCCATCTGTGGTACAACACCTCGGAAAGCGACAATTCCGATTACAACACCAAGATGATGGGGATTTCGCCCTCGCTCGAATTCCCGCTGGCGCGCAATGCGCGGCTGGAGATGCGCTACAGCTTCCTGCGCAACGAGCTGAGCAGCGTGACCTCTTATGCCGATGATACCGCCGACGGCACCGATAACGGGCTCTGGTCGTCGCAGATCCTTGTCGCCGAGGAAGAACAGGGCGCGCGCAACAGCATGGGGCCGGGCTACACCTATACCTTTGACACGCGCCGCACCGGCATCGACCCGCGCACGGGCTTCACCTTCCGGTTCAGTCAGGATCTTTACGGTCTGGGCGGGGATGTCGAGGCCTTGAAGACCACGGCGCTTCTGCGCGCCGAACGCAAGGTCTGGAACGAGGATGTGACCTTGCGGGCCGAGCTGGAAGGCGGGGCGATCGCCGCGCGGGGGGATACCACGCTGACGATCCTTGACCGCTTCTCGGGCAACAACAAGGTCCGCGGCTTCGAAAGCAATGGCTATGGTCCGCGCGATTACGTGCATGACGGGGCCGGGGCGGCCAATGGCGATGCCCTTGGGGGCAAGTATTTCGCGGCCCTGCGCCTTGAAAGCGAATTCCCGCTGGGCCTGCCCGAGGAATATGGCATCCATGGCGGTCTGTTCTGGGATACCGGCTCGGTCTGGGGGCTCGACAACACGACGGGCGGGCGCAGCGGGGCGCCAAGCGAGGTTGACGATTCCCTGCGTCTGCGCTCTGCGGTCGGCTTCTCGGTGTTCTGGGATTCGGCGCTGGGGCCGCTGCGGCTGAACTTCATGAAGGCGATCAAGAAAGAAGATTACGACAAGGAACAGAACTTCGATCTGACCATCGCGACGAAGTTCTGAGCCGATGCGGCGGATGCGCCAGCGAAACGCCTGACGGGGCCGGGGAGCCTCCCCGGCCTTTTGCGCCTGTGCCTTGTCGCGGCGGTGCTGGCGCTTGGCCTTGCGGCGCCGCTGCGGGCCGAGCCGGTGGCCCCGGCGGCGGTGCCGGTGCTGACGCTCGATTTCGAGCGGCTCTTTGATGACACGCTTTGGGGCAAGGCCATCGCCGCCGAGATGACCCGCGAATCGACGGCGCTTGCGGCGGAAAACACCCGCATCGCCGATGACCTGATCGCCGAGGAAAAGCTTCTGACCGAGCGGCGGGCAAAGCTGACGCCCGCGGCCTTTCGCGCCGAGGCCGATGCCTTTGACGAACGCGCGACCGGGATCCGGGCGGCGCAAAAGGCCAAGGCGCAGGCGTTGACGCAAAGCTTCGAGACGGCGCGGCAGGCGTTCTTCGTCGCCTCCGGGCCGCTGATCGACGAGATCCTGACCCGCCGCGGCGCGGTGATGGTGCTGGACCGGCGCGCGATCATCCGCGGCCTGGAAGCCGCCGACATCACCGAGGATCTGGCGCGGCTGATGGATGCGCGGCTGGGCGCGGGCCCCGCTGCGACGCCCGGCCCGTCCGGTTCCGGCCCGGGCGGCGGCGAATAGCCGCCCATGCCGATGCGCCCCGTCCTTGCCAAGCGGGACGCGCGACGCTAGCAACGGCCAAAGGCCGCCTTTCCCGCGACAGGCCCGTTTTGGAAGGATCGAAGATGAGCGAACCCGCCCCCTATACCAGCGCCGATCTGAGCCTGATCAAGCGGATCATCCCGCACCGTTACCCTTTCCTGATGGTCGACAAGGTGCGCGACATCGTGCCTTTCGAAAGCGCGGTGGGGATCAAATGCGTGACCAACAACGAGCCGCAATTCACCGGCCATTTCCCCGAGGAACCGGTGATGCCGGGGGTGATGATCGTCGAAGCCATGGCGCAGACGGCGGCGGTGGTCGTGGGCATTTCGATGAACGTGATCGACAAGCCGCTTGGCACCTATTTCATGGCGATCGACGGCTGCAAGTTCCGCCGCAAGGTGGTTCCGGGCGACGTTCTTGAAATGCATGTCACGGTCAAGCGCGGCGGCGGCAAGGTGTGGAAATTCCTTGGCGAATCCTTTGTCGAGGGGCAGCTGGCGGCGACCGCCGAATTCACCGCGATGATGGATCTGAAGGGCTGACCATGGCCGTTGACGCAACCGCCCGCGTGCATGTTTCCTCGGTGATCGAGCCGGGGGCGGTGATCGGCCCGGGCTGCCTGATCGGCCCCTTCTGCCACATCGGCCCCGAGGTCGTGCTGGCCGAGGGGGTGGAGCTGAAAAGCCATGTGGTGATCGCGGGCGCGACCGAGATCGGCGCGGGCACCGTGGTCTTTCCCTTTGCCTCGCTGGGGCAGATCCCGCAGGATCTGAAATTCAAGGGCGAAAAGACCCGGCTGGTGATCGGCGCGCGCAACCGCATCCGCGAATATGTGACGATGAACTGCGGCACCGAGGGCGGCGGCGGCGTGACCCGGGTGGGCGACGACGGGCTGTTCATGGCGAATTGTCACGTCGCCCATGATGTGCAGATCGGCGACCGGGTCATTTTGGTGAATTCGGTCGCGATCGCGGGCCATTGCGTCATCGAAGACGATGTGATCGTCGGCGGGCTGTCGGGCGTGCATCAATGGGTGCGCATCGGCCATGGCGCGATCATCGGTGCGCTGTCGATGGTGGCCTCGGATGTGATCCCGCATGCGCTGGTGGCGGGGCCGCGCGCGGGGCTGGAGGGGCTGAACCTTGTCGGCCTCAAACGCCGCGGTGTGGAACGTTCCGAAATTTCCGCATTGCGCGAACTTTACATGGCACTTGGCGAGGGCAACTTCCGCGAACAGGCCCGCAAACTCTCGGAAGAGGGGACAGAGAGCCGCCACGTCCGCGAAGTGCTTGATTTCATTCTTGGTCCCTCGGACCGCAGCTTCCTGACGCCGCGATGAGCGCGGGATCTGAAACCGCGCTGATCGCCGGGGGGGCGCGCTGCCGGGGCTGCTTTTGCAGGCCGCGCCGGAAATGCTGGTCTGCGCGCTGGAAGGTCAGCCCGCGCCGGGCGGATCGGTGCTGCCGTTCCGCATCGAGCGGCTGGTGCCGTTCCTCGACGCGCTGGCCGATCGCGGCATCCGGCGCGTCTGTTTTGCGGGGGCAATGCAACGCCCGAAACTGGAGCCCGAGCTTTTCGACGCCCGCACCGCCGCGCTGGTGCCGCGGCTTCTTGGCGCGATGCGGGCGGGCGATGATGCGACGCTGCGCGCGGTGATCGCGCTTTTCGAGGACTGGGACTTCGAGGTGATCGGGGCGGATGAGATCGCCCCGGCTCTGGTGCCGGGCGACGGGCTTTTGTGCGGCAGCGTCGGCGATCAGGACCAACTGGATGCGGCCCGCGCGGCGGAAATCGTCGCGGCTTTGGGCGCGGTCGATGTCGGCAGGGGCGGTGGTCCCCCCGGGCTTTGCCTTGGGGTCGAGGCGCTTCCGGGCACCGATGCGCTCCTTGATTTCGTCGCCGCGCATCGCGGGCTGGTGCCGATGCCGAAGGCGGGCGTCTTTTTCAAGGCGCCGAAACCGGGGCAGGATCGCCGCATCGACCTGCCCGCGCTGGGTCCGCAGACGGTGGCCAGGGTCGCCGCGGCGGGGCTTTGCGGCATTGTTTTCGAGGCGGGCGGCGTGCTGCTTCTGGACCGCGCGGCAACGATTGCGGCGGCCGAAGCGGCGGGGATCTTCCTGTGGGGGCGCTCTCCGTGAAGCTTTTTCTCGTCGCCGGCGAAGCCTCTGGCGACAAGCTGGGCGCGGCGCTGATGGCGGCGCTGATCGACCTTGTTCCCGGTGTGACATTCGCGGGCATCGGCGGGCCGCAGATGGAAGCCCTTGGCCTGCAAAGCCTTTTCCCGATGGAAGAGCTGTCGGTCATGGGGCTGCTGGAGGTGCTGCCGAAATATCGTCAGCTGAAACGGCGCATTGCCGAGACGGCTCAGGCGGCTCTGGAGACGGCGCCGGATGCGCTGATCACCATCGACAGCCCGGATTTCTGCCTGCGCGTG
Organism: Rhodobacter capsulatus SB 1003; assembly: GCF_000021865.1. NCBI lineage: Bacteria > Pseudomonadati > Pseudomonadota > Alphaproteobacteria > Rhodobacterales > Rhodobacter > Rhodobacter capsulatus. The sequence goes on from NC_014034.1 coordinate 1,769,969, forward strand.
GCGCGGATCGTCAAGGCCGCCCGGCCCGCGCAAAAGACCGTGCATTACGTCGCCCCCTCGGTCTGGGCCTGGCGTCCCGGGCGCGCGGCGAAGATGGCCGAGGTGATCGACCATGTTCTGGCGCTGCTGCCCTTCGAGCCGCCCTACATGACCGCCGCGGGGATGAGCTGCGATTTCGTCGGCCATCCGGTCGTGGCCGAGCCGCGGGCGACCGAGGCCGAGGCGACCGCGCTGCGCCAGACCCTGATGATCGGTCCCGATCAGCCGGTGCTGCTGTGCCTGCCCGGGTCGCGCCGCGGCGAGGTGAAGCGGCTGATGCCGCGCTTCGCCGCGACCGTTGCTGCGCTGCGGCAGGACGTGCCGGGGCTGCGCGTGCTCATCCCCACCGTGCGCGGGGTGGCGGCAGAGGTGCGCAAGATGGCTTGCCGCTGGGACGAGGTGCCGAATGTGATTTCGGACGCGGCCGAGAAGCGCGCGGCCTTTGCCACGGCCAATCTGGCGCTGGCGGCCTCGGGCACGGTCAGTCTGGAACTGGCGGCGAACCGGGTGCCGATGGTGATCGGCTATCGGATGAACTGGCTGACGTGGCATATCACGAAGCGCGCGATGCTGATCGACACGGTGACGCTGGTCAATCTGGTGTCTGAGACCCGGGCGGTGCCGGAATTCCTCGGCCGGCCCTGTCGGCCGAAACCGATGGCGCGGGCGCTGCAGGATCTGTTGCGGGATCCGCAACGCCGCGCGGCGCAGGTTTCCGCCATGGAAACGACGATGCAGCGGCTGGGCGAGGGCGGCGCGGCCCCGGGGCTGCGTGCGGCGCAGTCGGTTCTGGCCTTCCTTCAAAGGGGCTGAAGCACGACCCCTTCGGCCTGCAATTTGCTGCGCAGCAATTTCGCCATTTCAAGGGCTTGCGGGGTGTCGCCATGCAGGCAGACGGTGTCGATCCGGGCCGGGATGCGATGGCCGCTGGCGGAAAGGATCGCGCCCGCGCGCAGCATCGCCAGAATCCGCCCCGCGGCCGCTTCGGCGTCATGCAGAACGGCACCCGGAAGCGAGCGATCGACCAGCGTCGCATCGTCATTGTAAGCGCGGTCGGCGAAAATCTCGCCCGCCCAATCGGCCTGCATCGCGCGGGCGGCGGCCTCCTGCGCCGTCGCCGAAAGCACCATCAGCTTCAGATCCGGCACGACGGCAAGCGCCGCGCCATAGCAGATGCGGGCCAGATCCGCATCTTCGGAAGTGATGTTGGACAGCGCCCCGTGCAGCTTGAAATGGCGCAATTTCAACCCCTTGGCCTGCGCCACGGCGGCCATCGCGCCGGTCTGATACGCGATCAGATCGACCAGTTCGGGTTTCGACAGCACCATCCTGGTGCGGCCGAAATTTGCCCGGTCATCAAAGCCCGGATGCACGCCGAGGCCGACGCCCTTTTCGGCCGCCAGTGCCATCACCCGCGCCATTTCCAGCGGCCCGCCCGCATGCAGCCCGCAGCAGATATTGGCCGAGGTCACGACGTCGAGCAGCGCCGCATCCGCGCCCGCGCCTTCGCCCATGTCGGAATTGAGATCAAGTTTCATGCGTCTTCCTCGTCGCCGCGGATCATGCCCGAGATCAGTTGATAGGCCAAAAGATCGGGAATGTCGCGCGGATCGCGGGTCAGCGGGCAGAGCAGTGGGCGGATCTGCGCCAGCCAAAGCGCCTCGGGCGGCGAGACGGTTTCGGCCGCGTCGAGCGGAATTTCGACCAGCCTCAGCGCGGTTCCGGGGCGGGCCTGCGCGGCGCGGGACAGGTCAAGCGGGATCACCGTTCCAAGGCGGGGATACCCACCGATGGTCTGGCAATCGGCCAGAAGCACAACCGCTTGTCCCGTCCCGGTCATCTGGAGGTCCCCCGGGCCGATGAAATCCGACAGCAACCCCGAGGTTTCCGTGGCAAAGGGGCCGCCGTCCTGAAGCAGCGCCAGCCCCTGACGGCTGGCCGGACCGGCGCGAAACCGGGTGGCAAAGGCGCGGGCCCGCGTTTCGGGCGCGAAAAGCGCGGTCTGCGGCCCGGCGATCACCCGCAGCGTGCCGCCGGTGAAACGGTCGTCGGGGGGCAGGCGCTGTGCCGCCGCCGCGGGGGCCGGATCGGGGCCGAAGGGCAGGCGCAGCCCCGCGTGAACCACCGTGCCCAGACCCGCCGCGGCAAGGGTGGCGCGGGCGCCCAGCGTTTCGGGCGTCAAAAGCCCCCCCGCGAGCGAAAGATAGCCGTAAACACCGCTCTCGCCGGGGCGCAGATCCAGCACCTCGCCGGGCGCGAGCGGATGAGAGGCATTCCAGATCAAGGGCTTGCCGTCGCGGCTGGCCTGCATCGGCGCACCGGTGAGGGCGATCCGGGTGGGGGCGGTGACGCGAAACCGCCCGCCCGTCAGCGGCAGTTCCAGCGCGGCTTGCGGCCGGGATTGCCCCAGAAGCGCCGCGGCTTCCCAGAGCGCGCGGCGGTCTGCGGCGCCCCCGGTCGAAAGACCGAATCCCGTGTAGCCCGGCCGCCCCAGATCCTGCACCGAAATTCCGGGACCGGCAGAAATGACTTCGATAAATCCTGTCATTTCGGAAAACCCAGAATTGCACCCCCAAAAGGATCGCCCTTTTCGATCAGCGCGGCGATGTTTTCGGCGCTTGTCGGGGTGAAGCGCAGGAAATCGCCCGGGCGCAGCCGGAACGGCTCGGCGGCATCGGCGGCAAAGGGGCGAAAGGCGGTGCGGCCCAACGCCCGCCAGCCGGTGGGCGAGGGCGCGGCGAAGAGCACGATCTGGCGCAGCGCGGTGGTGATCGTGCCCGCCTCGACCCGCGGTGTCAGCGTGGGCAGGCGGGGCATCTGCCAATGCGCGGGCAGGGTGCCGAGATAGGGCTGCCCGGGCGCGAAGCCCAGCGCCAGAACCCGCAAGTCCGTTGCACAAAGCTCTGAAATCAAAGCGCTTTCGCTGCGTCCCGCCAGGGCGGCGGCTTCGGTCAGATCGGCCCCCCAGCTCCCGCCGAAACAGGCGGGGACGGTCCAATGCCGTGCGGCGGCGGGCTCGGGGGCTGGCGCCGTCAGGCGCTGGCGCAACGCGGCCGCGAACTGCATGCGGCCGGTTGTCAGCCGGTCAAAGCGCAGCAGCACCGAGCCAAGCCCTGGCGCCACCTCGGTCTGCCCGGGCAGCGGATCGGCCGCCAGCGCCACGGCAAGCCGCTGCGCGGCGCTGTTCGCCTCCTCCGACCAGGCGGTGGCGAAGCGCACCAGCACGGCCTCAAGGCCAAGCGGCAGGATCTCGGGGCCCGTCATTCGGTGTCAAGCGGCAGCACGTCGACCGCCTGCCGCGTTTCGGCCCGCCCGGCCGAGCGCAGCGCCCCGCGGATCGGCGCCACATCATCGTAATCGCGCCCGACGGCGACGGTGACGAAATCCACCCCGGCGGCCTGATCATTCGTCGGATCGAACTCGATCCAGCCCATTTCGCGCCCGACCCAGGCCCGCACCCAGGCGTGCATCGCATCCGCGCCTTCCAGCCGCGGCTGCCCGGGCGGCGGAAAAGTGCGCAGGAAACCAGAGACATAGCCCGCGGGAATGCCGATGCCGCGCAGGCCGGCGATCATCACATGGGTGAAATCCTGACAGACGCCGCGACCACGGGCAAAGGCCTCGCGCGGGGGGGTGTCGACCGTCGTCGCCTCGGCGTCGAAGGTCATGTGCTTGTGCAGCGCATGGCCCAGCCTGGCCACGGCCGTGGCGGCGGTCATCGTGCGCGTGGTCACGGCGCGGGCAAAGGCGGTGATCTCGGGGCAGGGCACGACGCGCGGCGAGGCGCCAAGGAAGTGATGCGGCGCGGTGGGCGCCAGTGTCGTCTCGGCGGCGATTTCGGCGCCAAGTTTCGGCAGCGGCGGCGAGAGGTCAAGCGGAACGGGCTGCGCCAGCCGTTCGATCCTTGCGGACAGTTCAAAGCGCACATCGGCGACGGGGCGGTGCCAGACGACGGATGTCACAGCATTGCCGAAGAAATCCAGCCCGTCGTGGCGTTCATCCGGGGCCGGGTCCAGCGTCAGCCGCCGCGCCAGCACCCGCTGCGCGCCCGGAATGTCGGGCGGCAGCAACCGCGCCAGATTGCGCAGATGATCCGAGGGCGCGGCGTAATCATAGTCGATGGCCAGTTTGATCTCGTAGCGCATGACCTACCCCAGATAGCTTTGCGTGACGAGGTTCGACATCTGCGCCACCTCGGACCGCAGGGTGATCAGCCGGTGCGTGGTGATCTCCTCGGGCGCGGCGACGGAAAGCAGGCTTTCGACCGGCACGATGGCGCGTGACAGCGCCGCCAGCCGCCCGTTCTCGCGCGCATGCGGCAGATCCGCGGCGAGCGCCCGCATCCGCGCGATCTGAAACAGGATCGAGCGCGGGTTGTCGCCATCCAGCGCCAGCAGGTCCACCACCGTCTCGCGCGAGCGTTCCATGCGGTAGCGGCGCTGATGGGTGATCACGCTGTCGGCGACCTCGATCGCGATATCGAGACAGCCCGAGGGCGCCTTGGCATCGGCAAAAGTGGCCAGAACCGCCGCCAGCGCATCGGTGCGTTCCAAGGCGCGGCCAAGGGACAGGAAGGTCCAGCCGGAAAAACGATACATGTTTTCATGCACAAGGCCGGAAAAGCCGGTGATCTTGCGCAACAGCACCGACATTGCCCGCGCGGCATCATCGCCCGGTTTCGCGGTCTGGCTCATCGACCGCGCGGTGCGGGCAAGGTCGGCCAGCGCCGCCCAGCCATCGGTGGAAAAGCGGTCGCGGACCTTGGCGGCGCAGCCGCGGGCGGCCTCGATCCGGTCGATCAGCGCGCCCGGCACCGGCTGGGTCGTGGTGATGCCGTAACCGCCAAGGAAGCTGCGCAACAGCCGCAGCCGGGCGTCTTCGGCATTGTCGGTGGCGGCCAGACGCAGGTGATAGGCGCGGATGAGCCGGATCGCGTCTTCGGTGCGTTCGACATAGCGGCCGAGCCAGTAGAGATTGTCGGCCGAACGTGCGGGCAGGATGCCGGGGCTGGCCCGGCGCACGCCCTTTTCCGGCCGCGGCAACAGGCTTTCCTGCCGCACCGGCCGGTCGGCCACGACCCAGACATCGGCCACGGCGCCGCCGCGCTGCATCGCCAGCGCCGTGGTGTCGCCGGACCGGCCGATGCGGGCATAGCCGCCCTTCATGAAGGTCCAGTTGCCATTGGCGTCGCGGGCGGCAAAGACCCGCACCGTCATCGGCCGCGGCTCGATCCGGTTCGCGCCGGTGCCGCTGTCGACCCAGGCGGGGGTGGTGGACAGCGTCACCGCCTCCTGGCCCACCAGCATCTGCCCCTCGGCCTCCAGCCAATCCGAGATCGAGGCCCGGGCCGAGCCGCGCAAGGTGCCGCCCAGCGCCGTCGCCGCGCCCAGATCAAAGGGCAGATCACAGGCATAGGCCGAGCCGATCATCATCCGGTCGGCATTGTCGCGCACGAAGGCGCGTTCGGTCGCCCCGCCACACCACCAGGTGGCAATGTTGGGCATCTTCAACGGCTTGCCGCGCAAGACCTCGCAGATGCGCGGCAGAAAGGCCATCATCGCCCGCATCTCCATCACGCCCGAGCCCAGCGCATTCACCAGCGCCAGATTGCCCGCCCGGATCGCCTCGACCAGACCCGGGGTGCCGATCTGGCTTGTGGCATCAAGCTCCACCGGATCGGCAAAGGCCGCATCGATGCGCCGCCACAGCACGCCCAAGGGCTGCGGCCCCTCGATCGTGCGGACCATCGCCTGACCGTCCTGCACCAGCAGATCCTCGCCTTCAAGCAGCATCAGACCCAGATAGCGGGCGATATAGGTGTGTTCGTAATAGGTGTCGTTCGAGGGGCCGGGCGTCAGGATCGCCGCCGCCCGTTCGCGCCCGCCCGGCGCCTGCGCCAGCCGCTCCATCGCGGCGCGGAAGGTGCCGAAGAACCCGGCCAGCCGGTGGATATGGGCGCGCGGGAAGCGTTCGGGAAAGATGCGGCCGGTGGCCATGCGGTTTTCCAGCGCAAATCCCGCGCCCGAGGGCGCCTGCGTGCGATCCCCCAGCACGAACCAGCGCCCATCCGGGGCGCGGCCGATTTCAAAGGCCAGCACATGCAGGAAATGGCCGCCGCGCGGGGTGATGCCCACCATCGGGCGCAGCCATTGCCGCGAGCCCGCGATCAGTTCCGCGGGCAGATGGCCCTCGGTGACCAGCCGCCCGGGGCCGTAAAGATCGGCCATCACCGCTTCCAGCAGGTCCGCCCGCTGCGTCAGCCCGGCGCAGATCGTCTCCCATTCCGTTTCATGCAGGATCACCGGAATATGCGAGAGCGGCCATTCCCGTTCCGCCAAGGGGTCGTTCGAATATTGCCGGAAGAAGACGCCGGCATCGCGCAGATATTGGTCGGCGCGTTCGAACCGCGCGGTGATCTCGGCCGGGCTCAGCCGGGCGAAGCGGTCGACAAAGCGGCGCCAGACCGGGCGCATCTGGCCTGCCGCATCGAACAATTCATCCGCCACCCCGGGCGAGAGCCGGTAATTGGCGAAAAGGTCATTCGCGGGATGGGGCGGGGGCGTCTGGGTCATGGGGCACCGGGGCTTGAGCCTCACTCAAGCCCGATGGGACGGCGCAGGTCAAGGGTCAGCGGAAATTCCGGATGCGGCGTCTCGGGGGCGGGGGCATAGGCGCCGGGGCTGTGGCCCATCGGCTCGAACCGGGCCAGACGCCGCGCCTCGGCCTCGTAGGCATTGACCGGGAAAGTGTCGTAATTGCGCCCGCCCGGATGGGCGACGTGCCAGGTGCAGCCCGCCAAAGCCCGGCCCGACCAGCGGTCATAGATGTCAAAGACCAAGGGCGTGTTCACCGGCAGCGTCGGATGCAGCGCGGCGGGCGGTTGCCAGGCCTTGAAGCGCACCCCCGCGACCGAGGTCCCCGCCGTGCCCGTGCGCGTCATCGGCACCGGACGGCGGTTGCACATCACCGTGTAGCGGTCCTGATGCAGGTTTGTCAGCTTCACCTGCAGCCGCTCGACCGAGCTGTCGGTATAGCGCACCGTGCCGCCGATGGCGCCGGTCTCGCCCAACACATGCCAGGGCTCCAGCGCCTGACGCAGTTCCAGATGCACCCCCTCGGCCTCGATCTGGCCGCAGAAGGGGAAGCGGAATTCCGATTGCGCCTCGAACCAGACCGGGTCGAAATCGAACCCATGCGCGCGCAGATCAGCCAGCAGCGACAGCAGATCTTCCCACAGATAATGCGGCAGCATGAAGCGGTCATGCAGCACCGTGCCCCAGCGCACGGGCCGCCCGGTGACGGGCGCGGCCCAGGCCCGCGCGATCAGGGCGCGGATCAGCAGTTGCTGCGCCAAGGACATGCGCGGATGGGGCGGCATCTCGAAGCCGCGGAACTCGACCAGACCCAGACGGCCGGTGGGGCCATCGGGGGAATAAAGCTTGTCGATGCAGATCTCGGCGCGATGGGTGTTGCCGGTGACGTCGATCAGCATGTTGCGCAGCAGCCGGTCCACCAGCCAGGGCGGCGGCAGGTTGCCGCCATGGACCGGATCGCCGATCTGCGCGAGCGCGATTTCAAGTTCGTAAAGCGTGTCATGCCGCGCCTCGTCGATCCGCGGCGCCTGAGAGGTCGGCCCGATGAAGAGACCCGAGAAGAGGTAAGACAGGCAGGGATGGCGCTGCCAGATCAGGATCAGCGATTTCAGAAGATCGGGGCGGCGCAGGAACGGGCTGTCATTCGGCGTCGCGCCCCCGACGACGACATGGTTGCCGCCGCCGGTGCCGGTGTGGCGCCCGTCGATCATGAACTTGTCGGCGCCAAGACGCGAGAGCCGCGCCTCGGCATAGATCGCCTCGGTGGTGGCGACGCACTCCTCCCAGCTGTGCGCGGGGTGAATGTTCACCTCGATCACGCCCGGATCGGGGGCGACGCGGATCACGTTCAGCCGCGGGTCATGGGGCGGCGCATAACCCTCGATATGGATGGGCAGGTTCAGCTCGGCCGCCGTCGCCTCGGCGCTGGCGATCAGGTCGAGGTAGTCTTCGAGCGTGTCGCAGGGCGGCATGAAGAGGCACAACCGCCCGTCGCGCGGCTCGATGGCGATGGCCGTGCGCACCGCCCCCGTGGCCGGGTCGGTGCCCTGCGCCGAAAGCGCCTGCCGCGCGGTCGGATCGCTCTCGGTCCGGGTGGATTTCTGCTGATGCGCCGGGCTGACGGCGGGCAGGAAGGCCGCCTGTTCACGGGCTTCCTCGGCGGCCAGCCGGTCGATCTCGGCCTGGATCTTTGCCCGCCGTTCCGCAATGGCGGCGCTGAAATCCGGCAGCGGCCCGACTTCGACGGTCGGATCGGCCGGGTAGGAATAGGGATAGGAGTCGGCGGGCACATGCGGCAGGGCGCCGAGGGGCAGGCGGAACCCCACCGGGCTGTCGCCGGGCACCAGGAACAGATGCCCGCGCCGCGGCTTCCAGAGTTCCGACCGCCAGCGCCGCCCCCCGGCCCGGCCTTGCCAGGGCTGGATCGGCAGCACGAAGCCCGAGGGTTCGGTCAGGCCGCGGTTGAAGACGCGGGCGTACCGGGCGCGGTCCTCGGGGTTTTTCAGCTTCGGGTTTTCCGGGCTGACATTCGGCGGTAAGTTCGCTTCCTTCAGGATCCATTCGCCGGGGTCTTCATAGGCGGGCTGGGCGAAGACCGGATCAAGCCCCAGATGCGCCGCAAAGGCCTCCATGAAGCGCCCGGCCTCGGCGGGACCGACCGGCGCGGTGGCGTTTTCGCGCGCGATCAGATCGGGGTTTTGCCAGACCGGCACGCCGTCGTGCCGCCAATAAAGCGAAAAGGTCCAGCGCGGCAGGCTCTCGCCCGGATACCACTTGCCCTGCCCGTAATGCAGAAAGCCCCCCGGGGCGAAGCGGGCCTGCAAGCGGCGGATCAGATCATCGGCCAGCGCGCGTTTTTGCGGCCCGACGGCCTCGGTGTTCCACTCCGGCGTCTCGAAATCATCGACCGAAACAAAGGTCGGCTCGCCCCCCATGGTCAGGCGCACATCGCCCGCCCGCAAGGCGTCATCGACCCGCTGGCCCAGCGCATTCAGCCGGTCCCAGGCTTCGTCGGAAAAGGGCTTGGTGATGCGCGGATGTTCCGCCACCCGCTTCACCTGCATGTCAAAGGCAAAGCGCGTCTCGGGCGTGCCCGCGGCGGTGAAGCCCCCGGCAATCGGCGCGGCATTGCGGTAATGCGGCGTCGCCGCCAGCGGGATATGGCTTTCCCCCGCCAAAAGCCCCGAGGTCGGGTCAAGCCCCACCCAGCCCGCGCCGGGCAGGAAGACCTCGACCCAGGCGTGCAGATCGGTGAAATCGACCTCGGTCCCCGAAGGGCCATCGAGCGCCTTCACATCGGGGGCAAGCTGGATCAGATAGCCCGAGACGAAGCGGGCGGCGAAGCCCAGATGCCGCAACACCTGCACCAGCAGCCAGGAACTGTCGCGGCACGAGCCCGAGGCCAGCGTCAGCGTCTCGTCGGGCGTCTGAACCCCGGGTTCCATCCGGATCGTGTAGCGGATTTCCCGCGCGATCCGGGCGTTCAGCGCCACCAGAAAATCGACGGTGCGGGTCTGGGTGAAATCCACCGTGCCGATGAACCGCGCCAGCTGCGGCCCCTCGGGGTCCGGCGTGCGATAGATCGACAGATCGTCGCGCAGATCCTCGGGATAGTCAAAGGGCCAGGTCTCGGCGGTTTCTTCCAGAAAGAAATCGAACGGGTTGTAGACCGTCATGTCGGCGACCAGATCGACCTCGATCTTCAGCTCGGTCACCGGCTCGGGAAAGACGAAACGGGCCAGCCAGTTGCCATAGGGGTCCTGCTGGTGGTTCACGAAATGCCCGCCGGGGCTGACCTTGAGCGAATGCGAAATCACTCGCGTGCGCGAATGCGGCGCCGGACGCAGCCGGATGATCTGCGGCCCCAAAGTCACCGGGCGGTCGTAGACATAATGCGTCAGGTGATGGATGGATGCGTGGATCGCCATGGTCTTCCCCCCGTGTTGCCCCGACTGTAGGAAGCCGGGCGGCGGATGCCATGGGAAACCGGCCCCGGCCGCGGGGCGGGCGGCGTTTTCCGGGCAACTGCCCGAAAATTGGGCGCCGCGCATCTTGCACCAAGGTCGAATAGGCAGCCTGTCCCGGCTCAAGCACAGTTGCGGCATGATCCGGTTCCTGCTTCTTTGGCTGGCCTTCGCGACCCCGCTTTGCGCGGAGGTGCTGACGCGCGATGCGCTTTCCGCGCTGATCCTGGCGCCTTACGAACTGGGGGCGCCGGTGAATGACAAGGGGGTCTGGACGCTCCTGAATTCGGGCGGGGGCGAGGCGGGTTTCGTCTTTGAAACCGAGCCGCTGGCGCCCTTGCCGGGGTTTTCCGGGGCGCCCATCGACCTGCTGGTGCTGCTTGACCGCGAGGGGCGGTTCATCGACGTGCGGCTGTTGCGGCAAAACGAGCCGATCTTCGTTTCCGGTCTGGGCGAGGCGCCGTTCCGGGCCTTTCTGGAACAATATCGCGGCCATGCGATCAGCGAGCCGCTGGTCGTCGGCACCCCTTACGGCGGGGGCGGCACGGCCTCGGACAATGTCTATCTGGACGGGGTGACGAAGGCGACGGCCTCGGTGCGGATCGCGCATGACTCGATCCTGGCGGCGACGCTGGCGGTTGCGCGCGACAAGATGCAGGGCGTGGGGGCGGGGCCCGCGCCGAGGCCCGATCCCGCGCATGACGAGGCCCTGTCCTGGAAAGATCTTCTAGATCAGGGGCTTGTCGGGCGTCTTCGGGTCAGCGGGGCGCAGCTGGATGCGGCTTTCGCGGGCACGAAATGGGCGCAGGACGGCGCGGGCATCGACCCCGAGGCGCCCTTCATCGATCTTTACGTGATCGACCTTGGCCCGCCCGCGCTGGCCCGCGCCGTGCTGGCCCCCGAGACGCTCTCCGAGATTGCCCGTTTCACCGCCCGCGCCCCCGATGACGAGCTGGTCCTGCTGATCGAGGCCGGGCAGCATGGGCTGGTGTCGGCGGATTTCGTGCGCAACACCGCGCCCGACCGGCTGACGGCGACGCAGGACGGCCTGCCCCTGGTGCTGCGCGATGCCGACATCCTGCCGGAACTGGCCGCCGATCTGCCGCCGGAGCTGTCCGAGGCGACGAAGATGGTGGTGCGGCTTGACCGCCGTCTGGGCTTCGATCCGACCCGGCCGTGGGAGCTGCGCCTGCAGGCCGTGCGCGAACACGGGATGTTTCAGGCCGAGGTCGGCTCGGCGCATTTTCCACTAGTGTTGCAGACGCCGGAGCGGTTCTTTCTGCGCCCCGCCGCCCCAGACCGCATCAGCCCGGTGCAGCAGGCGCTGCGCAATCGCGCCGCCGATCTCTGGGCGCTGGGCGGGTTTCTGGGCTTGTTGATGGCGGCGCTGCTCGCGCAATCGCGGCTGGCGGGGCTGCGCGCCTTTACCCCGGTGCGGCTGGGCATCCTTTGCGTCGTCATCGGCTTTGTCGGCTTCTGGGGGCAGGGGCAGCTGTCCATCGTCACGGTGATGGCGGTGGCGCGCGGGCTGGTGTCGGGCGGGCTCGAGGTGCTGCTTTACGATCCTTTCGGGCTGGCGATCTGGGGCGCGGCGGGGATCGGCTTTCTGCTTTGGGGGCGGGGATTCTTTTGCGGCTGGCTCTGCCCCTTTGGCGCGATGCAGGAATTTGCCCATCACGCCGGTCGGCTGTTGCGTCTGCCGCGGATCGAGCCGCCCGCAAGCCTTGCCCGGGTGCTGCTCTGGACGGGGCCGGTTGCGGCCGTGGCGCTGGTCGCCGTGGCCTTCCTTGCGCCGCAACATGCGGAAGCCGCAGCGGAAATCGAGCCCTTCAAGACCGCGATCACGATGCATTTCGACCGTCCCTGGCCCTATCTGATCTGGGCGATGGGCTGGATCGCGGTGTCGATGGTATGGTTCAAGGGCTTTTGCCGCTCGCTCTGCCCCTTGGGCGCGGTGATGCGGCTGGGCGGGCTTTTGCGGCTGCGCGCCTTCATTCCGCGGCGGGCGGATTGTGGCAAACCCTGTCAGCTGTGCCGCGTGCGCTGCGCCTATGGCGCGATCAAGCGCACCGGCGAGATCCGCTATTCCGAGTGTTTCCAGTGCCTTGACTGTGTGGCGTCACTTGACGACAAAAGCCGCTGTGTGCCTTTGGTGCTGGCGGCGAACGAAAGGCTCGGGCATGAAGCGGCGGCGGTTTCTGCAGATCGTGGCGGGGCGGCGCTGATCGCGCAAGGCGCGCGGGCCGAGACCTGGACGGGCCGGGCCTTTGGCGCCGATCTGCGGATCACCGCGCCCGGTGCCCTGCCGCTGGCCGAGATCCGCGCCGAGATCGCGGCGATCGAGGCCACCTTTTCGTTGCACGCCGACAGCGAATTGACCCGGCTGAATGCGACCGGCCGCGGTCCGGGCTCGGCGCGGATGCGGTCAGTGCTGGCGGTGGCGAAACGCGTGCATGACCTGACGCGCGGGGCCTTTGATCCGACGGTGCAGCCGCTCTGGCTTGCCCTGGCCGAAGGCCGCGATCCGCTGCAACCGCGCGCGGCGATCGGCCTGCACCGGGTGCAGATCGGGCGGGAGATCGTGCTTTCGCGCGGGCAGGCGCTGACCTTGAACGGCATCGCGCAGGGCCATGGCGCCGAGCGCGTGGCCGAAATCTGCGCCCGCGCGGGCCTTGGCGATTGTCTGATCGACATGGGCGAGTTTCAGGCGCTGGGCGGGCCGTTCCGGCTGGGGATCGAAGACCCCGAAGCCGGGCTGGTGGCGGTGCGATCACTGACGGCGGGCGCGATGGCGACATCCTCGCCCGCCGCGATGCCCTTTCCGGGGGGCAGCCATATCCTTGGCCCGCATGGACAAATTCCGCGCTTCTCGACGGTGACGGTGGAAGGCGCCAGTGCCACGCTCTGTGATGCCGCCTCGACCGCCTTCGTGCTGATGGAACGCGACGAGATCATCCCAGCCGCCCGCAGGCTGCGGCTGCGCGCGGTGACGGCGGTGGATTTTCAGGGCAATTTCGAGACGCTGGTCTAACGCTCCGGCGGCTCGAAGCTGACGCCGTGATCGGCGAAGATCTGCGCGATCCGGCCATCGGCCAGCGCCGCCGCGATCGCATCATCGACCGCATAGCCAAGGTCGCGATGCTGAAAGGAAATCGCCAGCCCCAAAGTCCAGCTGGGCCGCGCCAGCCCCAGAAGCGGCGGTTCATGCAGCCCGATGCCGGGGGCCAGATGCGCCTCGAGCTCGGCGCGCGGCCCCATCGCGGCCCTCACCTCCCGCGCGGCAAGCCCCGCCATCGCCGCGCCGGTGGTTTTGTAGCGATGCACCTTGTCCGCCGTCGCCCCATGCGCGACCGAGGTCAGGAAGAAATCCGAAATCGAGTCATTCTCGACCCCCACCGGATCGTAGCGAAAGACCGCAGGCACCGGCGGCTTGTCCGGATAGCTTGCGATGTCATAGGCGATCGCCAGCCGCTCGGTCGCATATTGGCCGGTGAAGACAACCTGGTCGAAACGGCAGGCATAGGCGACATCATAGGGAACATGCCCCATGATATCAGACACATGCCCACCCACGGCCGCGCCGCGATAGACGTAATTGAGCAGATCGGCATCCAGCGTCTCGCCCGCCTGCACCAGCCGGATGCGGGGCGTGACCCCCAGATCGGCGGCAATCAGCTGTGCGATCTCGACATCGATGCCCTGCGGCTGACCGCGCTCCGCCCAGGACCAGGGCTTGTAGTTTTCATAAAGCGCCACCTCGATCCAGCCATCCTCGCGGATGCGGTCGAGGCTGCGCCCGATATCCTGCGCGGGGGTGTTTTGCAGCTTCTGTTCGGGGGCCTGCCCCTCGCAGGCGGCCCCGGCCGCAAGCGGCGCCAGACCGGCAAGGGCAAGCCCCAGCGCGACAGACCGCAGCGCCGCCCGCCCGCTCATTTCGCCGCCGACAGGCCCAGCGACAGCAGCTCGGCCGCGTGCTTGAAACTGGCCTTGTCCGCGCTCAGCACCTCGGCGGCGCGGCTGACCGTGCTGTCGGCCACCGGCGCGCCCGAAAAGGTCTTCACCTCGGAATTGATCTGTTCCAGCTCTTCCTTGACCGCCACGCCATCCGCCGTGCCCGCCTCCAGATCGGCGACGATCGCGCGCAGCCGGTCGGTGTGGCTGTCAAGCGCCCCATCCTCGGGCCGGGTCTCGATATAGGTGCGGATCGCCCAACCGGCCTTTTGCCCCAGAACCGGACCAAAGGCGGGCATCTTCGTCGTGCCGTCCTGGGTATAGCCGTGCTGGAACCGCTCGGCGAACCATTCATCGCCATATTCCTCGGCCTCGAGGAAGCGCAGATCCGGCGCCAGACCGCCCGAGACCGCGCCAAGCCCATGACAGCGCGCGCAATTCTGGTTGAAACCGGAATCGCCGATTTTCACCGCCGCCTTCCAGACCTCCTCGCCCGCCTTCTCGGCGCGATAGGGGTTTTCGGTCAGCCATTCCTCGCCCACCTCGGGCAGGGCATCGGTGTTCACCGGCTGCGGCGTCACATCGCCATGCGCCAGAAGCGGCCCCGGAAGACAGGCCAGCAGCAGGGCCGCAAGGAAACGGCGGTTGCGGACGTCGAGCATCTCTCTCTCCCTAACGATCGGTGCTGCCACGGTGGTAACGGCCCGGGCCCGTCCGCTGCCATTCGACATTGGTCGAACTCCGGGGCCGGGTCTGCCGCGATCCTGCCCCAGCCGCGGCCGGGGGCGTATTGGCCATTGGTCTAATAGGAAGGCCGGGGCGGAGGCGGTTAGCCTTTGCGCAAGGAACGAGGGAGGACAGGATGATCAGAATGACGCGCCGGGCCGCGCTGGCCTCGGGCCTTGCGGCGATGCTGGCCGGGGCCGTGCCCGCGCGGGCGCAGGATCTGCCGGTGCTGACCGTGGCGGCGCTGGAGGGCGGCACGGTGAACTGGGAACTGGACACGATCCGGCATTACGGTCTGGACCGGGCGAACGGCTTCAGCCTGAGCGTGCTGCCCGTCGCGGGCAATCCCGCGGCCGAGGTGGCGCTGCAGGGCGGCGCGGCCGAGGCGATCGTGACCGACTGGTTCTGGGTCGCGCGGATGCGTGCCGAGGGCAGGGATTTCACCTTCATCCCCTATTCGCGCGCGGTCGGCGGCCTTTTGGTCAAGCCGCAATCGGGGATCGTCGATCTGACGGATCTGAAAGGGAAAAAGATCGGCATCGCCGGGGGGCCCCTGGACAAGAGCTGGCTGATCCTGCGCGCCTATGCGCGCCAGAAATACGGCATGGATCTGGCGCAGGAGACCGAGCAGGTCTTCGGTGCGCCGCCCCTGATCATGGAGGCCGCGCTTTCGGGCGAGGTCGATGCGGCGATCAACTTCTGGCATTTCGGCGCCAAGATGCAGGCGCGGGGCATGGAGACGCTGGTCTCGACCTCTGAGGCGGCGACGGCGCTGGGGCTCGATCCGGAAACGCCGCTTCTGGGCTATGTGTTTTCGGAGAAACTCGCGCAGGAGAAGCCCGCCGCGGTGGCCGGTCTGCGCGCGGCTTCAAAGGCCGCCAAGGCGCTTCTGGCCAGCGATGACGCGGCCTTTGCCCGGCTGCGCGCGATCATGAACGCGAAATCCGACGCGCAATATCTGGCGCTGGTGGCGGGCTACCGGGCGGGCATCCCGACCGATGCGCCGGTGGATCAGGCCGCGGCCGACAAGATGCTGAAGCTGATGGCCGGGATCGGCGGCGCGGAGCTTTTGGGCCCGGTCCGGGATCTGCCCCCGGGCACATTCCTGACGCAGTGATGGTCCTCATGGCCCGCAAGCCGCAGCCCGAGGCCGGGGCGGGGATCCTCGCCGCCCCGCCTGGCGCGGGCGGGCGGGAATGGCGCGCGGTCGGGCGCACGGCGGTTTCGATCCTGGCGGCGCTGCTGCTTTGGGCGGCGATCGCGGCGGTGCTGGGCGATCCGTCCCATGCGCCCGGGCCGCAGCAGGTGCTGCCGCAGCTGGCCGAGGGGCTGGTCTCGGGGCGGATGCTGCCCGATCTGGGCGCGACGCTGGCGCGGGTGGGGGCGTCCTTCGCTCTGGCGATGCTGGCGGGGACGGTGCTGGGGATCGTGCTGGGCCTGTCGCGGCGGGTGAACGACTGGTTCGACCCCTGGCTGACGATCTGGAACAACATCCCGGCGCTGGTGCTGATCGTGCTGTGTTACCTCTGGATCGGGCTGAACGAAACCGCGGCGATCACCGCCGTCGCCTTGAACAAGGTGCCCTTGGTGGCGGTGATCCTGCGCGAGGGCGTGCGGGCGCGGGACCCGGCGCTGTCGGAAATGGCCCGTGTCTTCGGCATGGGCTTTGTCGCGCGGCACCGCCATATCCTGATCCCGCAGCTGATGCCGCATCTGATCGCCGCGGCGCGGGCGGGCGTTTCGCTGATCTGGAAGGTCGTGCTGGTGGTCGAATTTCTGGCCGCTCGAACGGGATCGGCCTTTCGTATCCATCTGAATTTCCAGATGTTCGACATTGCCGAGGTGCTCGCCTGGGCGGCGGCTTTCGTCTGCGTGATGCTCGCCGTCGAATGGCTGATCCTGGCGCCGCTTTCGGGGCGGGCGAACCGCTGGAGGCGGGAATGATCGCGCTGGATCTGACGGAAAAACGCTTCGGCGCGACGGTCATTCTGGGGGCGCTGCGCCTGCGGGTCGAGCCGGGCGAGGTGCTGGGCATCGCCGGGCCCTCCGGCTCTGGCAAATCGACGCTGCTGCGCATCCTGGCCGGGGTGGACACGCGGTTTCGCGGCACGTTGCAGGGACCAAGCCGCCGCGCGATGGTGTTTCAGGAGCCCAATCTGATGCCCTGGCGGCGGGTGATCGACAACATCATCCTGCCGACCGGGGTGGATGCGGCAACCGCCGAGGCCTGGCTGTCCCGCGTCGGTCTGGCGGGCTATGGCGCGCATTGGCCGGGGCAGCTCTCGCTGGGGCAGGCGCGTCGGGTCGGGCTGGCGCGGGCCTTTGCGGCGCGGCCCGAGCTGCTCATTCTGGACGAGCCCTTCGTGTCGCTGGATGCCGGGCGCGTCGCGGAGTTGCTGGATCTGACCGCCGCGCTGATCGCCGAGACGCGCCCGGCGGTGGTGCTGGCCTCGCATGCGGCGCTGGAGCTGGACCGGCTCGCCACGCGCCGCGCGCGGCTGACGGGCCGTCCGGCGCGGCTGAGCGAGGGGTGAGCGCGGTTTCGGGCGGATCAGGAAAGGCACCGCCTTTCCCCGCCCGTATCGCAACAGCCGCGGCATGACCGTTTCCGCAAGCGGGACAGAGGCCTGCGCTCCGCCCCGGCGGCGCGAATGCGCCCGCCATGGGCGGGGCGGGCGCAGGCCGAGGGCCTTTGGGGCCCTCGGCGGTCATGGGACAAATGGTCCGCGGGGCCTCGGCGATGGCCTCGGCCAGTTCGCGTCACTCCCCCCGCGGCGCCCGTGTCCGCGCCGGTTCATAGCCCCAAAGCGCCAGCGCGAAGAACACGGCCGTGGCCCCCGCCGTCACCGCCAGCGACAGCGCATTGCCTTGCAGATGAAGCGAAAACCGGATCAGCTCGACCGCATGGGTAAAGGGGTTGAGACGGCAGATCCAGGCGAGCCAAGGCGAAGCCTCCTGCATCTTCCAGATCGGATAGAGCGCCGAAGACAGGAAGAACATCGGGAAGATCACGAAATTCATCACCCCGGCAAAGTTCTCCAGCTGCCGCACCCGCGCCGACAGAAGCAGGCCCAGCGATCCCAGCATCAGCCCCGACAGCATCAGCGCGGGCAGCGCGGCCAGATAGCCCATGGGCGGCAGATGGATGCCGTAAAGCCAGCCGATGCCCAGAAAGACCGCCACCTGCACCAGCCCCACCAGCGCCCCCGCCAGCAGTTTCGCCCCCAGCAGGAACCAGCGCGGCCAGGGCGCCGTCAGCATCAGCCGCATCGTGCCGCTTTCGCGGTCATTGACCAGCGAGAGCGCGCTTTGCATCGCCGAAAACAGCAAGATCATCCCGCACAGCCCCGGCGCGATATAGGTTTCATAGGGGATATAGGTGCGATAGGGCGGAATGATCGACATCCCCAAAGCGGCGCGAAAGCCTGCGGCAAAGACGAAAAGCCACACCAGCGGACGCACCAGCGCCGCCAGAAAGCGTTCGCGCTGGCTCAGGAACCGGGCCAGTTCGCGGGCCATGATCGCGCCCGCGGCGCGCGCGGCGGCCCTCATGCCGCGGCCCCGGTCCGGGCCAGGAACCAGTCGGGCAGGGGGGTGGCGCCCCGAAGCGCCCCGACCGCGCCCGCGGCGGCGACGCGGCCGCGATGCAACAGCACCATGTCATCCGTGTCGCGCAGCTCGTCGACCAGATGTGTCGCCCAAAGCACAGAGATGCCGGTTGCGGCCAGGTCATGCACATGCGCGGTGATCGCGGCGCGGGCGGGCGCATCCAGCCCCACCGTCGGCTCGTCGAGCAGCAAAAGCCGCGGCCGGTGGATCAGCGCGCGGGCGATCTCCATCCGCCGCCGGTGCCCGCCGTTGAGCTTGCCGACCTTTTCCCCCGCCCGTTCCGCCATGCCAAGCCGGGTCAGGGCTTCCTCGATCCGGGCCTCGGTCTCCGCCCGGCCGAGCCCTTGCAGCGCCGCGAAATAGCGCAGGTTCGCCGCCACCGTCCGGTCCGGATCCTGCGTCGGCTGCTGAAAGACGACGCCGATCCCGGCCAGCGCCGCGCGCGGGGCGCGGCCCATGTCCACCCCGGCCACCGTCACCACCCCGGGGCGCGGCCGGATCAGCCCGGTCAGGACCGCCATCAAGGTCGATTTCCCCGCCCCGTTCGGGCCCAGAAGCGCGCAGAACCGCCCCGCGGGCAGGGTGAAGCCGACGCCGTCAAGCGCGGTCTTCGCGCCCCAGCGGTGCGACAGCCCGGCAACGGCAAGGGCAGGGGCAGGGGCAACGGTGGGGGCGGGGCTAGTCAATAGTGATCGCCAGCCGCTGATCGGAGCCCTTTGCGCCCGGGATTTCAAGCACATAAGATCCGGGCTTCACCGCGACGAAGCCGATTTCCATCGTGCCCGCCTGATCGAATTCGACCGAATGCAGCCCCATCGGCCGGATTTCCAGCCCCTCGATCACCACCTCGTCCACCCAGATCGCGCGAAAGAAATCACCGCCCGCAAGCCCGATCTCGCCCGAGCCGTCGGCGGTGATCTCGACCTCGTAATAGGTGCCCGATTTCAGCGCCCAGGGCCCGCCCAGGGGCTCGCCCACTGAAAGCATCACCTCGGGCAGGGTCTGTTTGTTCGGCCCGGCCAGAAGCCCGGCGGGGGCGTCGTCATCTTCGGCCAAGGCCGGGCTCGCCAGGGCAAGGGCCAGCAGCAGCGGGAAAAGGCGCATCGGAACTCCTAGTTCGGGGTGGGGCGGGCGGCGGCGCCCCAGGGGAAGCGGCCGACCTTGATCGTGGCAAGCGGCTCGAGCGTGGCGAGGTCGATCACCGTCACATCGCCCGAGACGCCGTTCGTGGTGAAAAGCCGGGTCTGATCGGGCGAGATCGCCATGTGCCAGACGCGGCGGCCGACCATGATGTAGCGCTCGACCTGAAGGGTCTTCGCATCGACGACGGCCAGATGATTGGCGGGGCCCAGCGCCACGAAAACCCGGGCGGCATCGGGCGAGAACCTCATCCCCACGGGTTGCAGCTTTTCTGCCCGCACGCCCGGAATGGCAAAGGAAATCTTGCCCTTCTCGGTCTGTGTCGCGGTGTCGAACACCGTCACCGTACCGCCGATTTCGGAACTGACCCAAAGTTCCGCGCCATCGGGCGAAAATTCCGCATGCCGCGGGCGGCTGTCGACCAGCGTGTTCGCGACGATCCGATGCGTCGCCGTGTCGATCCAATGCGCCATGTTGGTGGTTTCCGAGGTCGTCACCTGCAGCTTGCCATCGGGGGAAATCCCCATCCCCTCGGGCTCGACGCCGACATCGATCTGCGCCACCACCGACCGGCTTTGCGTATCGACGACGGTGGTGATCGCGTCATCCTCGTTCGCGATGTAGAGAAGCCGGTCATCGGGGGCGAGGACGAATTGCTCGGGATCCTCGCCCGAGGGCAGGTCATGCAGGATCGCCCCCGTCTCCGGGTCTATCACCTGCACCGCGTCGCTGTCCGAGGCGCAGATGTAAAGCCGCTTGAAATCGCGCGAAAAGGTGATGCCGCGCGGCCGTTCGCCGGTGGGATAGGTGGCCTTGACCGCCAGCGTCGCGACGTCGATCACGCTGACCGTGTCGTCGGATTCGTTCGTCACCCAGATTTCATCGGCCATCGCGGGCGTGGCGAGCAGGGTCGTCAGCAAAAGGGCGCGGATCATGGTCTGGCTCCGAAGGCGGTGCAAAGGGTTTCGGGGCGGTCGGTGCCCAATGTGTCAAGCTCGTTCGTCTGGTGCAGGAAGCCTTCGAGCGGGGCCATCGCCACCACGGCGCGTTCGGTCACAAGCGGCATCGGCTGGCGCATCTGCCCGTCCCAGGGGCGGAAGCTGACCGGCTGGCCGAGGAATGCCGCGATCCGCGCCTTGTCCGAAAGCAGGAAGCTGCGCAGGGCCGCGGGATCGGCCGTGCCCGTGCGGGTGCGCGCGTCGGAAATCGCGGCGATGGCGGCCCAGGCGGCGAAATCGGCGTCCTGCATCGGGCGGCTGGCGGCGCTGCGAAACCGCAGCTGCAGCTGCGCCGCGCCGTAATCTTCGACCACCTCGGTCCAGCCTTTCGCGGTCAGCCCTTCGGAGCCCGCGACCGGGCGCGGCAACCAGGTGTTGAAGGGGATGTAACGGGCGAAATCGCCGCGTTCATCGGCCACGAGCAGCAGGTCATGTTCGGGCAGGTCCTGGGTGAAAAGCGGCACCTCGGCCGCGCCGGACCGGCGCATGTCGGCGCTCAGCGGCCAGTCCTTTTCCCCCGCAAGCGAGAGGCCGAATTTCGTCAGGCTGGCTTTCAGCGCCGCGGCAAAGGCGCGGTCCTCGGGCTGCGGGCCGGTGATCAGCGCAAGGCTTTCCCAGCGTTTCGCCCGCAATTGCTGCGCCAGCGCATCGGTGCGCATCGCGGTCGAGGGCAGCGTGTGCAGCACGTTCGCCCGGCAGTCTTCGGCGCGCAGCCGCGGCTCGGGCGCGGCGGTGTTGAAGATCAGCGCCCCTTGTGCCTCGGGTAGATCGGCCAGCGCCAGCAGATCGGCGGCCGGGGCGCGCACGATCAGCACCCGGGCGCCCGCGGCCAGAAGGCGTTGCGCGGCGGCGAGAAAGTCTGCCTCGGGGGGCACGACGGTTTCGTGCAACGCCCAGTCGATCTTGAGGAATTTCCCCGTCGTCGCGATATCGGCGAGGCTGAGCCGCGCCCCCGCAAGGCCCAGATCGGCCGGATCGCCCGCAAGGTTCGACAGCACCACCGGCGGCGTCACCTGATGCTGAAGCCAGTCAAGACGCACCGTCTCGGCCGCGGCCGGACCGCCGACCATGAGCGCCATCGCTGTCAAAAAAGCCTTGTGCATCCTGGTCTCTCCCCCCGGGCAGGCTCGCCCGCGCCGCCGCGCCGATGCAATACGACCAAGGTCTAGGGCAGGGGGCGCGGGGGCGTGTTAGCCTGATGTCCGGTTCGGAGGTGTCGCATGCGCAAATCTGCCCTTTCGCTGGCGCTTCTGTCTGTCCTTGGCCTGCCCGCGGCGGCGCAGGAGGGGACGCAGGGCGATCTGAACCCGCCCGAGATGAGCCTCGAGCGGGTGCTGCGCGATGTCGAACGGGGGGAGACCTCGATGACCCACTGCGCGAGCGGTTATTTCCTGACGAAATCGGGCGATCATGCGGGCGCGCGTGCGGTCTTCGGGCTTTGCGCCGAGCGCGGCTGGACCGGGGCGATGACCTGGATGAGCCAGCTCGACGACAACGGGCTGGGCGGTCCCGAGGATCCGGCGGCGGCGGCCGAATGGAACCGGCGGGCCGCCGCGGCGGGCGATCCGGTCGGGCTGTTCAACCGCGGTCTGGATCTTTTGCGCGGGCGCGGCACCGCCCGCGACCCCGAGGCGGGGCGGCAGTTCGTCGACCGGGCCGCCGCGGCGGGTCTGGGCGATGCGCAGCGGCTGCAGCGCGCGGGCTATGATTGGCGCGAAGTCACCCCCGATGCCGACGAGGCGCGGTACATGCCGCAGGGTTGAGGGGCCGGTTTCGGCCTTCCCTGCGACCAAAGTCCAATGGCGCGTTTGATGCGGATCAACCGAGGGTGCGGCAAGCGGAATAGACTGGCGCCGAATGATCAGGAGAGTTGGCCATGAGAAAACGTTTCATCCTTGCCGCCGTGCTGGCCGCGGCCCTTGCCTCTGGCGCGCAGGCGGACCCGACCCAGCGCATCAAGATCGATGCCGGGCGGCAATTCTTTGACGCCAACTGCCACCGCTGCCATTCGGTCGATGCCGACAGGAAAAGTTACGGCCCGCTGCTCGAGGGCGTCGTCGGGCGCCGCGCCGGGTCGTTCCCGGGCTATCCCTATTCGAAGGCGCTGGCGGCGTCGGGCTTCGTCTGGACCAAGGGCGCGATCCGCGCCTGGATCGAGGCGAATGACCAGCTCGTGCCCGGCACGAAGATGCGCCATGTCGGCATCACCGATCCGACGGTGCAGGATTTCATCGTCGAATATCTGGCCAGCCTGCAGCCCTGAGACGGCTTTGGTTCGGCCCCGTTTCGGGCGGATCCGGAAAGGCACCGCCTTTCCCCGCCCGTGCCGCAGCGGCGGTGACAAGGCCGTTTCCACAGGCGCGACAGAGGGCAGCGCCCGGCCCGGCGGGCGAGAAGCGCCCGCCATGGGCGGGGCGGGCGCTGCCCGAGGGCCTTTGGGCCCTCGGGGGTCCCGGGGCGCAAATGTCCCGCAGGCCTCGGCGATGGCCTCGGCCCACCGGCCGCCACGGGCCGCCTAAGACCAATGGACAATACCCGCCGCCGCCGCCCCCGCCGATACTTCGCAAAGTCGTGATCAGACCGGTGCGGGGCGTGATCGGACAACAGGGAGGAGAAGAAAATGAACCGTTTCGTTCTGGCCGCGGTGGTGGCCCTGACATGTTTCGGCACCGCGCAGGCGGGCGGCGTGACCGAGGAGGATCTGCGCAACGACCAGCAGACCGCGGGCGACGTGGTGACGAACGGGATGGGGCGCGATCTGCAGCGGTTCAGCCCGCTTGCCACGCTCAACCGCGACAACGTCAAGAACCTGATGCCCGCCTGGGCCTTCAGCCTGGGCGGCGAGAAGCAGCGCGGCCAGGAAAGCCAGCCGATCGTCTATGACGGCGTCATGTACATCACCGGCTCCTATTCGCGGCTTTACGCGATCGACATCCACACCGGCAAGGAGATTTGGCAATATGACGCCCGCCTGCCCGAGGGCATCCTGCCCTGCTGCGACGTGATCAACCGCGGCGCGGCGATCTATGGCGACAATGTCTATTTCGGCACCCTTGATGCCCGCATCGTCGCGCTCGACCGCAAGACCGGCGATGTGAAATGGAACAAGAAGATCGCCGATTACAAGG
Source organism: Rhodobacter capsulatus SB 1003 (assembly GCF_000021865.1). Classification (NCBI taxonomy): domain Bacteria; kingdom Pseudomonadati; phylum Pseudomonadota; class Alphaproteobacteria; order Rhodobacterales; genus Rhodobacter; species Rhodobacter capsulatus. The sequence continues at coordinate 1,793,617 of NC_014034.1, forward strand.
AAGGCTATTCCTACACCGCCGCGCCGCTGATCGTGAACGGGCTCGTCATCACCGGCAATTCGGGCGGCGAATTCGGCATCGTCGGCGAGGTGCAGGCGCGCAATGCGGAGACGGGCGAGCTGGTCTGGACCCGGCCGATGATCGAGGGCCACATGGGCACGCTGAACGGCAAGCCCTCGACGATGACGGGCACGCTGAACGCGACCTGGCCGGGCGATCTGTGGAAGACCGGCGGCGGCGCCACCTGGCTTGGCGGCAGCTATGATGCCGAGACCGACACGCTGGTCTTCGGCGCGGGCAACCCGGCGCCCTGGAACAGCCATCTGCGCAACGCGGGCACGCCCACCGAGGGTAACAAGGGCGACAACCTTTACGCCGCCTCGCGCGTGGGGATCGACCCGGCGACGGGCGAGATCAAGTGGCACTTCCAGACCACCCCGCGCGAGGGCTGGGATTTCGACGGCGTGAACGAGGTGGTGGGCTTTGTCGACAAGGACGGCAACAAGCGCTTTGCCACCGCCGACCGCAACGGTTTCTTTTATGTGCTCAACCGCGCGGACGGCAAATTCGTCAACGCCTGGCCCTTCGTGAAGAACATCACCTGGGCCAAGGGCATCGATGAAACCGGCCGTCCGATCTACAACGAGGAGAACCGCCCCGGTGCCCCCGATGCCGCGGCCGAAGCGGCCAAGGGCCAGCAGATCTTTGCCGTGCCCTCGTTCCTGGGCGGCAAGAACTGGATGCCGATGGCCTACAGCCAGACCACGGGGCTCTTCTATGTCCCCTCGAACGAATGGGGGATGGATATCTGGAACGAGCCGATCAATTACAAGAAGGGCGCGGCTTACCTGGGCGCGGGCTTCACGATCAAGCCGCTCTTCGAGGATTACATCGGCTCGCTCAAGGCGATCGATCCGAATACGGGCGCGGTGAAATGGGAATACAAGAACGACGCGCCGCTGTGGGGGGGCGTGATGACCACCGCGGGCAAGCTGGTCTTCACCGGCAACCCCGAGGGCGAGTTCATGGCGCTGGACGCGGAAACCGGCGAAAAGCTGTGGTCGTTCCAGACCGGCTCGGGCATCGTCGGCCAGCCGATCACCTGGGAACAGGACGGCGAGCAATATGTCTCGATCATCTCGGGCTGGGGCGGCGCGGTGCCGCTTTGGGGCGGCGAAGTGGCCAAGCGCGTCAACTATCTGAACCAGGGCGGCACGGTCTGGACCTTCCGGCTGCCCAAGCAGCTTGCCTCGGTCAACTGAGGGGGGGCTGATCGAAAGGGGGCGTCCGGGGTATCCCGGGCGCCCTTTGCCATGCCGGGCCAATGCGACCATTGGACAATACGGGGGCGGCGCTATGATTGTTAGGGTGCAAAGACACTTATCGCCCAAAGGGCGGAGAGAGACAGGACAGGCCCGATGACCCCGGAACCCGCCGCCGCCGCCAGCCCGCGCACCGATTTCCGCTCGGCGCTGATCGTCGATGACCACCCGCTGTTTTGCGACGCGCTGGCGATGACGCTGCAGGCGGTGGCCGGGATCGAGGAGATCGCCAGCGCCGACAGTCTGGAAACCGCGCTGATCCGCGTCGAAAGCGCCGAGGGGGCACCGGCCGACGTGCTGGTGCTGGATCTGAACCTGCCCGATGTGAACGGGCTGGACGGGCTGATGCGGCTGCGTCAGGCGGCGCCAGAGATGCCGATCGTGGTGGTCTCCTCGATCGATGATCCGCGGGTGATCCGCGCCGCGATCTCGGCGGGGGCGGCGGGCTTCGTGCCGAAACATTCGCGCCGGGAATTGTTTCGCGCCGCCTTTGCCGCCATCGCGCGCGGCGAAATCTTCGTGCCGGAATCGACGGGCGACAGCCTCGCCACCGGCGACGGCATGAGCCCGCAGGACGAGGCCATCCGCCGCCTCAGCCTGCTGACCCGGCAACAGGCGAACATCCTGGAACAGATCTGCGCGGGCAAGATGAACAAGCAGATCGCCTATGACCTGTCGATTGCCGAAACCACGGTCAAGGCGCATGTGACGGCGATCATGCGCAAGCTGGGCGTCTATTCCCGCACCCAGGCCGTGCTTCTGGCGCGCGAGGCGCAGATCAATGCGCCCTTGCCGGAAGGCTGGCGCAAGCCGTAGGATGCCCGCGGAAGTTGAAATGCCAAAGCGGCAGGAGGAGGCTGCGATGGATCACCCCGACAGCGGTCTTTGGCGGGGGCCGGCCGCCGCCGTGCCCGCGCGCGCGGCGGTCCCGGTTGGTCTGCCCGATCCGCTGCCGCGTCTGGCGCGGGCGCTCGGCCCCGGGCCTTTCGCGCAGGTCTTCCTCTTTGCCAGCCCCGAGGCCGATCTCGCGGCGCTGGCCGCCGCGGCCCCCGCGGTTTTCGGCCCGGCCCGGGTCTGCGGCTGTTCCACCTCGGGCGAGATCACCGGGCGCGGCTATGACAGCGGCCAGATCGTCGCCTTTGCCCTGCCCGCGGCCGGGTTCGAGGTCGAGCAGCTGCTGATCGAGCCGCTGGATGCGCTGGACCCGCGGGCGCTGATTTCCGATCTGTTGCGGGCGCGGCAGGCCTTGGGGCGGCGCGCGCCGGACTGGCCCCACGAGGCGGCGGTGCTGCTGATCGACGGGCTTTCGGGACAGGAGGATGCGCTGGTCGCGGCGCTGTCGGGCGGGCTGGGGGCGGTGCCGGTCGTCGGCGGCTCGGCCGGGGACGGGGCGCGGTTCCGCACGGCGCCGGTCTTTGCCCGCGGCCAGCTGCGCGAGAATGCGGCGGTGCTGACGCTGATCCGTTCGGCCTGGGAATTGCGGCCCTTCTGTTTCGCCCATCAGCGCCCGACCGCGCGGCGGATGGTGGTGACGCGGGCCGATCCCTCGCGCAGGCTGGTGGCGCGGATCAACGACGAACCGGCGGCGCGGGAATATGCCCGCGCGCTGGGGCGGCTGCCCGAGCAGCTGACGCCCTTCCTTTTCGCCGCGCATCCGCTTCTGGTGCGGGCGGGCGGGCGGCATCATGTGCGCTCGATCCAGCAGGTGGAGCCCGACGGCGGGCTGACCTTCTTTGCCGCGATCGACGAGGGGCTGGTGCTGACCCTGGCCGAGCCGGTCGACATGGTGGCGCATCTGCGCGCGGAAATGGCCGGTCTGTGCGCGGGCGGGCGTCCTTCGGTGATCCTGGCCTTCGACTGTTTCTTTCGCCGTCTGGAGGCCGAGGGGCGTCAGCTGGGCCGCGAGATCTCCGAGTTGCTGATGCAGCACGGGGTCTGGGGGCTGTCGACCTATGGCGAGCAGGTGGGGGCGATGCATGTGAACCAGACCCTGACCGGGCTGGCCTTTTATCCGCCCGAGGTCCGCAGATGAGCCCCGATGACCTGCAGGACGGCCCGGGCGCTGGTCGATCCGCGCGATCCGCCCGAGCGGCAGACCGAGAAGCTTCTGACCATCGTCGGCGCGCTGATCCGCCATGCCGAGGAAACCCCCGAGGATACGCGGGGCCGCCTGGGTGCAGTTCGAACCGGCCGGCATGCTGGAGGACAGGTCCGCGACCGCACCCGCGATCTGGAACGGGCGCTCGATCTGCTCAATGCCTCGAATGCGCGGCTGGCCGAGGCGCATCGCGAAACCGAGGCGGCGCGCTCGAACCTCGCCTCGGCGATCGAGACGGTGCAGGAGGGATTCGCGCTCTTTGATGCCAATGACGTGCTGGTGATGTGCAATTCGCGCTTCAACGCGCTGTTGCCCGACATCCGCGCGCAGATGAAACCGGGGCTGACCTTCACCCGTTATGTCGAGATCGCCGCCCATTCCCGCCATCTGGGCATGCCCGACGGGATGACGCGGAACGACTGGGTGCGGATGCGGCTGATGCGGCATCAGCAGCACCATTTCATCCTGACCCAGCAGATGGGCGAGGATCGCTGGGTGCAAGTGTCGGAACATCGCACCCGCGAGGGGGGGACGGTGATCCTGCAGACCGAGGTCACCGATTTCATCCGCCGCGAACGCGAGGCCCGCGGGCGTCGGCTGGACGATCAGGCGGCGGTGCTGCGCCCGACGCTCGAACATCTGAAGATCGGCGTCTGTCTGTTCGACGTGCGGCTGCATCTGCTGGTCTGGAACGAGCGGCTGGCGGAATTCCTGACCCTGCCGCGCAACCGGCTGTGGCGGGGGATGCATTTCGACGCGCTTTTGGAACAGGTGCGGGGCCAGTTCATCTTTCCGGGTGGCCATTCGGCGCGGCAATTGTCCGACTGGGTGCGGCGCGCGCGCAGGCTCGAGACCTTTCAGATCGAGGTCACCCGCGACGGCGGTCAGGTCTACGAGATCTTCGCGCAGGAATTGCCCGATGGCGGTTTCGTGGTGTCGCTGGAAGACATCACCGAGGTCCGCTCGACGCTGGCGGAGCTGAGCCGGGCGAACGAGACGCTGGAGGCGCGGGTGACCGAGCGCACCTGCGAGTTGGAGGATGCGCTGGCCAGTGCGGAACGGGCGAATGCCTCGCGGGCGCGATTCGTGGCGGCGGCCAGCCATGACCTGTTGCAGCCGCTCTCGGCGGCGAAGCTTTATCTGGCCTCGCTCGGCGATGACGCGCTGACCGCCTCGGCGCGGCGCACGCTCGACAAGGCGCAGAACGCGCTTTTGTCGGTCGAGGGGATTCTGGGGGCGCTGCTGGATATTTCCCGGCTCGAATCGGGGCGGGCGGCGATCGACCCTGCGGCGGTGCCGCTTGGCCCGGTGTTCCGGCAGCTGGCCGATGAATTCGCCCCGGCGGCGGCGCTCAAGGGGTTGCGGCTGCGGGTGCGCCCGACCGAGGCGGTGGTGTTTTCCGACCGCGCCTATCTGCGCCGGATCCTGCAGAACCTGATCTCGAATGCGATCCGCTACACCGCCCGGGGCTCGGTGCTGGTGGCGGCGCGCAGGCGCGGCGGGCTCTGGCGGGTCGAGGTGCGCGATTCGGGGCAGGGCATCGCCGAGGAGCATCAGGAGCTGATCTTTCGCGAATTCCAGCGCATCGACGCCCATGCCTCGGCCTCCGAGGGGATGGGGCTGGGGCTGGCCATTGTCGAACGGGCGGCGGCGCTTTTGGGCCATCCGCTCTCGCTGCGCTCGGCCTCCGGCTGCGGCGCGACCTTTTCGCTCGATCTGGCGCAGGCGGCGCGGCCGGTCACGCGCGTCGAACCGGGGCGGGCGGTGCCGCTGGCCCGCGATGCCGAAGCTTCGGAGCTGGTCGTGCTGCTGGTCGAGAACGACCCGGAGCTGTCGCGGGCGATGGTGCAGCTGCTGGAGACATGGGGGGTGAGCGTGTTCGACGTCCCCTCGGGCGAGGAGGCGCTGGCGCTGGTCGCGGCGACCGGGCTGGTGCCCGACCGCTGTCTGATCGACTATCAGCTGGGCGCGGGGATGAGCGGGCTGGACTGTCTGGCGGCCCTGCGGGCGCGGCTGGGGCCGGTTTCGGCGCTGATCGTCACCGCCGACCGCAGCGAGGCGCTGGGCGCCGAGGCCCGGGCGCTGGGGGGGGCCGTGCTGCAAAAACCGATCCCGACCGAGGCGCTTTCAGAGTTCCTTTTCGGCGCCGGATCGGGCGGCGCGGCCGCTACGCCGTGACGATCCAGCCGCCGCCGAAGATCCGGCTGCCTTCGGTTTCGTAAAAGACGCAGGCCTGACCCGGGCTGACGCCTTCTTCGGGCTCGATCAGCTCGACCTCGGCCGTGGTGGCCGAGAGCGGCCGCAAGATCGCCGGACGCGGCGCCCGGGTGGAGCGGATCCGCACCGAGACCTCCCGTTCCGGGTGGCTTTCGAACGGCTCGTCGCCCAGCCAGTTGATTTCGGCCACCCGCAAAAGCCGCGTGGCAAGCGCCTCTTTCGGGCCGACGATCACCCGGCGCGTGTCGGGATCAAGCTTCACCACGTAAAGCGGATGATCGCCGAGGCCCCCGATGCCCAGGCCGCGGCGCTGCCCGATCGTGTAGTGGATCACGCCCTTGTGATGGCCCAGCACTTTGCCCGCAAGATCGACGATCTCGCCCGGATCGGCGGCGCCGGGGCGCAGCTTTCGATGACGCTCGCATAATTCCGTCGGCACGAAGCAGATATCCTGGCTGTCGGGCTTGTCGGCGACGATCAGACCGAATCTGGCGGCCAGTTTGCGGGTCTCCGCCTTCGAGGGCAGGTGGCCCAGCGGGAATCGCAGGAAGGCAAGCTGCTCGGGCGTGGTCGAGAACAGGAAATAGCTCTGGTCGCGCATCGGATCGGCGGCCGAATGCAGCTCGGGCCCGTGGGCGCCCAGCTTGCGCTGGATGTAGTGGCCGGTCGCCATGCAATCGGCGTCGAGATCGCGGGCGGTTTCCAGCAGATCCTTGAACTTCACCCGTTCATTGCAGCGGATGCAGGGTACGGGCGTCGCCCCGGCGAGATAGGCATCGGCGAATTCCTCGATCACGGCTTCGCGGAAAGTGTTTTCGTAATCAAGGACATAGTGGGGGAAATTCATCGCTTCCGCGACGCGGCGGGCATCGTGGATGTCCTGGCCCGCGCAGCAGGCGCCCTTTTTCGCCAGGGCCGCGCCATGGTCATAAAGCTGCAAGGTCACGCCGATGACATCGTAACCTTCCTCCTTCAGCATGGCGGCCACCACCGAGCTGTCGACGCCGCCCGACATGGCGACGACCACGCGGGTGTCGGCGGGCGCTTTCGGCAGGCCCAGCGAATTCAGGGGGAGATCTTTCGGCATCGCAACAGTCCTTTAACCAGACCCGCAGGAATATAGGAAAATGCGAACTACTCTCAACCCTTGGCTAAACCCAGCGTTAAGGCCCTCGGCGCATTCTGCCCCCATGAAGACGAGGGGGGTGAGCCCATGTATCTGAAAAAAGTGGATGGTCCGCGCGCAGTTACGCTGCCCGACGGGACGATTCTGACCCGGGCCGATCTGCCGCCGAAAGAAACGCGTCGTTGGGTGGCGTCGCGCAAGGCGATCATCGTGCATGCGGTGACGCATGGTCTGATCGGACGCTCGGAAGTACTTGAACGTTACGGCTTATCGGAGGAAGAATTCGATATCTGGGCGGAAGCGGTCAAGAAACACGGCATCGCAGGGCTGAAAGTGACGGCGATCCAGAAATATCGACAACTTTAAGTTGCAAATGAACGGAATCCTGCGACAGTAACTACGTGTTAACCATTTGGTGACAAGGTCGAACGTGATCGAGGGATTAATGCGGAGAACCCAGGATGCGGATTTTGTTGGTGGAGGACGACCCGACGACCTCTCGCAGCATCGAGCTGATGCTGACCCATGCCAACCTCAACGTCTACTGCACCGACCTCGGTGAAGAAGGCATCGACCTTGCCAAGCTTTACGATTACGACCTGATCCTTCTCGATCTGAACCTTCCCGACATGAACGGGCTCGAGGTGCTGCGTCAGTTGCGTCTGGCTCGTGTCGACACGCCGATTCTGATCCTGACCGGTGCCGATGACACCGAGAACAAGATCAAGGGCTTCGGCTTTGGCGCCGATGATTACATGACGAAGCCCTTCCATCGCGAAGAGCTGGTGGCCCGGATCCATGCGATCATCCGCCGCTCGAAGGGGCATTCGCAGTCGATCATCCGCACCGGCAAGATCTCGGTCAACCTCGACGCCAAGACGGTGGAAGTGGGCGGCAAGCCGGTGCATCTGACCGGCAAGGAATACCAGATGCTGGAGCTGCTCAGCCTGCGCAAGGGCACGACGCTGACCAAGGAGATGTTCCTCAACCATCTTTACGGCGGCATGGACGAGCCCGAGCTGAAGATCATCGACGTCTTCATCTGCAAGCTGCGCAAGAAGCTGGCCGAAGTCACCGGCGGAGAGAATTACATCGAGACCGTCTGGGGCCGGGGCTATGTGCTGCGGGACCCTGATCAGGGCGACCTTGACCGCCGCATGGTCGTGGGCGCCTGAGTCTCCGCTTCTCTCTGGACGCTCCTTGCGGCTGCCCCTAAATGGGACAGCCGGAGGAAAGACATGATGAGCGCAGCACCGTTTTCCGACCTGGACAGCCTGACCCGCGCCGAGGCAGAGGCCGAGGTGCCGGAGCTTGTCGCCCGGATCGAGGCGGCGAATCATGCCTATCACACCCTTGATGCGCCCAAGATTTCCGATGCTGACTATGATGCGCTGAAACGGCGTCTGGCGGCGATCGAGGCGCGGTTTCCCGATCTGGCGCGGGCGGACAGCCCGACGATGCGGGTTGGCGCTGCCGTGGCCGAAGGATTCGGCAAGGTCGCGCATGAGATTCGCATGCTCAGTCTGGAAAACGCCTTTCTGGATGCGGATGTGGCGGATTTCGACGGGCGGATGCGCAGCTATCTGGGGCTTGGCCCCGAGAGTGCCTTGCCCTGCACCGCGGAACCGAAGATCGACGGGCTCTCGCTGTCCTTGCGCTACGAAGACGGGCTGCTGGTGCAGGCCGCGACGCGGGGCGATGGCGAAGTGGGCGAGAATGTCACCGAAAACGCCCGCACCATTGCCGACATTCCGCAGCGCCTGACCGGGGCGCCTGCCGTGCTGGAAGTCCGCGGCGAGGTCTACATGAGCCATGCCGATTTTGCGGCGCTGAATGCGCGGCAGGCGGAGCGGGGCGACAAGACGTTCGCCAATCCGCGCAATGCCGCCGCGGGCTCCGTGCGCCAGCTCGACGCCCGGATCACCGCCTCCAGACCCTTGAAATTCTTTGCCTATTCCTGGGGCGTTCTGTCCGAACCGCTCTCGGACACGCAATTGGGCGCGATCGAGCGGCTCAAGGCGCTCGGCTTTCAGACCAATCCGCTGACCCGGCTTTGCGCCGATACGGCCGAAATGCTTGCCCATTACCGCGCGATCGAAGCGCAGCGGGCCACGCTTGGCTATGACATCGATGGCGTCGTCTACAAGGTCAACGATCTTGCCCTGCAGGCGCGGCTCGGCTTTCGGTCGACCACGCCCCGCTGGGCGATCGCGCATAAGTTTCCGGCCGAACTGGCCTGGACGCGGCTGGAAAAGATCGAGATTCAGGTCGGCCGCACCGGGGCGCTCTCGCCCGTGGCGCGGCTGGCCCCGGTCACCGTCGGCGGTGTCGTCGTCTCGAATGCGACGCTGCACAACGAGGATTACATCGCCGGGCTCTCCTCGAAGGGCGAGGTGATCCGCGACGGCAAGGACATCCGCGAGGGCGACTGGGTGCAGGTCTATCGCGCCGGTGACGTGATCCCCAAGGTCGCCGATGTCGATCTGTCGCGCCGCGATCCCGCAGCGCAACCCTTTGTTTTTCCGCATCTTTGCCCGGAATGCGGCTCCGAGGCGCTGCGCGAGGAAGGCGATGCCGTGCGCCGTTGCACCGGCGGCCTGATCTGCCCGGCGCAGGCGGTGGAGAAGCTGAAACACTTCGTCTCCCGCGCCGCTTTCGACATCGAGGGGCTGGGGGCAAAACAGGTCGAGGCCTTTTACAAGGATGGCTGGATCCGCGAACCGGCCGAGATCTTCACCCTTCAGGCGCGCTTCGGCGCCGGGCTGCAACAGCTGAAGAACCGCGAGGGCTGGGGCGAGAAATCCGCGCAAAACCTGTTTCAGGCGATTGAAGAGAAACGCAAAATCCCGCTTGCCCGGCTGATCTTCGCGCTTGGCATCCGCCATGTCGGCGAAAGCTCGGCCGCCCTTTTCGCCACGCATTACCTGACCTGGGAGCGGTTCGAAGCCGCGATGCGCGCCGCCGTTCCCGGCTCGGCCGAATGGCAGGAGCTGCTCAGCATCGATGGCGTCGGCGAGACTTTGGCCGCCTCGGTGACCGCGGCCTTTCATCCCGGCGCCGAACGCGACGCGATCGACCGGCTGGTGACGCATCTGACCGTCGAGCCCGCCGTGCCGCGCGCAAGTGACAGCCCGGTGGCCGGTCTGACCGTCGTCTTCACCGGCACGCTCGAACGGATGACCCGGGCCGAGGCGAAGGCGCGCGCCGAGGCGCTGGGCGCCAAGGTCGCGGGCTCTGTTTCGGCCAAGACCGACATTCTGGTGGCCGGTCCGGGCGCCGGATCGAAGGCGAAGAAGGCCGCGGATCTGGGCGTCAGGGTGATCGACGAGGAGGCCTGGATCCGCCTCATCGGGGCGACATGAGCGGCCGGCCGGCCGCGCTTTTCCCGCTTTTCGCCGCGATCGAGACCTTGCCGGGGATCGGGGCGAAGACGGCCAAGGCCATGGAAAACCTTGGTATTACCCGCCCGCGTGATGTGTTGTTCACGCTGCCGCAGGCGGTGATCGACCGCCGTCCGGTCAGCTCGATCCGCGAGGTGACGCCGCCGCTGACGGTGACGGTCGAGGTCGAGGTGCTGACCCATATGGCGGCGCGCAACCGCGCGGGCCCCTCGCGGGTGCTGGTGCGCGACGGCGCGGGGGCGGAATTCGCCCTCGTCTTCTTTCACGCGCGCGGCGATTATCTGGAGAAATTGCTGCCCAAGGCCGGGCGGCGGCTGGTCTCGGGGCGGCTCGAACTGTTCGACGGCTTTGCGCAGATGGTGCATCCCGACCATGTCCTGCCGCTGGACGAGGTCGAGAAACTGCCGCGATTCGAGCCGGTCTATCCGCTGACGGCCGGGGTGACGCAGCGGGTCATGGCGAAGGCGGCCGAGGGGGCGCTGACCCGTTTGCCCGAGCTGCCGGAATGGATCGATGCCGCGCTGAAGGCCCGCGAGGGCTGGCCCGACTGGGCCGCGGCGCTGCGCGCGGCGCATGCGCCGCAAACCCAGGCCGAGACCGCGGTCACCGCCCCCGCGCGGCAGCGTCTCGCCTATGACGAGCTGTTCGCGCATCAGATGACCCTGGCTTTGGCCCGTCGTCAGGCCCGCCATCCGAAGGGACGGATCACCGAGGGCACCGGGGCCTTGACGGCCAAGGTTCTGAAATCGCTTCCGTTTCAGCCCACCGGCGCGCAGCTGCGCGCCAGTCGCGAGATCGCCGCCGACATGGCGACGCCCAGCCGGATGAACCGTTTGCTGCAGGGCGATGTCGGCGCGGGCAAGACGCTCGTGGCTTTTCTGGCGCTTTTGACTGCGGTTGAAGCGGGCGGGCAGGGCGTCCTGATGGCGCCGACGGAAATTCTGGCGCGGCAGCATTTCGAGGGGCTGGGGACATTGGCCGCGGCGGCAGGCGTCCGGATGGAGGTTCTGACCGGCCGTGACAAGGGGGCGGAGCGGGCGCGCAAGCTGACGGATCTGCTCGAGGGGCGGATCCAGATTTTGCTGGGCACCCATGCGGTCTTTCAGAAAGACGTTGTTTTTCAAGATCTTCGTCTGGTCATCATCGACGAGCAGCACCGCTTTGGCGTGGCGCAAAGGATGGAGCTGGGCGCCAAGGGCGAGATGGCCGATGTGCTGGTGATGACGGCGACGCCGATCCCGCGCTCGCTGGCGCTGGCGCAATATGGCGACATGGATGTGAGCCTTCTGGATGAAAAACCGCCCGGACGGCAGCCGGTGACGACGGCGCTGATTTCGACCGCGCGGATCGGCGAGGTGGTGGCGCATCTGGCGCGTGCCGTGGCCGAGGGGCGGCAGGCCTATTGGGTTTGCCCGCTGGTCGAGGAAAGCGAACGGGTCGATCTGGCCTCGGCCGAGGAGCGCTTCGCGCATCTGCGCATGGTGCTGGGCGAGGGCACCGTGGGCCTGGTGCATGGGCAGCTGCCGCCCGCCGAAAAGGACGCCGCGATGGCGGATTTTGTGGCGGGAAAGACCCGGGTTCTGGTGGCGACGACGGTGATCGAAGTGGGGGTGAACGTGCCCAATGCCTCGATCATGGTGATCGAGCGGGCCGAGACCTTCGGTCTGGCGCAGCTGCATCAGCTGCGTGGCCGGGTCGGGCGGGGCGCGGCGAAATCGACCTGTCTGATGCTCTATCAGGCGCCGCTGAGCGAGGGGGGGGAGCGGCGGCTGTCGATCCTGCGCGACAGCGAGGACGGATTTCGCATTGCGGAAGAAGACCTTGCGATGCGCGGCGCGGGCGATGTGATCGGCACGGCGCAATCGGGCCTGCCGCGGTTCCGCATCGCCGATCTGGAGCGGCAGGCCGGGCTGATGGCGCTGGCGCAAAGCGATGCGCGGGTGCTTCTGGCGATGGACCCGGCGCTGGAGAGCCCGCGCGGGCAGGCGGCGCGGATGCTGATGTGGCTGACCGAGCAGGACCGGGCGATCCGGCTGATTGAGGTCGGTTAAGAGTTCTTAAAATGTTCTTGACGCATCGCGCGGAACATGAGAACAAAATGGCAACAGGAAGGAGACCTGAGATGCAGAACCGTCCGACCCCGTTCGTTGCCCGTGAAACCGCCGAGATGGCGCAAGACATGATCGGGGCGCTCTCGCTTTGCGCCACTTTCCTTGCCGTGCTTTACCTGCCCGGCCTTTTCTGACCGTCACTGCCACGCGCTTTCGCGACCCTGACGTCACATCACGGCCGCCTGTCCCCAAGGGCTTTGCCCGGAAAGCGCTTCCTGCGCCGCCATCTTCGGATGGCGGCGTTTTTTACATCCGATAGGCCAGACGCAGCCCGCCCCAATGCCGCCCCGAAACGAAGATCGGCGCCGAGAGATCCTTCATCAGCACGAAATTGCCGCCGCCCATGTCGCGCCGGTAGATCTGCAGCAGGAAGGGCGCGGTCGATTGCCCGGCCCGCAGCCCGACGCGGTCGTTGAAGATGCGCCGGTTGCGGCAGTTCGCGGCGTTCCAGACCGGATCCGGCCCCTGCGGCTGCGAGAATTTCCGGTTGTGCGTCGGCAGATAGCCGTTGCGGTCGACGGCGGCGCAAAACACGATCTCGGGCGAGAGGCTCAGCACCCGTTCCTGCACCGCGGGCAGGACGGCGTCGGTAAAGCCGGTGAAGGGCGCCATCACCTGCGCCGGATTGCTGCCCGCGATCGGGCTGTAGCGCGTCTCGAAAAGCGTGCCGGCACTGATCCGGCCCGCGGAAATGCCCGCCTCGAACAGCTGGCCCACCTCTTCGGCGGCGGATTTCACCGCCTCGATGAAGGCGGTGTCGGCCAGCGCCCCGCCCAGTTCGACCGCCTCCTGCACGATGGTCTCGCCCGCGATGATCAGGGTCCGGGTCTTTTGGGTCGCTTCATGCACCTCGGTCGAGGTTTGCTGCATGCCCTCGGCCATGCGGCGGAAGGCCGGGCCGAAGGAGGCGTTGGCGCTGTTCACCTCGGCGGCGCGGGTGGCGATTTCGGTCACCGCCGCGCGGGTCTGCGTCAGCCCGCCCAGCATCCGGCCAAGCGCCGCATCGGTGCCCGTCGCACCGGTCAGCACCGCATCGGCATCGGTCGAAATCGCGCCCGCCTCGTCATGCAGGGCGCGGATCGAGCCGGTCAGCCCGCCCACGGCATTGCCGATCCCCTCGGAAGCGGCGGCCGTCCGGCGCGAGAGTTCGTTGATCGCCTCGGCCACGACGGCAAAGCCGCGGCCCGCGTCGCCCGCCCGGGCCGCTTCGATTTTCGCGTTGATCGCCAGGATGTTGACCTGCATCGCCACGGATTTGATCCCGGCATTTTCCGCCTGCACCCGGGTCAGTGTCTCGTTCAGCTCCTCCATCCGCGCGATCGCCGAGCGCACCCAGCTGGCGATCGTCTGCGCATGGGCCGAGGTTTCGCGCAGCTGCGCCGCCGTCTCCTCGACCATGCCCAGCGTCGCATCGGCGCTTTGGCCGACACGCTGCGCACCGTCCAGCACCCGGGCATTCGCGTCCTGCACCGTCTCGGCCGCCGTCTGCGCGCTGCGCAACAGCGAGATCTGCGAATCCGCGAGCTTTTCCAGCGCCTCGAGCGCACTGGCCACCTCGGCGACATCCCGGCCCAGATCGAGCGCGTCGGTCGCGATGCGGGTGATGCGCCTTCGGAACTGGTTGCAAGCGACGGGGAGGAGGCGGGATGGGTCATGCAAGGTCCGGATGAGTTACAGCCCACCATCGCATGCGCCCCTTGCACAAGAGTTAAGGGGCGTTCTCAAACCGCCGTGAGAGCCGACAAAGTCGCCTCCGGCGCAAGCAGAATCGAGGCGTGACGGTTCGGATAGTCGCGCGCGGCGGTCAGGACCTCGTATTGCGCGAAGGGCGCGGCGGGGACCGGGCCACCGCGCAGCATGGCGGCCAGGCTTTCGCACAGCGCCTGCACCTCGGACCGCGAACGCCCGATCACTTCGGCACCGAAAATCGCGGCCGAGGCCTGGCCCAAGGCGCAGGCATGCACGGTCTGGGAAAAGGCGGTGATGCGCCCGCCCTCCAGCCGCAGCGCCACCGAGACGGTCGAGCCGCAAAGCGGCGCCCGTTTCGTGGCGCGCAGCGCCGGATCGGGCAGCGGCTCGGTGTGCGGGATCGCGGCGGCCAGCGCCAGCACGCGATCGGCATAGAGTTTGAAAAGATCGGCATCGCTCATGGCTTTTCCCCGCAGTCTGTGCGGGTTAGATAGACCGGGACACGCAGGGAGGAAAGCATGGGTTTCGATCCGCAGAGCCTGAAATATGATGCCAACGGTCTGATCCCGGCGATTGCGCAGGAGGCGGGCACGGGCGAGGTGCTGATGATGGCCTGGATGAACGCCGAAAGCCTGGCGCGGACTTTGGCGACGGGGCAGGTGACCTATTGGAGCCGCTCGCGGCAGGCGTTCTGGGCCAAGGGCGAAAACTCGGGTCATGTGCAAAAGCTGGTCGAGCTGCGGATCGATTGCGACCGGGATTGTCTTTTGCTGCTGGTGACGCAGGCGGGTCCGGCCTGTCACACCAACCGCCGGTCGTGTTTCTACACGGCGCTGCGCGGCGGCGAAGAGGTCGAGATCCTGACCCCGATGGCGGACTGAGCGCGACGCCCGCACGGCCTGCGGGCGCAAAAGCGTCCTGACGTCAGGATGGTGCGGGTGAAGGGACTCGAACCCCCACGCCAAGGCGCCAGAACCTAAATCTGGTGCGTCTACCAGTTTCGCCACACCCGCACTGCCCTCGCTTTTAGCAACTCGCGCGGCCCTGTGTAGGGGGGCAACAGGTCTGCGGGCAAAATAGGGTTTGTTAACCTTTCCCCTCGCCAGAGCGCGGGGCCTGTCCTAGGCTTCCGATCAGAGCCGCAAAGGCCAGATGATCAAAAAAGCCGGAAACCGGCACGAGAGCAGGAAGACCCGATGGACAGGCAGGCCACGGGGCGCGGGGAGGGCGGGGCCAGGGCGCCCGCATCTTCGGCGTCCGCCTTCACATTCGATTCCCGTCTGGGCGCCGAGGGCGCGCATGGGGTGGCGGGCTTCGCCATGGGCTCGCGCGTGGCGACGATGGACGGGCTCTTGCCGGTCGAATTCCTGAACCTGGGCGACCGGATCGTCACCCGCTCGGGGATGCGCGTGCTGCGCGGCCTGTCCAGCCTGCCGCTGGTGTCGCGGCTGGTCGGCATCGCGCCCGGGGCGCTGGGGCATGACCGGCCGGGGCAGGCGATGGTGCTGGGATCGGGCACGCAGGTGCTTTTGCGCGACTGGCGGGCCGAGGTGATGTTCGGCACCGCCCAGGCGCTGGTCGCGGTCGAGCGGCTGATCGACGGGCAGTTCATCACCCGCATCACCGGCCGCAAGATCCGCATCTTCGCGCTGCATTTCGAGGCGCCCGAGGTGATCTATGCCGATGGCGTCGAGATCGGCTGCAAGCCCCTGGCCTTGCGTAGCTGACAGGGGGCGAAGCGCGTATTTGCCCCAAGAAAAAACGCATCGGCTTTTCTTGGTGAAAATACGCCCTGTCGCGCTGACGGGCGGCGGCTCAGAGGTTCAGCGCGCGGAAGACCTTTGGCAATTCCTCGGGCAGATCCTCGGCGATCAGGCCGGGGCCGAAGCTCAGCGCGGCTTCGACATGCAGCCAGGTGCCGGTGCAGGCGGCCTCGAACGGTGTCAGCCCGCGCGCCATCAGCCCGGTGATGATCCCCGCCAGAACGTCGCCCGATCCGGCCGTGGCCAGCCAGGGCGCGGCGCGGGGGCCGGTGGCGCTGTGCACGGCGGCCGCGCCCGACGGATGGGCGATGGCGGTTTCGGGGCCCTTGAGCAGCACGGTGCAGTTGATCCGCGCGGCGGCCTGGCGGGCGGCGGCGACGCGGGGCAGGCTGCCGTCTTCGAGCCCCTGCGCAAGGTCGGGGAACAGGCGGCGGAATTCGCCCTGATGCGGGGTGATCACCGTCTGATCATGCATCGCGTTGAACAGCGGGCCGGGATCGGCGGTGAAGGCGGTCAGCGCATCGGCATCCAGCACGGTGGGACGGCGCAGCCAGAGCGCGGCGGGCACCATTTCCAGCGCCCGCGGCAGGCCCAGCCCCGGGCCGAGGCAAAGCGCGTTCAGCCGCGGGTCCTGAAAATGGCCGCGCAGGGAATAGGCATCGGGCAGGGCGGTCAGCATGATCGCGGTCAGCTGCGCCGCATTCTCGGCCAGGCTGATCTGCGGACAGGCGAGCGTCACCAGACCCGCCCCCACTCGCAGCGCGGCCCGCGCGGCCAGACGGGCGGCGCCGCCCTTGCCGGGACTGCCCGCCAGAATCAGCGCATGGCCGTGGTCGTATTTATGCGCCTCGGGCGATTTGGCGAGGCGGGAACGCATCTCCTCGGTCAAGGTGATCTGGCGGAACATGGCCCCTCCGGCGCGGTCGTTTTTTCCAACCCTAGCGCGGGGTGGTGAGAAAAGCGTGAAGATCCGCCCTAAAGGCCGATCGGTTTGACGATGACGCCGATGCCCTCGGCGCGCAGCTGCGCATGTGCGGGTTTTTCGCGGTGGAAGGTGACCGCCAGCGAACAGGGCGCCGAGGGCCAGCCCGCGGCATCGGCCCGCGCATCGGCATCGCGCCCCGAAGGCAGGTCGATCGCCAGCACCGGCCGCCCCGCGCTGGCCAGCGCCGCGAAGATCGGGCCGAAGCCGGTCAGGGGCCGCGTCAGCCCAAGCCCGAAAAGCGCATCGACGACCAGATCGGCGCTGCTGAAATCGGGCGCGGCGGGCAGGGGCGCGATCGTGCCGATGCGCCGCCAGCGGTCGTGATTGGCGCGGGCGTCGGGCGGCAGCCGGTCCGCCTCGCCGTAAAGATAAAGTGTCACCTTCCAGCCGCGGCGGCGCAGGAGCCGGGCGACCACGAAGCCGTCGCCGCCGTTGTTGCCCGGCCCGCAAAGGATCATCGCATGGCGCAGCGCCACCGCGGGCGGGCGGATGTCGGGCCAGGCCTCGGCGATCGCCTCGACCACCGCCGCGCCCGCGCGTTCCATCAGCTCGAGCCCGCTGGCGCGGCCGGAGGCGATGGCCGCCCTCTCGAGGCTGCGCATGTCATCACTCGTCAGGATTTCCGTCATATGCCGCCCAAACAGTTTACACTTCGCACAATAAATATGCTAACCGCCTAAATCATCATCGCTGTTCGGGGAATCCCCGGGCGCGACGCACCCGCCAAAAGCTAGCCGATTGCGGGGCGGCGTGGAAAGTGGTGAGACGAGGGCGCAAGATCGAAAGGGGGGAGTCGGCATGAAGAAGGTCGAGGCGATCATCAAGCCGTTCAAGCTCGATGAAGTGAAGGAAGCGCTTCAGGAAGCGGGGATTCAAGGGCTGAGCGTGATCGAGGTGAAAGGCTTCGGGCGGCAAAAGGGCCATACCGAGCTGTATCGCGGGGCCGAATATGTCGTCGACTTCCTGCCCAAGGTGAAGATCGAGATGGTTCTGCCCGACGAGATGGTCGATATCGCCATCGAGGCCATCGTCGGCGCCGCCCGCACCGAAAAGATCGGCGACGGGAAGATCTTCGTCTCCTCCATCGAACAGGCGATCCGCATCCGCACCGGCGAGACCGGCGAGGACGCGGTCTGAGACTTCCGAATTTCGGGCGATGGCCCGGCACCGCAACGGGCCCAGCCCGCACCCCATGCTCAACGAAAGGGTAATTTGCAAATGAGCGCAGTCAAAAAGGCTCTCGATCTGATGAAGGCGGAGGAGGTCGAATATGTCGACATCCGTTTCTGCGACCCGCGTGGCAAGCTGCAGCACGTGACGCTGATCGCCGATCTCGTGGACGAGGACTTCTTCGAGGAAGGCTTCATGTTCGATGGCTCGTCGATCGCGGGCTGGAAGTCGATCGACCAGTCGGACATGAAACTGATCCCGGACGCGTCCTCGGTCTACATCGACCCCTTCTATGCCGAAAAGACCATGTGCGTGCATTGCAACGTGGTCGAGCCGGACACCGGCGAAGCCTATTCGCGCGACCCGCGCGGCATCGCGCTGAAAGCCGAAGCCTATCTGAAGGCCTCGGGCATCGGTGACGTCGCCTATTTCGGGCCGGAAGCCGAATTCTTCATCTTCGACGACGTGCGCTACTCGGTCACCCCGGCCAAGGTCGCCTATCAGATCGACGCGGAAGCGGCGGCCTGGAACACCGATGCCGAAGTCGAGATGGGCAACCTCGCCCACCGCGCCGGCCACAAGGGCGGCTACTTCCCGGTGAACCCGGTCGATGAAGCCCAGGACCTGCGCGGCGAGATGCTCTCGACGATGAAGCGCATGGGCATGAAGGTCGACAAGCACCACCACGAAGTGGCGACCTGCCAGCACGAACTCGGGCTGATCTTCGGCGGTCTGACCGAACAGGCTGACAACATCCTGAAATACAAATACGTCATCCACAATGTCGCGCATGCCTATGGCAAGACCGTGACCTTCATGCCGAAACCCATGAAGGGCGACAACGGCTCGGGGATGCACGTGAACATGTCGATCTGGAAAGACGGGAAACCGCTCTTTGCCGGGGACAAATATGCGGATCTGTCGCAGGAAGCGCTGTATTTCATCGGCGGTATCCTGAAACACGCGAAAGCGCTGAACGCGCTGACGAACCCGGGCACCAACAGCTACAAGCGTCTGATCCCGGGCTTCGAGGCCCCGGTTCTGCGCGCCTATTCGGCCCGCAACCGCTCGGGCTGCGTCCGTATTCCGTGGACCGAGTCGCCGAAAGCCAAACGCGTCGAAGCCCGCTTCCCCGATCCGTCGGCGAACCCCTATCTGGCCTTTGCCGCGCTGCTGATGGCCGGTCTCGACGGCATCAAGAACAAGATCGACCCGGGTCCGGCCTCGGACAAGGACCTCTACGATCTGCCGCCGGAAGAACTGGCCGCGATCCCGACCGTCTGCGGCTCGCTGCGCGAGGCGCTGACCGAGCTCGAGAAGGATCACGACTTCCTGCTGGCCGGTGACGTCTTCACCAAGGACCAGCTGGAAGGCTATATCGCGCTGAAGTGGGAAGAAGTGTATGCCTATGAGCACACCCCCCACCCGGTCGAATATCAGATGTACTATTCCTGCTGATCGGCGGGATGGTTCGGGAAAGGGCGCCTTTGGGCGCCCTTTTCTTTTGCCGGGGTGCGACTGCGACTCTTTGCGTATTTGAGCCAAGAAAAAACCCGGCGCTTTTTCTTGGTTCAAATACGCCTCGGGGGTCCGGCGGCGCGAACGCCCGGCGGCTTCCGGTTGCTCCGGACGCTGCGTCAAGTTAGAGAAGGCCAGATTTGTCAAGGAGGCGGGCATGAGCGTGGCATGGGTGTTCCCCGGTCAGGGGGCGCAGACTATCGGGATGGGCAAGGCGCTGGCCGAGGCCTATCCGGCGGCGAAGGCGGTCTTTGACGAGGTCGACGCGGCTTTGGGCGAAAAGCTGAGCGCGCTGATCTGGGAGGGCGAGATCGAGCGGCTGACCCTGACGGCCAATGCGCAGCCGGCGCTGATGGCGACCTCGCTCGCCGCCGTTGCGGCGCTGAAAGCGGAAGGCATCGAGGTGGGGCAGGCGGCCTTTGTGGCCGGGCACAGCCTTGGGGAATATTCGGCGCTGTGTGCGGCGGGGGCCTTGAGCCTGGCCGATACGGCGCGGCTTTTGCGCATCCGCGGCGAGGCGATGCAATCGGCGGTGCCGGTGGGCGTGGGCGCGATGGCGGCTTTGCTGGGGCTCGATTTCGCCACCGCGGCCGAGGTTGCGGCCGAGGCGGCGCAGGGCGAGGTCTGTCAGGCCGCGAATGACAACGACCCGGCGCAGGTGGTGGTGTCGGGCCACAAGGCGGCGGTCGAGCGCGCGGTCGAGATCGCCAAGGGCAAGGGCGCGAAGCGGGCGGTGATGCTGCCGGTCTCGGCGCCCTTCCACTGCGCGCTGATGCAGCCCGCCGCCGACCGGATGGCCGAGGCTTTGGCGGCGGTGACGGTGTCGGCGCCGGTCGTGCCGGTGGTGGCGAATGTGCGCGCCGAGGCCGTGTGCGACCCCGCGACCATTCGTCAGCTGCTGGTGGAACAGGTCACCGGATCGGTGCGCTGGCGCGAGTCGGTGCTGTGGATGGTGGGCCAGGGCGTGACCGACTTCTGCGAAGTGGGCGCGGGCAAGGCGCTGTCGGGGATGATCAAGCGCATCGCCAAGGACACCACGCAAAAGGCTGTCGGCACGCCCGAGGATGTGGCGGCGCTGAAGGGCTGAAGAGGCTACGGGCTTTGCGCCCCCAGACCCCCGCAGGATATTTGTGGCAAGATGAATGCCACGTCAGGAAGGGCTTGCAGATGTTTGATCTGACTGGGAAATCGGCGCTGGTGACGGGCGCTTCGGGCGGCATTGGCGGCGAGGTGGCGAAGGCGCTGCATGCCGCCGGGGCCAAGGTGGCGCTGTCGGGCACGCGGGTCGAGCCGCTGGAGAAGCTGGCGGCGGAGCTGGGCGAGCGGGCCTTTGTCTGCCCCGCGAACCTCTCGGACCCGGCCTCGGTCGAGGCGCTGCCGAAGGCGGCCCTCGAGGCGATGGGGTCTGTGGATATCCTTGTGAACAACGCCGGGATCACCCGGGATAACCTGTTCATGCGGATGTCGGACGAGGAATGGGCAAGCGTGATCGACGTCAACCTGACGGCCTCGTTCCGGCTGATGCGCGGCGTGCTGCGCCCCATGATGAAGGCGCGCTGGGGGCGGATCGTCAATATCACCTCGGTCGTGGGGCAGACCGGCAACCCGGGGCAGGGCAATTATGCCGCCGCCAAGGCGGGGCTGACCGGCATGTCGAAATCGCTGGCCTATGAAGTCGCAAGCCGCGGCATCACGGTGAACTGCGTCGCGCCGGGCTTCATCGCCACGGCGATGACCGACAAGCTGAACGACGAGCAGAAGGCGAAGATCCTGACGCAGATCCCGGCCGGGCGGATGGGCGCGGCCGAGGAGATCGCGGCGGCGGTGCTTTATCTGGCCTCGCCCGAGGCGGGTTATGTCACCGGCACGACGCTGAGCGTCAACGGCGGCATGGCGATGATCTGAGGCCCGCCGGTGTGACGAGTTGCCCCTGCCGCAAGGGCAGGGGCGAAAGCAAAACGGCTTGCCTTGTGGTTTTACTGTGATATGAGCGGCGGGGACGAGCGGGGGCTAGCCTCGGCTCGCGGCAGCCCGGGCAAAACCGGTGTTGAAGCCGCTCGAACGAGCACTGACAGGATGGGTTTCGGCCCCCTAAACGAGGAAGAAACATGAGCGACATCGCGGATCGTGTGAAGAAGATCGTCGTGGAGCATCTGGGCGTGGAAGAGGACAAGGTCACCGAGACCGCCTCGTTCATCGACGATCTCGGCGCCGACAGCCTTGACACCGTGGAACTGGTGATGGCTTTCGAAGAAGAATTCGGCATCGAGATCCCGGATGACGCCGCCGAAACCATCCAGACCTTTGGCGATGCGGTGAAATTCATCACCGAAGCCGCCTGAGGCTTGCAAGCTTTCCGGCTTGACGAACGGCGCCCTTTGGGCGTCGTTTGCATTTGGAGGGGCGCGATGCGGGTGTTTTTGGGGATCATGCTGCCCGAGGCGCTTTGGGGCGCGGTGGCGGCGCTGCAGGCGGAGCTGGGCTGCGGGCGTCCGGTGGCCGGGGAGGCGCTGCATCTGACGCTTTTGTTTCTGGGCGATCTGGAGCTGCCGGAGCTGGAGCGGCTGCACGAGGACATCTCGGCGCTGCCGGTTGCGCCTTTCGAGGTGGTGCTGGCGGGGCTTGACGTGATCGAGAGCGGCGATCGCGGGCGGGTGCTGGCGCTGAAGCTGCGGCCAAGCCCGGCGCTGGAGGCGTTGCAGGCGAAGCTGGCGCAGGCGGCGCGGCGGGCGGGGCTGGCGCTGGAGCGGCGGCGGTTTCGGCCGCATGTGACGATTGCGCGGTTCAATGCGGGGCTGACCGAGACGCAGGCGGCGCGGCTGGGGCATCTGCTGGAAAGCCGGGGCGATGTGGTGCTGCCCGCGTGGCGGGTCGGCGGGTTTTCGATGCTGCGCTCGCATCTGACGCGGGCGGGGGCGGAGTATGAGGTGCTGGCCGACTATCCCGAGGCGCCCTGACCGGCGAAGTGACGCCTGCGGCGGCGCTGGACGTTGCACGGCTTTTGCGGCCCGTGTAGAAGCACTTAACGAAACGCGAAAGGGGTTTGCGATGCGTCGGGTTGTCGTCACGGGTCTGGGTCTGGTCACGCCGCTGGCTTGCGGGGTCGAGGAAACCTGGTCGCGGCTTCTGGCTGGTCAGTCGGGAGCGGGGCCGATCACGCGCTTTGACGCCGCCAATGTCGTGACGAAATACGCCTGCGAAGTGCCGCGCGGCGATGGCTCGGATGGCACCTTCAATCCCGACCACTGGATGGAACCGAAAGAGCAACGCAAGGTGGACGAGTTCATCCTTTACGGCGTGGCTGCGGCGGTGCAGGCGGTGAAGGATTCCGGCTGGGAGCCCGAGGACGAGGAAGCCCGGTGCCGGACCGGCGTGATGATCGGCTCGGGCATCGGCGGGTTGCAGACGATTGCCGAAACCGCGGTGCTGATCAAGGAGAAGGGGCCCAAACGCGTCAGCCCGTTCTTCATCCCGGCGGCGCTGATCAACCTGGTCTCGGGGCAGGTTTCGATCCGCTTCGGCTTCAAGGGGCCGAACCATGCGGTGGTGACGGCCTGCGCGACCGGCGCCCATGCGATCGGCGATGCGGCGCGGCTGATTGCGCTTGGCGATGCCGATGTGATGGTGGCGGGCGGCGCCGAGAACCCGATTTCGGAAATCGGCATTGCCGGGTTCAACGCCTGCAAGGCGCTCTCGACGAAGCGGGCGGACGACCCCAAGGCGGCAAGCCGCCCCTGGGATGCGGACCGCGACGGTTTCGTGATGGGCGAGGGCGCGGGCTGTGTCGTGCTGGAAGAATATGAACACGCGAAAGCGCGCGGCGCGAAGATCTATGCCGAGGTGCTGGGCTATGGGCTCTCGGGCGATGCCTATCACATCACCGCGCCGTCCGAGGATGGCGACGGCGGCTTCCGCGCGATGACGGCGGCGGTGAAGCGCGCGGGGATTGATCCGGGCGAGATTGATTACGTCAATGCGCATGGCACCTCGACCATGGCCGACACGATCGAGCTGGGCGCGGTCGAGCGGCTTTTGGGCGATGCGGCCTCGAAGGCGACGATGTCGTCCACGAAATCGGCGATCGGGCATTTGCTGGGGGCTGCGGGCGCGGTCGAGGCGATCTTCTGCATTCTGGCGATCCGCGATCAGGTGGCGCCGCCGACGCTGAACCTCGACACTCCGGCGGTGGCGGCGAAGATCGATCTGGCGCCGAAAGTGGCGGTGAAGCGCAAGATCGACGTGGCGATGTCGAACAGCTTCGGCTTTGGCGGTACCAATGCGGCCTTGATCCTGGGCAAGGTGCGCGGATGATGTGGCGCAACATCGTCTCCAACTTCCTCACCTTGTTGATTGTTCTGATGGTTGTGTTGGGGGGGGTGGTGACCTGGGCGAAGCGTCAGTATGACGGGCCCGGTCCGCTCATGGCGGGGATGTGTCTGCGCGTCGAGCCCGGTGCGAAGTTTCGCGACATCTCGGAAACGCTGAAGGAAAAGGGCGCGATTTCATCGGCTTATATCTTTCGTGCCGGGGCCGATTACGACAAGAAGGCGGGCAAGCTGAAGGTGGGGTCCTATCTGATCGCACCGGGGGCCTCGATGGCGGGGATTGTCGATCAGATCACCGCGGGCGGCCCCTCGAGCTGCGGCACCGAGCTGAATTACCGCATCGGGGTGAATGGCCAGCAGATGATCCTGCGCGCGCTGGACCCGGCGGTGGGGGACTATGTCGAGACGGCGAAATTCGATCCGAAGCTGGAGCCGGCGCCTGCGGGCTTTGCCGAGCAGGTGGCGCAATCGGATGTGCGGCTGCGGGTGACCTTGGCCGAGGGCGTGACCAGCTGGCAGGTGGTCGAGGCGCTGAAATCGGCGGATTTCCTGACAGGCGAGGTGGCGAAGCTGCCGCCCGAGGGGAGCCTTTCGCCCGACAGCTACGAGATGAAGCGGGGCGCGAAGCGGGCCGATCTGATCGCCGAGATGACCGAGCGACAAAAGGCGGTTCTGGCCGAGTCCTGGGCGGCGCGCGCGCCGGGGCTGCCCTACAAGACGCCCGAGGAGGCGCTGGTGATGGCCTCGCTCGTGGAAAAGGAAACCGGCGTCGCCGCGGAGCGCGCCCGGGTGGCGAGCGTCTTTGTCAACCGGCTGGCGCAGGGGATGCGGCTGCAGACCGATCCGGCGGTGATTTACGGCGTGACCAAGGGGCAGGGCGTGCTGGGGCGCGGTTTGCGGCAATCGGAGCTGCGGCGCGAGACGCCCTATAACACCTATGTCATCGACGGGCTGCCGCCGGGGCCGATCTGCAACCCCGGGACGCAGGCGATCCGCGCGGCGCTGAACCCTGATTCGACGAAGTTCCTGTATTTCGTGGCGGACGGCACCGGCGGGCATGCTTTTGCCGAGACGATCACCGAGCATAACCGGAACGTCGCGCGCTGGCGGGAGATCGAGAAGACCCAAAAGCAGGGCGCAAGCGACGGAAACTGAAGGAAAACCCCGGCTTCGTCCGGGGTTTTTTCTTTTCAGCGGGTGCAACCCTGAATATAGCACTTGACTTTGCGAACGCTTCAAGGTAGAGATAAGGCATGCTAGGAGAGGTGGGCAAGCGCCGCGGGTGACCGTGTGCGCTTTTTTCATTTCGCTCGTGCGGACAGGCATGAGAGGCGGGTCACGCAAGACATGGACATGGGGTTCAAGGGTGGGGACGCTCCTCCGGTGGATTTGCTGGAGGAGACGGAGGAGCTTTATCGGGAAATTGCCGGGGAACTGGCCCTGGCGATGAAAGGGGTTCGCCAGGGCGAGGCGAAGGAGGCCAAGGCCGCCGCGCAGGCGGTCAAGGACCTTCGCGCGGCGTTCCAGATGGTGATGGAAGAAAGGGTGCGTGTTGAAAAACTTCGCAGACAAGTTGCCGGTGTCGGAGCCGGAAGCGAGCTTGACCTGGACGCCGCCCGGGCTGAGATCGGGCGCCGCCTGGCTTGCCTGCGCGACGCCGCAGGAGGTTGACGCCTTTCTGGGGGGGCTTGGGAACAATGCGCTTTTGGCGCTGCCCTGGATTTTCGAATTCTGGGCGCTGCCGCATCAGCTGCCCCCGGTGGGGGCGTGGAAAAGCTGGGTGATCATGGGCGGGCGCGGCGCGGGCAAGACCCGGGCCGGGGCGGAATGGGTGCGGATGCAGGTCGAGGGGGCGGGTCCGGCCGATGCCGGGCCCGCGCATCGGGTGGCGCTGGTGGGCGAGACCTTTGATCAGGTGCGCGACGTGATGATTTTCGGCGAGAGCGGGATTTTGGCCTGTTCTCCGCCGGACCGGCGCCCGGAGTGGGAGGCGACGAAGCGGCGGCTGGTCTGGGCGAATGGCGCGACGGCGCAGGCCTATTCGGCGCAGGAGCCCGAGGCGCTGCGCGGGCCGCAATTCGACGCCGCCTGGGTCGACGAGCTGGCGAAATGGAGACGGGCCGAGGAGACCTGGGACATGCTGCAATTCGCGCTGCGGCTGGGCAAGCATCCGCAGCAGGTGATCACCACGACGCCGCGCAATGTGGGGGTGCTGAAGGCGATCCTCAACAACCCCTCGACGGTGGTGACGCATGCGCCGACCGAGGCGAACCGGGCCTATCTGGCGGAAAGCTTCCTGGCCGAGGTGCAGGCGCGCTATGCGGGCACGCGGCTGGGGCGGCAGGAGCTGGAGGGGGTTCTGCTGGAGGATGTCGAGGGGGCGCTTTGGACGACGGCGCAGCTGGAGGGGCTGCGGCTGGCGTCGCCGCCTGCGATGGACCGGGTGGTGGTAGCGCTCGATCCGGCGGTGACGGGCGGCGCGGGGTCGGATGAATGCGGGATCGTCGTGGCGGGGGCTGTGACGCGCGGGCCGGTGCAGGACTGGCGGGCCTTTGTGCTCGAAGATGCCTCGGTCCGGGGGCGGCCGACCGACTGGGCGCGGGCGGCGATTGCGGCGATGGAGCGCTGGGGCGCCGAGAAGCTGGTGGCCGAGGTCAATCAGGGCGGCGAGATGGTCGAAAGCGTGCTGCGCCAGATCGATCCGCTGGTGCCGTTCAAGGCGCTGCGGGCGTCGCGGGGGAAATCGGCGCGGGCCGAGCCGGTCGCCGCTTTGTATGAGCAGGGCCGGGTGAAGCATTGCCGCGACGGGCGGCTGGGCGCCCTGGAGGATCAGATGTGCCGCATGACGGTGCGAGGCTATGCGGGCAAGGGCTCGCCCGACCGGGTCGATGCGCTGGTCTGGGCGATGACGGAATTGATGATCGAGCCCGCGGCGCATTGGCGGAGGCCGCAGGTGCGCGGGCTTTGAGCGCGCAAGGGCGTATTTGGACCAGGAAAAAGCTGCGTGTTTTTTCTTGGTGAAAATACGCCACGGGGGTGCGGGGGTGTGAAACCCCCGCTTCTGCCGCGGAAATCTGGTCGAAAGGGTCGGGGTTTTCCCGGCCCTTTTTCTTTGGCCGGGGCCTTGGGCCGGGCCGCGACGAGGAGAACGGGATGGGACTGAATTTCTTTCGCAAGGCGGCCCCGGAGGTGCGGACGGAACCGGTGGCCGAGCGCAAGGCCTCGGTGACGGGGCGGATCGTGGCGATGGCCTCGGGGGCGGGGCGGCCGGTCTGGGGGCCGCGCGACACGGTCAGTCTGATGCGCACGGGGTTTGCGGGCAATCCGGTCGGGTTTCGCTCGGTCAAGCTGATCGCGGAGGCGACGGCGGCGGTGCCCTTGATCTGTCAGGATGCCGAGCGGCGCTATGAGATCCATCCGGTTCTGGATCTGCTTCGCCGTCCGAATGCCGGGCAGGGCCGGGCGGAGCTGTTCGAGGCGCTGATCGGGCAGATCCTGCTGTCGGGGAATGGCTATCTGGAGGCGGTCTGTCCCGAGCCCGGCGTGCCGAGAGAGCTGCATGTGCTGCGATCGGACCGGATGGCGGTGGTGCCCGGGGCGGATGGCTGGCCGGTGGGCTATGATTACACCGTGGGCGGGCGCAAGCATCGCTTCGACATGACCGGCCATCCCGATCCGATCTGTCATATCAAGAGCTTCCATCCGACCGATGACCATTACGGGCTGAGCCCGATGCAGGCGGCGGCGGTGGCTTTGGACGTGCATAACGCGGCAAGCGCCTGGTCGAAGGCGCTTTTGGACAATGCCGCGCGGCCCAGTGGCGCGATCATTTACAAGGGCGCCGACGGGCAGGGGGTGCTGGCGCCCGAGCAATATGAGCGGCTCATTTTCGAGATGGAGACGCATCATCAGGGCGCGCGGAATGCCGGGCGGCCGATGCTTTTGGAAGGCGGGCTCGACTGGAAGCCGATGGGGTTTTCCCCCTCCGACATGGAGTTTCACGAGACGAAGGCGGCGGCGGCGCGGGAGATCGCGCTCGCCTTCGGGGTGCCGCCGATGCTGATCGGCATTCCGGGCGATGCGACCTATGCCAATTACGCCGAGGCGAACCGGGCGTTTTACCGCCTGACGGTGCTGCCGCTTCTGACCCGGGTTTCGGCGGCGCTGGCCTGGTGGCTTTCGGGGTATCTGGGCGCGCAGATCGAGCTGAAGCCCGATCTGGATCAGGTGCCGGCGCTGGCGGTGGAGCGGGACCAGCTTTGGGCGCGGATCGGCGCGGCGGGGTTTCTTTCGAACAGCGAAAAACGGGTGCTGCTGGGGCTGCCTCCGACGGCTGAGGGCTGAGGCATGGTGGTGGGGGGGTCGCGGTTTCTCAAGGAGCCCTTCGAGGTGCATGAGCAGCGCTTCGAGGCGACCGAGCGGATCATGGAGTTGCAGTTCACCCAGGTGGAGCGGCGGCTTGAGCGCATCGAGGTGATGATCGAGCGGCTGGAAAAGCGTTTGTTCATGACGGTTTACGGCGTGATCGCCGTGATCCTGACGCAGGCGGTGCAGGGCATTCTGGACTATGCCCCGAAGTGAGGAGCGAGGAATGAAGAGAGGCGAGAGCGGGCTGGAGCGGAAGTTCTGCGGCGCGCAGCCGGTGCAGCTGCAGGACGGCGCGCGGATCGAGGGCTATGCGAGCCTTTTCGGTCTGCCCGATCAGGGCGGCGATGTGGTGGCGAAGGGGGCTTACGCGAAAAGCCTGGCGGCGATTGCGGCGCGGGGGGGCAGCGTGAAGATGCTGTGGCAGCATGACCCGGCGCAGCCGATCGGCGTTTGGGACGAGATCCGGGAGGATGCGCGCGGGCTTTGGGTCAAGGGGCGGCTGTTGCCCGAGGTGGCGCGGGCGCGCGAGGCCTTGGCGCTGATCGCGGCGGGGGCGATCGACGGGCTGTCGATCGGATATCGCACCATCGCCGCCGAGAAGGACGCAAAGGGCCAGCGGCTGCTTGCGGAACTGGAGCTTTGGGAAGTGTCGCTGGTGACATTCCCGATGCTTCGCGAGGCGCGGGTGGCGGCGAAGGGGGAAGCCCCCGAGGCCGCGATCTGGCGTGATCTGGCCCGGGCGCTGAGCGCTGCCACGGCCGAACTGGCGGCGCGCTGAGCCCCGCCGCTGCTGCAGGAGTGTGGAAAGGATGAAGACCGAGACCAAGGCTCGGGCCGGAACGGGCATGCCTGAGGGCGCCGATCCGGTTGCCGAGGTGAAAACCGCGCTGGCCGGTTTCCTGAAGGAAGTCAAAGGCTTTCAGGATGATGTGAAGACGAGATTGCAACAACAGGAAGAGCGTGTGACCATGCTGCAAACGAAGACCTATGCCGGGCGTCATGCCCTTGCCGCCGCCGCGACCGAGGAGGCGCCGCATCAGAAGGCCTTTGCCGCCTATCTGCGCACCGGCGATGATGACGGGCTGCGCGGGCTGAGCCTTGAGGGCAAGGCGCTGAATTCGGCGGTGGCGGCCGAGGGCGGTTATCTGGTCGATCCGCAGACCTCGGAGACGATCCGGGGGGTTTTGCGCTCGACCGCCTCGCTGCGCCAGATCGCCAGTGTCGTCAATGTCGAGGCGACCTCGTTCGATGTGCTGGTGGACAAGACCGACATGGGCTCGGGCTGGGCGAGCGAGACGGCGGCGCTGAGCGAGACCGCGACGCCGCAGATCGACCGCATCACCATTCCGCTGCATGAGCTGGCGGCGATGCCGAAGGCATCGCAACGGCTGCTCGATGACAGCGCCTTTGACATCGAGACCTGGCTGGCGAACCGGATTGCCGACAAGTTCGCCCGGGCGGAGGCGGCGGCCTTCATCTCGGGTGACGGGGTGGACAAGCCGACCGGGTTCCTGACCAAGACCAAGGTGGCGAATGGCGCCTGGGCCTGGGGCAGCCTTGGCTATGTGGCGACCGGCGCGGCGGGGGATTTCGCGGCGGTGAATGCCTCCGATGCGGTCGTGGATCTGGTCTATGCGCTCGGCGCCGAATACCGGGCGAATGCGAGCTTCGTGATGAATTCGAAGACCGCGGGGGCGGTGCGCAAGATGAAGGATGCCGACGGCCGGTTCCTGTGGGCCGACAGTCTGGCGGCGGGGGAACCGGCGCGGCTGATGGGCTATCCGGTGCTGATCGCCGAGGACATGCCCGATATCGCGGCCAATGCCTATGCGATTGCCTTTGGCGATTTCGGCAATGGCTACACGATTGCGGAACGCCCGGATCTGCGGGTGCTGCGTGACCCGTTCTCGGCCAAGCCGCATGTGCTCTTCTATGCGAGCAAGCGGGTGGGCGGCGATGTCAGCGATTTCGCCGCGATCAAGCTGTTGAAGTTTGCCGCCTCGTAACGGGCGGTGAAGGGGCCGGGGGCAACCCGGCTGCCGCCGGTTCGCCGGTCGGGCGGGCGCGGGCTTCCGGCCGCTGCCTAGCTGCTCCCTCCGTCCGAGTGGCGGTGCGGGGTCTGCGCCCGAACGCCCAAGTGCAGGACCGCGGGGGCGGTCGGCTTTTCGGAGAGTTTCCATGATGCTGAACGAAGTGACGGCGGTGCCCGGGACGGCGCTGCCGGTGGCCGAATTCCGCGACCATCTGCGGTTGGGCACCGGCTTTGCCGATCTGGGGGCCGAGGATGCGGCGCTGCTGTCCTATCTGCGGGCGGCCATTGCGGCGATCGAAGGGCGCACGGCCAAGGCGCTGATTTCCCGGGGCTTTCGGCTGGCTCTGACGGCCTGGCGCTGGGGTGACATGCAGACCTTGCCGATTGCGCCCGTGGCGACGGTGACGGCCTTGCGGCTGGTCGATGCGGCGGGGGTCGAGACGCCGGTGGCGGCGGGCTGGCGGCTGGTGCCCGACATGGCGCGGCCGCGGATCGAGGCTTTGGGGGCGATGCTGCCGATGATCCCTACGGGCGGGCGGGTCGAGATCGACTTCACCGCCGGGTTCGGGGCCAGTTGGAGCGCGCTGCCGGTTGATCTGGCGCAGGCGGTGTTCCTGCTGGCGGCGCAATATTACGAGCTGCGCCATGACGGGGCGGCCGAGGGCGGCGCGATGCCCTTTGGGGTGATGGCGCTGATCGAGCGCTGGCGCACGGTGCGGGTGCTGGGGGGACGGCCATGAGCAGGCCGCGGCTGAACCGCCTGCTGGTGCTGGAAGAGGCCGTGCGCGTGGCCGATGGCGCGGGCGGGCACCGGCTGGACTGGCAGGCGAAGGGCGAGGTCTGGGCCGAGGTCACGGCGGGCAGCGGCAGCGAGCGGGCGGGGGAATTCGTCACGCTGGCCTCGGTGCCGTTCACCATCGTCGTGCGGGCGGCGCCGGTGGGCGCGGCGCGCAGGCCCAGGCCCGAGCAGCGCTTTCGCGAGGGGGCGCGGATCTTTCGCATCCTTGCCGTCGCCGAGCGCGACCGCGAGGGGCATTACCTGAGCTGCTTTGCCCGCGAGGAGGTGGTGGCATGAGCTATGCGGTGGCGGGCGCGCTGCAGGCGGCGGTCTATCAGCAGCTGCGGGCGGATGCGGTGCTGGCGGCGCTGGTGGGAACGGCGGTTTACGATGCTGTGCCGCCGGGGCCCTTGGCGGGCACCTATGTCAGCCTTGGGCCCGAGGATGTCGCCGATGCCTCGGACAAGACCGGCGCGGGGGCGGTGCATGATTTCGTCATCTCGGTGATCACCGACGCGGCGGGATTTGCCACGGCGAAGGCGGCGGCGGCGGCTGTATCCGATGCGCTGGTGGGGGCCGATCTGGTGCTGAGCCGCGGGCGGCTGGTGGGGCTGTGGTTCCTGCGCGCCAAGGCGCGGCGGGTGGAAAAGGCCGACATGCGGCGGATTGACCTTGTGTTTCGCGCGCGGGTCGAGGGCTGAGGCCTTTGGGCGGTGAAATTTCAACATCTGGAGTGACGACATGGCGGCGCAGAACGGCAAGGACCTTCTGATCAAGCTCGACCTGACCGGGTCGGGGCAATTCGAGACCATCGCGGGGCTGCGTGCGACGCGGATCAGCTTCAATGCGGAGACGGTCGATGTGACCTCGCTGGAAAGTCAGGGCGGCTGGCGGGAATTGCTGGGCGGCGCTGGGGTGCGCTCGGCCAGCATTTCGGGCGCGGGGGTGTTCAAGGACGCCGATACCGACGAGCGGGCGCGGCAGATCTTTTTCGACGGCGAGGTGCCCGAGTTTCAGGTCATCATCCCCGATTTCGGCATCGTGCAGGGGCCGTTCATGATCACCTCGATCGACTATGCGGGCAGTCACAATGGCGAGGCGAGTTACGAACTGGCGATGGCCTCGGCGGGCGCGCTGAGCTTCACGGCGATCTGAGGCGGGCATGGCAAACCCTTGGGCGGGCGAGGTCGAGATCTGGCTGGGCGCCGAGCGGCGGGTGGCGAAGCTGACGCTGGGGGCGCTCGCGGAGCTGGAGGTGGGGCTGGGCGAGGCCTCGCTTCTGGATCTGGTGCGGCGGTTCGAGACGGGCGCGTTTTCCAGCCGCGACGTGCTGGCGCTGATCGTGGCGGGGCTGCGTGGCGGCGGTTGGGAGGGGCGGACGGAGGATCTGCGCACGGTCGAGATCGGCGGCGGGCCGGTCGGTGCGGCGCGGATCGCGGCGGAATTGCTGGCGCGCGCCTTCACCGTGCCGGGGCAGGGCGGATCGTGAGCGGCGGTCTGGACTGGCCGGGGCTGTTGCGGGTCGGGCTGCGGGGGCTGGGGCTGCGGCCCGGGGAGTTCTGGCGGCTGACGCCCGCGGAGCTGGCGGTGATGCTGGGCGAGGCGGCGGGGGCGCCGCCGCTGACGCGCGACCGGCTTTCGGAGCTGGCGGCGCGGTTTCCCGATACGCCCCGCGGGGGCGATCTGAAAGGAGGAGGCGATGGTCGAGGTTGACGGGCTGGACGGGCTGGGCCGACAGGCGGCGGAACTGGAGCGGGCGCTGGGGGGCGCCGAGGGGGTGGCGGCCAGTTTCAGCGACGAGCTGGGGCGGATGCGCGAAAGCCTGACCTATACCGGCCGCGAGGTGGGGACGCTGTCGTCCAGTTTCGGGCGGTCGCTGCGGCGGGCTTTTGATGGCGTCGTCTTTGACGGGATGAAGCTGTCGGACGCGCTGAAGACGCTCGCCGAGGGGATGTCGCAGGCGGCCTATTCGGTGGCGATGAAGCCGGTGCAGGAGGCGGTGGGCGGGGCGCTGGCCAGCACGGTGAACGGGCTTTTGGGAAGCGTTTTCGGTTTTGCGCAGGGCGGGGCGTTTTCGCAAGGCCGGGTGATGCCCTTTGCCAAGGGGGGGGTGGTGTCCTCGCCCACGAGCTTTCCGATGCGGGGGGCGACGGGGCTGATGGGCGAGGCCGGGCCCGAGGCGATCTTGCCGCTTGCGCGGGCTGCGGACGGGCGGCTGGGCGTGCAGGCGGGCGGCGGGCGGGTCGTCAATGTGGTGATGAACGTGACGACGCCCGATGCCGCCGGGTTTGCGCGCTCTCAGGGCCAGATCGCGGCACAGGTGAACCGGCGGCTGGCGCGCGGATCGCGCAACGCCTGAGGAGAAAAGCATGGCATTTCATGAAGTTCGGTTTCCCGCCAATCTGAGTTTCGGCTCGGTCGGCGGGCCGGAGCGGCGCACCGAGATCGTCACGCTGTCGAGCGGGCATGAGGAGCGCAACAGCCCCTGGGCGCATTCGCGGCGGCATTATGATGCCGGGGTGGGGCTGCGATCCTTGGATGATGTCGAGCGGCTGATCGCGTTTTTCGAGGCGCGGGGCGGGCAGTTGCACGGCTTTCGCTGGAAGGACTGGGCGGATTTCAAGAGCTGTCCGGCCTCGCGCGCCGTCGCGCATGAGGATCAGCTGATCGGGATGGGCGATGGTGTCACGACGGCGTTTCAGCTGGTGAAGACCTATGTCTCGGGCGGGCAGAGCTATCTGCGCCCGATCGTGAAGCCGGTCGAGGGCACGGTGAAGCTGGGCATTGCGGGCGATCATCAGGCCGAGGCGGTGAATTTTGCCGTCGATCATGCCACCGGGATCGTCAGTTTCAACGAACCGCCGCCGCAGGGGGCGCGGGTGACGGCGGGGTTCGAATTCGACGTGCCGGTGCGGTTTGATACCGACCGGATCGCGGTTTCGGTGCAGTCGTTTCAGGCGGGGGATCTGCCGCAGGTGCCGGTGGTGGAGGTGCGGATCTGATGGCCTATCCGGAGAGTTTGAAGGCGCATCTGCAGGGCGGTGTGACGACGCTGGCGCGGGCCTGGGCCCTGGCGCGGGCGGATGGGCGGGTGCTGGGCTTCACCGATCATGATGTGGTGCTGCGCTTCGACGGGATCTCCTTCGAGCCGGGCAGCGGCATGACGGCCAAGGCGGTGCTGCAGGGCACCGGGCTTTCGGTCGACAATACCGAGAGCTATGGCGCGTTGAGCTCCGAGGCGATCACCGAGGCGGATCTTCTGGCCGGGCGCTATGATGGCGCGGCGGTCACGGTCTGGCTGGTGAACTGGGCCGATCCGGCGATGCGGGCGGTGATCTTTCGCGGCCATCTGGGGGAGGTGTCGCGCGGCGCGGGGGCGTTCACGGCCGAGCTGCGCGGGCTGACCGCGGCTTTGGGGCAGGAGCAGGGGCGGATCTATCATCCGCGCTGCGCCGCAGTGCTGGGCGATGGCAGGTGCCGGTTCGATCTGACGAAGGACGGTTATGCGCTGGAGGCGGCGCTGGGCGGCGTTGACGAGGCGGTGGTGTTGCGCCTGGCCGAGGGCGCCGGGTTCGAGGATCGCTGGTTCGAGAAGGGGCGGCTGGTGGTGCTGGATGGCGCTGCGGCGGGTCTGATCGGCGTGGTGAAGAACGACCGGTTGCAGGCGGATGGATCACGGCTGATCGAGCTTTGGCAGCGGCTGGGGGCCAATCCGGTGGCAGGGGATCGGGTGCGGATCGAGCCGGGTTGCGACAAGCGCGCCGGGACCTGTCGGCTCAAATTCGACAATTTCCTCAATTTTCGGGGATTTCCGCATATTCCGGGGGAAGACTGGATGGTGTCCTATCCGGTGCAGAGCGGCACCAATGACGGCGGGAGCCTGTTTCGATGAGCGCGGTCGGGCTGCGGGCGGTGGCGATCGCGCGGGACTGGATCGGCACGCCTTACCGGCATCAGGTCTCGGTGCGGGGCGCGGGGACGGATTGTCTTGGGCTTTTGCGCGGGGTCTGGCGCGCGCTTTATGGCGCCGAGCCGGAGCTGGTGCCGCCCTATACGGCCGATTGGTCCGAGCCTGCGCGCGAGGAAGTGCTGTGGCGGGCGGCGGCGCGGCATCTGGTGGCGCTGCCCGTCGGGGCGGGGCCCGAGCGTCCGGGCGAGGTGCTGCTGTTTCGGATGCGCCATGGCGCGGTGGCCAAGCATCTGGGCATCGCGGCCGAGATCGGCGCCGGGGCGAGTTTCGTGCATGCCTATACGGGGCATGGCGTGGTCGAAAGCCCGCTGTCCGAGCCCTGGGCGCGGCGGATCGTGGCGCGGTTTCAATTTCCTGAGGGGGGCCGGTGAATGGCGACGATACTGCTTTCGGCGGCGGGGGCCGCGATTGGCGGTGGCTTTGGCGGCACGGTTCTGGGCCTTTCGGGGGCGGTGATCGGGCGGGCCGTGGGCGCCACCTTGGGGCGGGTGATCGATCAGCGCTTGCTGGGATCGGGGTCGCAAAGTGTCGAGACCGGGCGGGTCGACCGGCTGCGGCTGTCGAGCGCCTCGGAGGGGGAGGCGGTCGGGCGGCTTTGGGGGCGGATGCGGGTCGCGGGGCAGGTGATCTGGGCGACGCGGTTCTTTGAGAGTGCCTCGGTTGAAAAGAGCGGCAAGGGTGTGCCGCGGGCGACGGTCACGAGCTACAGCTATTCGCTGAGCCTGGCGCTGGCGCTGTGCGAGGGGGAAATCCTGCGCGTCGGTCGGGTCTGGGCGGATGGCAGCGAGATCGAGGTCTCGGGGCTGAACATGCGGGTTTACCGGGGCGGCGAGGATCAGCTGCCCGACCCGAAGATTGCGGCGGTGGAGGGGGCGGAGGCGGCGCCCGCCTATCGCGGCATCGCCTATGTGGTGCTGGAGGATCTGCAGCTGGCCCCCTTTGGCAACCGGGTGCCGCAGTTCACCTTTGAGGTGGTGCGGGCGGCGCAAGGCGCGCTGGCGGAGGCCGAGCCCGATCTGACGCGGGGGCTGCGGGCGGTGGCGCTGATCCCGGGGACGGGGGAATATGCGCTGGCGACGACGCCGGTCTATCTTGCGACGGGCAGCGGGGTGACCGCGACGCAGGGGGTGGCGAACCAGAATGCGCCCGGGGGGCAGACCGATCTGGTCGCGGCGCTGGAGCGGCTGGACGAGGAGCTGCCGAATTGCGGGGCGGTGTCGCTGGTGGTGAGCTGGTTCGGGGACGATCTGCGCTGCGGGGCCTGCGATGTGAAGCCCAAGGTCGCCTCGGTCGCGGAGGAGGGGGCGAACATGCCCTGGCGGGTGGCGGGGCTGGAGCGGGCGGGCGCCGAGGAGGTGCCGCGGCTTTCGGGCCAGTCGGTCTATGGCGGCACGCCCGCGGATGCGGCGGTGATCGAGGCGATCGCGGCCTTGCGGGCGGCGGGCAAGGCGGTGACGTTCTATCCTTTCATCCTGATGGCGCAGCTGGCGGGGAATGGCCTGCCCGATCCCTGGAACCCGGGGAGCGCGCAACCGGCCTTGCCCTGGCGGGGGCGGATCACGCTTTCGGTCGCGCCGGGGCGGGCGGGCAGCCCCGATGGCACGGCGGCGGCCGAGGCGCAGGTGGCGGGGTTCTTCGGCGCTGCAAGCCCGGGGGATTCCGCGATTGCGGGGGGCGAGGTGGTCTATTCCGGCCCCGAGGAATGGTCGATGCGCCGGTTCATCCTGCATTATGCGCATCTGTGCCAGCTGGCGGGGGGCGTTGACGCCTTTTGCATCGGCACCGAGATGGTGGCGCTGACGCAGATCCGCGGCCCGAGCAACAGCTTTCCCGCGGTGGCGGCGTTCCGGCAGCTGGCGGGTGAGGTCAAGGCGATCCTGGGGCCCGGCTGCAAGATCGGCTATGCCGCCGACTGGTCGGAATACTGGGGCTATGCGCCCGGCAATGGCGAGCGGTTCTTTCATCTGGACCCGCTTTGGGCGGATGAAAACATCGACTTCATCGGCATCGACAATTACCTGCCGCTGTCGGATTGGCGCGATGGCGCGGATCACGCCGATGCGGGTTGGGGCTCGATCCATGCGCTGGATTACCTGCGCAGCAATATCGAGGGCGGGGAGTATTATGACTGGTTTTATGCCGCGCCCGAACATCGCGCGGCGCAGATTCGCACGCCGATCACCGATGGCGATCACGACGAGCCCTGGATCTGGCGGGCGAAGGACCTGCGCAACTGGTGGCTGAACGACCATCACGAGCGGGTGGGGGGCCTGCGCTCGGAGGTGGCGACGGCCTGGGTGCCGCAGTCGAAGCCGATCTGGTTCACCGAGATGGGCTGCGCGGCGATCGACAAGGGCACGAACCAGCCCAACAAGTTCCTCGATCCGAAAAGCTCGGAATCGGGCCTGCCGCATCATTCCGACGGGCGGCGCGACGAGCTGATCCAGATGCAATATCTGCGCGCGATGACGGGCTACTGGGGGGAGGCGGCGAGGAACCCGGTCTCGGCGGTCTATGGCGGGCCGATGCTGGACATGAGCCGGGCGCATGTCTGGGCCTGGGATGCCCGGCCCTGGCCGCAATTTCCGCTCAACACCGCCTTGTGGTCGGATGGCGAGAATTACGCGCGCGGGCACTGGATTTCGGGGCGCGCGGTGGCACAGCCGCTGGCGAGCGTGGTGGCCGAGATCTGCGGTGCGGCCGGGATCACGGAGATCGACGTGAGCGGGCTTTACGGGCTGGTGCGCGGCTACACGATGACGGGCGATCAGACCGGGCGCGCGGGGCTGCAGGCGCTGATGCTGGCCTATGGCTTCGAGGCGCTGGAACGCGACGGTCAGCTGGTGTTCCGGATGCGCGACGGGCGGGTGGCGGCCGATCTGGCCGCGGCGGATCTGGCGCTGGGCGAGGGCGAGGCGGTCGTCGAGACGGTGCGGGCGGCCGAGGCCGAGATCGCCGGGCGGGTGCGGCTGGCCTATGTCGAGGCGGAAGGCGATTTCGAGGTGAAGGCGGTCGAGGCGGTCTTTCCCGATGCGGCGGCGGGGGCGGCGGCGGGATCGGAGCTGTCGCTGGCGCTGACGCGGGCGCAGGCGCAGGGGATCGTCGGGCGGTGGCTGGCCGAGGCACGGGTGGCGCGGGACACGGCGCGGTTTGCGCTGCCGCCCTCGCGGGGGCATCTGGGCACGGGCGATGTGGTGCGGCTGGATCTGCCCGAGGGCAAGCGGCGCTACCGGATCGACCGGGTTGAGCAGGCGGGGCTGATCCAGGTCGAGGCGGTGCGGGTCGAGCCCGGGATCTATGCGCCCGCCGACGAGGTCGAGGATCCGGCGAGCCTGCGCCCCTTTGCGGCGCCGGTGCCGGTGACGGCGGTGTTCCTGGATCTGCCGCTGATGAAAGGGGACGAGGACCCGGTTGCGCCGCATCTGGCGGTGACGGCGACGCCTTGGCCGGGGACGGTGGCGGTCTGGTCCTCGGACGAGGATGCGGGCTATGCGCTGAATGCGAGCTTGGGCACGCGGGCGGTGATCGGGCAGACGCTGACGCCGCTGTTTCGGGCGCGGCCCGGGGTCTGGGACCGGGGGGCGGCCTTGCGGGTGCGGCTGGCGAGCGGGGCGCTGGACTCGGCGACGGCGGCCAAGGTGCTGAACGGCGCGAATGCGATGGCGATCGGCGATGGCAGTTCGGAAAATTGGGAGGTGTTTCAATTCGCCGAGGCGGCGCTGGTGGAGGGCAAGATCTGGGACATCTCGCTGCGGCTGCGCGGGCAGCTGGGCACCGATGCGCTGATGCCCGAGGTCTGGCCCGAGGGCAGCGTGGTGGTGGCTTTGAATGGCGCGCCCGAGCAGATCCTGCTGCCGAGCGCCGCGCGCGGGCTGGCGCGACATTACCGGATCGGCGCGGCGGTGCGGTCTTATGACGATCCGTCCTTCGTGCATCGGATCGAGGCCTTTGCGGGGGCGGGGTTGCGGCCCTTTAGCCCGTGCCATCTGCGCGCCGAACCGGGGGCGAGCGGTTGGGCCTTTCGCTGGGTGCGCCGGACACGGATCGACGGCGACAGCTGGCAGGGCTATGAGGTGCCGCTGGGCGAGACGGCGGAACTTTATCTGGTCCGGGTGCTGGAGGGGACGGCGGTGAAGCGCGAGGTGACGGTGGGGGAGGCCAGCTGGAGCTATCCCGCGGCGCTGCAGGCGGCCGATGGCATTGCGGGCGCCTTCACGCTGGAGGTGGCGCAGGTGTCGGATGTGTATGGCCCGGGGCTGGCGGCGCGGATCACCGTGGGGGCCTGAGGTGTGCGGCCGATCCTGATCGACGATCTGCTGATCGCGGCGCGGGCGGTGGCGGCGCTCTCTGCCCCCGAGCGTCCGGCGCGGCTGGCACAATGGTTGCGCGAGGCGCATTGGGCCGATCTTTACCGCAAGCGGCTGGCGCGGGCGCATCCGCTTTGGGGCAACGGCTCGCTGATGGGACGGGCCTTGCGCGAAGCGGGAGGGCGGGGGGTGCGCCCGGACCGCGCCGAGATCGACGATCTTGCAGAGGTGATCGCGGCGGTGCGGATCTGGCGCGCGCGGGGGCTTTGCAGTGCCGGTGAACGGCTCTATCTGAGGGGGCAGGCCTGTGTTAGGCTGACCCAAAGTCAAGGAGAGTCCCATGTCCAAAACCCGTGCGAAGGTCGCTGCCATCGATCCGGTGTGGATGCGGATCTGTGAGGAGGCGCATGATGCCGTGGGGCAGGAACCGCTTCTGGGCGCCTTGATCCATGCCGGGCTTTTGCATCATGCGACGATGGAAAAGGCGCTGGCCTATCGGTTTTCGCTCAAACTCGCCTCGGGCGAGATGAGCGAGCAGTTGCTGCGCGAGATTGCGGATGACGCTTATGGGTCGGACCCCGATCTGGGGCAGGCGGCGCGGGCGGATCTGGTGGCGGTTTTCGATCGTGACCCGGCCTGCCACCGGTTCTTGCAGCCGATCCTGTTCTTCAAGGGCTATCAGGCGCTGCAAAGCTATCGCGTCGCGCATTGGCTGTGGCGGCAGGGGCGCAAGGACATGGCCTATTTCGTGCAGATGCGCACCTCGGAGGCGTTCGGGGTCGACATTCACCCGGCGGCGCGGATCGGGCGCGGGGTGATGATCGACCACGCCCATTCGATCGTGATCGGGGAAACGGCGGTGGTGGGCGACAATGTCTCGATGCTGCATTCGGTGACACTGGGCGGCACCGGCAAGGAAGAACAGGACCGCCATCCGAAGATCGGCAATGGCGTCTTGATCGGGGCCGGGGCGAAGGTGCTGGGCAATATTCACGTCGGCGACAATTCGCGGATCGCGGCGGGGTCCGTGGTGCTGGCCGATGTGCCGCGCTGCAAGACCGTGGCCGGGGTGCCCGCGAAGATCGTGGGCGAGGCGGGCTGTGCGCAGCCCTCGGTCAACATGGATCAGCAGTTGCGCGGCTGCGACTGCGAGGGCTGACCGGCGTCATGGCGGGGCTGACGCGGATCAAGGCGCTGCCCTACCGGATCGTCACCAAGCTGGCGGGCGACGCGATTTCGCTGTTCGCCCGCATCCTGACCGCGCCGCGCGCGATCTGGTCGGGATCGGAGCCGCGGCCCGGCCCGCGGGTCTATTATTCCAACCACACGTCGAATGCGGATTTCGTGCTGATCTGGACGGTGCTGCCGCCGGTCTTGCGCAGCCGCACCCGGCCGGTGGCGGCGCTGGATTACTGGCTGGCCTCGCCGCTGCGGGCCTTTGCGGGCCGTGACGTGTTTCGTGCCGTGCTGATCGACCGTCGCCCCGAGGCGCGGACCGAGGATCCGGTGACGCAGATGGTCACGGCGCTGGATGCGGGCTCGGCCTTGATCCTGTTTCCCGAGGGGCGGCGGAACACCTCGGAGGCGCCGCTTTTGCCGTTCAAGTCGGGGCTTTTTCATCTGGCGCGGCAGCGCCCCGGGGTGGATCTGATCCCGGTCTGGATCTCGAACCTGAACCATGTGATGCCGCGGGGGCAGGTGATCCCGGTGCCGCTGATCTGTACCGTCACCTTTGGCGCGCCGATCCGGATTGCGCCCGATGAGGCGAAGGAGCGTTTCCTGACCCGCGCGGCGGCGGCGCTGGCGGAGCTGGGGGCGGCGCGATGACCGGCCTTGCCCCCGCGCTGGTCGGCCTTGGCGGGATTCTGCTTCTGGCGGCGATCTTGGGTCAACTGCTGCGCGAGGCGATCGCGCCCGACGGGTTGCACCCGCTGATCGAGACGATGAATGCCCGGATTGCGGCCTGGTGGGCCTTTGCCGTGCTGATGGCCCTTGCGCTGCTGGCGGGAAAAGCGGGGGTGATCGGGCTGTTTTTGCTGGTGTCATTTTCCGCGCTTCGGGAATTTCTGACATTGACGAAAAAGAGCGTCGCCGATCACTGGACGCTGGCGGCGAGTTTCTTCCTTGTCCTGCCGGCGCAGTATCTCTTCGTCGCCACGGGCTGGCAAAGCCTGGCCGCGCTGTTCGTGCCGGTACATGTCTTCCTGATCCTGCCGGTGATTTCCGCGCTGCAGGGACGGCCGGAGCAGTTCCTCGCCCGTGTGGCCGAGACGCAATGGGCGGTGATGATCTGCATCTATTGCATCAGCGCCATTCCGGCGCTGCTCTGGCTGCCGATCCCGGGTTTCGAGGGGCGCAATCCGTTGTTGATCGCCTTCCTGATCCTTGTCGTGCAAACCTCTGATATTGCGCAATTTGCCATCAGCCGTGGGGTCGGGCGGCGGCGCATTGCCCCGGCACTCTCGGCCTCGAAAACCTGGGAGGGGACGGCGGGCGGCATGGCCGTTGCGGTCTTGGTCGGGGGGGCGCTGTCCTGGCTGACGCCCTTCACCCCGGTGCAGGCGATGGGCGTCGGCCTTGTCCTTGCGCTGATGGGGGGCGTCGGTGATCTGGTGATGACGGCGATCAAGCGCGACAAGGGCACGCGCGACTGGGGCCATCTGATCGCGCCGCATGGCGGCTTCCTTGACCGGCTCGACAGCGTGATCTTTGCCGCGCCGATCTTTTATCAGCTGGTCCGGGTCTTCTGGGCAAGTCCCTGAAACGCAAAAGCGGCAGGGTTGCCCCCGCCGCCATGGTGCCGATTTCGGAAATTTCAGGCCAGCATCGCCATCGGGTTTTCCAGATTGGACACGATCGCGGCCAGAAGCTCGGCCCCCAGCGCGCCGTCGATCACCCGGTGATCGACCGAGAGCGTCAGCGCCATCATCGTGGCCACCTCGATCGTGCCCGAAGCGCTCACCACGGGTTTCTTCACCCCCGCGCCCACGGCCAGAATCGCGCCATGCGGCGGGTTGATCACCGCGTCGAAGCTTTCGATCCCCATCATCCCCAGGTTCGAGATCGCAAACGACCCGCCCTGATATTCGTGCGGGGCGAGTTTCCGGTCCCGCGCGCGCTTGGCCAGATCCTTCATCTGCGCCGACAGCTGGCTCAGCGATTTCGTATCGGCATCCTGCAGCACGGGGGTGAAAAGCCCGCCCTCGATCGCCACGGCCACGGCCACGTCCGAGGCCTGCATCTGCAGCACCCGATCCCCCGCCCAGACTGCATTCGCCGCCGGAATCGCCTGCAGCGCCAGGGCACTGGCCTTGATGATGAAATCATTCACCGAAAGCTTGACGCCGCGCGCCGAAAGCTGCCGGTTCAGCTCCTCGCGGAAGGACAAAAGCGCATCCAGACGCACCTCGCGGCGCAGGTAGAAATGCGGGATCGTCTGCTTCGCCTCGGTCAGCCGCGCCGCAATCACCCGACGCATGCCATCGAGCGGGATCTCGGTATAGGCCCGGCCCTCATAAAGCTTCGCGACCGTCGCAGCCGAGACGGGTGCCGGAGCAGGGGCCGCCACAAGGACCGGAGCCGCCGCAGGCGCGGGTTTCGCCACCGCGCCTTCGACATCGGCCTTGACGATCCGCCCATGCGGGCCGGACCCCGAAATCGCCGCCAGATCCAGCCCCTTGTCGGCCGCAATCCGCCGCGCCAAGGGCGAGGCGAAGATCCGCGCGCCCGCCGCTTTCGGCACGACCGGCGCCGCGGGCGTCGCCACCGCAGGCGCTGCGACCGGGGCAGGGGCCGCGGCCTTCGCCACCGGCGCAACCTCGGCGCTGCCGCCCTCTTCGATCAGCACGGCGATGGCGGCATTCACCTTCACCCCCGAAGTGCCCTCGGCCACCAGAAGCTTGCCGATCACGCCTTCATCGACCGCCTCGAATTCCATCGTCGCCTTGTCGGTCTCGATCTCGGCGATGATCTGGCCCGATTTGACCGCATCGCCTTCCTTGACCAGCCATTTTGCCAGCGTGCCCTCCTCCATCGTGGGGGACAAAGCGGGCATCAGGATTTCCACAGCCATCTTTCCCTCACCGATAGCAGACGCGTTTGACCGCCGCGACGACCTCGTCCGAGGTCACCAGCGCCAGTTTCTCAAGGTTCGCCGCATAGGGCATCGGCACGTCTTTCCCCGTGCAGTTGATCACCGGTGCATCGAGATAATCGAACGCGCGTTCCATGATCGTTGCGGACAGATGGTTGCCGATCGAACCCACCGGCCAGCCTTCCTCCACCGTGACACAGCGGTTCGTCTTCATCACCGAGGCCAGAACCGTATCATAGTCAATCGGCCGCAGGGTGCGCAGGTCGATCACCTCGGCCGAGATCCCCTCGGCCGCCAGCTTGTCGGCGGCCTCCAGCGCATGCGCCATCCCGATTCCGAAACTGACGAGCGTGACATCGGTGCCCTCGCGCCAGATCCGCGCCTTGCCGAAGGGCACGGTGAAATCGTCAAGCACCGGCACCTCGAAGGACCGCCCGTACAGGATCTCGTTTTCGAGGAAA
Organism: Rhodobacter capsulatus SB 1003; assembly: GCF_000021865.1. NCBI lineage: Bacteria > Pseudomonadati > Pseudomonadota > Alphaproteobacteria > Rhodobacterales > Rhodobacter > Rhodobacter capsulatus. Next base: position 1,837,351 of record NC_014034.1, read on the forward strand.
ATCACCGGGTTCGGGTCGCGGATCGCGGATTTCAGCAAGCCCTTCGCATCGGCCGCCGAATAGGGCATCACCACTTTCAGACCGGGGATCTGCGCATACCAGGCGGCATAATCCTGACTGTGCTGCGCCGCAACGCGCGCCGCCGCCCCGTTCGCGCCGCGGAAGACGATCGGACAGCCGAGCTGACCGCCCGACATGTAAAGCGTCTTCGCCGCCGAGTTGATGATCTGGTCGATCGCCTGCATGGCGAAGTTGAAGGTCATGAATTCGACGATCGGCTTCAGCCCGCCAAAGGCGGCGCCGACCGCGATGCCGGTGAAGCCATGCTCCGTAATCGGCGTGTCGATCACCCGTTGCGCGCCGAATTCATCAAGCAGCCCTTGGGACACCTTGTAGGCGCCCTGATAATTCGCCGACTTCTCGCCCATCAGGAACACCGTCTGATCGGCCCGCATCTCCTCAGCCATCGCCTCGCGCAAAGCTTCGCGCACCGACATCGTCTTCATCGCCGTGCCTTCCGGCCAATCGGCCGAGGCTTTCGACACGACCGGCGCCGCCGCGACCGGGGCCGCCACAACCGGGGCAGGGGCCTTCGCCACCGGCGCCGCCTTCGGCACGGGCGCCGCTTCGACACCCTCGCCCGAAAGCCGCAGGATCGGCGCATTCACCTTCACCCCCGAAGTGCCCTCGGCCACCAGCAGTTCCACCACCGTGCCCTCGTCCACCGCCTCGAATTCCATCGTCGCCTTGTCGGTCTCGATCTCGGCGAGGATCTGGCCCGATTTGACCACATCCCCCGCCTTCACCAGCCATTTCGCCAGCGTGCCCTCTTCCATCGTCGGAGACAGCGCGGGCATCAACACGTCAATTGCCATCGTTCTCTCTCCTCAGGCGTAAATGTCGGTCCAAAGCTCGGTCAACGCGGGCTCGGGGCTTTCCTTCGAAAACTCCGCCGCCTCGTTCACGATCGCCTTGATCTCGCGGTCGATGGCCTTGAGGTCCTCATCCGTCGCCTGACCCGAGGAAATCAGCAACTCCCGCACGTTTTCAATCGCATCGCGTTCGTCGCGCATCTTCTGCACTTCCTCGCGGGTGCGGTATTTCGCCGGGTCCGACATCGAATGGCCGCGGTAGCGATAGGTTTTCACTTCCAGAATGTACGGCCCCGCGCCCGAGCGGCAATGCGCAACCGCCTTTTCCGAGGCTGCCTTCACCGCCAGCACATCCATGCCATCGACGATCTCGCCCGGAATGCCGAAAGCCTCGCCGCGCATGTAGATGTCGGGCGTCGAGGTCGAGCGTTTCTGCGCCGTCCCCATCGCATATTGGTTGTTTTCGATCACGAAAATCACCGGCAGCTTCCAAAGCGCCGCCATGTTGAAGGTCTCGTAGACCTGGCCCTGGTTCGCCGCGCCGTCACCGAAATAGGCAAACGTCACATTGTCATTGCCCAGATATTTGTCGGCGAAGGCCAGCCCCGCGCCCAGCGGCACCTGCGCGCCGACGATGCCGTGCCCGCCGTAGAAATGCTTTTCTTTCGAGAACATGTGCATCGAGCCGCCCTTGCCCTTGGACAAGCCCCCCTCGCGCCCGGTCAGTTCCGCCATCACGCCCTTGGGGTCCATGCCGCAGGCCAGCATGTGGCCGTGATCGCGATACGAGGTGATGCGCTTGTCGCCCGGCTTCGTCGCGGCTTCCAGCCCCACGACCACCGCTTCCTGCCCGATATACAGATGGCAGAAACCGCCGATCAGGCCCATGCCATAAAGCTGACCGGCCTTTTCCTCGAACCGGCGGATCATCAGCATGTCACGGTAATATGTGAGCAATTCTTCCTTCGAGACATTGGGGCGCGCTTGCGCCGCGGTCTCGGGGGTCTTGCGTGTCGCCATCGGACAGCCTCCCAGGTCGTGATAGTTCAACGTTAAACCATTCTCTACAGCATGCGACGAAAAGATGCAATCGCGCGAACGCAAAACGCCCGCACGAAGCCGTGCGGGCGCGAAAACAGGCTTTGCGAAAGCTTAACGGATCACGATTTCATCGCCGCGCAGCGTGCCCAGCACTTCGCGCGCGCGTTCATCCAGCAGATCCAGGTCCAGATAATCATCCGACAGCCGCCGCGTCAGATTCGCCATCCGCGCCTTCTCGGCCTCCAGCTTGTCACGCTCGACCGTCAGCTTCTCGATCTCGGCATCGACCTGGACGCGGTGAAAGATGCCGTTCGGCCCCTGCATCGCGGCAAAGGCGAAGTTCAGCCCCAGCACGGTGGCTGCGGAATAGAAGACGAAGGGAACGACCCGCGGGCCTTTCGGGAAATTCATGCTCTGCCTTTCCTGCCGCCTCTCCGGGCGCTTTCGCAACCATGCCACAAAGGCCGCGGCGTGAAAAGGGGCGCAAACAAACGGGCCCCCGATCGGGGGCCCGCGGGATTACCTTATACGCCGATCAACCGGCGATCGAGGCGCGGTAGATGCTGTCGATCGCTTCGCCCAGCGCCGCATCGAATTCGGCGTCGGTCATCTGCGCGGTCAGACCCTCGGTCAGCGCGCGGCTGAAGGAGGCGATCATGCCCTTGTTGCGGGCCAGGATCGCATTCGCGTCATTGCGCGCATAGCCGCCCGAAAGCGCCACGACCTTGATCACATTCGGATGTTCGACCAGCGGCAGGTAGAAATTGTCCACCGTCGGCAGGCTCAGCTTCAGCATGACCGGCGAGGAGACGGTTTCCAGCCCGGCCAAAAGCGCATCGCGCAGCATCGCCTCGGCCTCGATCTTGTCGGCGATCGAGATCGTCACCTCGGGCTCCAGGATCGGCACCATGCCCGCGCCCAGAACCTGCTCGCCCACTTCGAACTGCTGCGCGACGACCGCGGCAATCCCCATCGGATCGGCGGCCGAAATCACCGAACGTTCCTTGGTGCCGAAGATCCCGGCCTCGGCGGCGCGCTCCAGCAGCGCATCCAGCGTCGGCATGGCTTTCAGCATCTGGCAGCCGTTCTTTTCCTCTTCCAGACCCTTGTCGATCTTCAGGAAGGGCACGACACCGCGTTTTTCCCACAGATAGGTGGCGGTCGGAATGCCGTCGATATCGCGGTCCATCGTCTGTTCGAACAGGATCGCGCCCACGACCTTGTCACCGGTAAACGCGCTCGACTTGATGATCCGCGCCCGCATCGCATGGATCAGGTCGTACATCTCGGTTTCGTTCGAATAGGCGTCTTCGGTGATGCCATAGAGCCGCAGCGCCTTCGGCGTCGAGCCGCCCGACTGGTCAAGCGCGGCAATGAAGCCCTCGCCCTTGCGCATGTGTTCCATCATCGTCTTCGCCATCTTCGACCCCCGATCCTGGGCCCGGACCATCCCGGGCAGCGACTTTTGCAATTGCAGCCCCCGGTTAAACCCTTGTGACAGTCGATGCAATTCCGGTTTCGCTAACAGCCGTGGCAGACATGAAAAAACGGGGCGCTTCGCAGCGCCCCGCCGATTTCGTCCCGAAGCCCGGGCTTATTTCATCAGCGCCGCGACGCCGGGCAGTTCCTTGCCTTCCATCCATTCCAGGAAGGCCCCGCCCGCGGTCGAGATATAGCTGAAATCCTCGGCCGCGCCCGCCTTGTTCAGCGCCGCCACGGTGTCGCCCCCGCCCGCGACGGACACGAGCTTGCCCGCCTTGGTCAGATCGGCCGCCTTTTGCGCCGCCGCATTCGTCGCCGCGTCAAAGGGCGCGATCTCGAAGGCGCCCAGCGGCCCGTTCCAGATCAGCGTCTTCGACGCCTCGAAGACCTTGGCGATTTCCTCGACCGATTTCGGCCCGGCATCCAGGATCATCGCATCGGCCGGGCAATCGGCATTGCCGACAACCTCGTTCTCGGCGCCCGCCTTGAACTCGCGCGCCACCACCACATCGGCGGGCAGGTGAATCGCACAGCCCGCCGCGGCGGCCTTTTCCAGGATCTCGCGCGCGGTTTCCGCCATCTCGCGTTCCGCCAGCGACTTGCCGACATCGATGCCCTGCGCCACAAGGAAGGTGTTCGCCATGCCGCCGCCGATCACCAGATGATCGACCTTGGTCACCAGATTGCCCAAAAGATCAAGCTTGGTCGAGACCTTGGCCCCGCCCACCACGGCGCAGACCGGACGCACCGGATTGCCCAAAGCCGCTTCCAGCGCCTTCAGCTCGGCCGCCATCAGCCGCCCCGCCACCGCCGGAAGGATATGCGCCACGCCTTCGGTGGAGCTATGCGCCCGGTGCGCCGCCGAGAAGGCGTCGTTCACATAGACCTCGCCCAGCGCGGCCATCGCGGCGCTCAGCTCGGGATCGTTCTTTTCCTCACCGGCATGGAAGCGGGTGTTTTCCAACAGCAGCACCTCGCCCGCGGCCAGCGCCGCAACGGCGGTCTTCGCCGGGGCACCGATGCAGTCTTCGGCGAATTTCACCGGCACGCCCAGCGCCTTGGCCAGTTCCGGCACCAGCGGACGCAGGCTCATTTCCGGCACCGGCTTGCCTTTCGGGCGGCCGAAATGCGCCAGCAGCACCGGCTTGCCCCCCTTGGCAAGGATGTCCTTGACCGTGGGCGCGATCTTTTCGATCCGCGTCGCGTCGGTCACCACCCCGTTTTCCACCGGCACGTTGATATCGACGCGCACGAGCACCACCTTGCCCGCAAGATCCATCTCGTCGAGCGTTTTCCAAGCCATATCCGTTCTCCAGTTGTGGGTCGCAAGGCGGGGGCCGTCCACCTGCGGCTCGCGCAAAATTGCCCGGATGTGACGGGGTCGTCAACGCCTTGCGGCCGCGCGGGCGGCGAAAACCCGCCCGGCTGCGACGAAATTCCCGCGTCGCTTTGCCCTTTTCACCGCCGCCCGCAGCCCCTAAGTTGCCCCCAGACCAAATTCAGGAGAGCCCCATGGCCGAGATCAAGGATCCCGAAAACACCATCATCATCACCCTCAAGGACGGGCCGGTGGTGATCGAGCTTCTGACCGATGTGGCGCCGCTGCACTGCGAGCGGATGAAGCAGCTTGCCCGCGACGGCGCCTATGACAACGTGGCCTTCCACCGCGTGATCGAGGGCTTCATGGCGCAGACGGGCGATGTCGAACACGCCAATATGGAAAAGGATTACAACCCCCGCCGCGCCGGCACGGGCGGGTCGCAATATCCTGATCTGAAAGCGGAATTTTCCAAGGTGCCGCATGCGCGCGGCAGCCTCGGCGCGGCGCGGTCGATGAACCCGAACTCGGCCAACAGCCAGTTCTTCATCAACTTCACCGACAACAGCTTCCTCAACGGCCAATACACCGTCTATGGCCAGGTGATCTCGGGGATGGAATTCGTCGACAAGATCGCCCGCGGCGAGCCCCCGGCGAACCCTGACCGGATGATCACCGTGCGGGTGGCGGCCGATGCGTAAGCTCCTGCTCGCCACGGCACTGGCCTTTGCGGCGACGGGGGCGCTGGCGCAGGATGGCACCACCGCGCCCGACGGCCCGGGCCCGAACCTCGTGCTCGAGATCGGCGGCTCGGTTTCGGGCAAGGTGGTGATCGACCTTTTGCCCGATGTCGCCCCCGGCCATGTCGAGCGCATCACCCAGCTGGCCAATGAACATGCCTATGACGACGTGGTCTTCCACCGCGTGATCGAGGGCTTCATGGCGCAGACGGGCGACGTGCAATTCGGCAAGCGCGGCGGCGATCTGTCGATGGCGGGGATGGGCGGGTCGAAATACGGCGACCTTCCGGCGGAATTCTCGAACCGCTCCTTCGCGCGCGGCATGGTCGGCATGGCGCGTTCGGCCAGCCCCGACTCGGCCAACAGCCAGTTCTTCATCATGTTCGAACCCGCCCCGCATCTGGACGGCCAATACACGATCGTCGGCCATGTGGTCGAAGGCATGGATCTGGTCGACAAGCTGAAAAAGGGCGCGCCCGAGCTGAACGGCCTTGTCGAAGACCCCGATTACATCGTCAAGGCCACGATCGAGTGACACGGGCGCAGGGGGCTCTGCCCCCCCTCTGTGCGCATTCACCCCCCGGGATATTTTCGCCAAGGTGAAATGGAAAAGGGCGTCCGCTGGGGCGCCCTTTCATCTTGCCACAAATATCCCGGGGTCCGGGCAGAGCCCCGGCCTTGCTCAGCCCAGAGACACCAGCGCATGGCGCTTCTTGCCTGCGCTCAGCTTCACCGGCTGGGCCAGATCGGCGGCCGAGAACATCCGCCCCGCGTCAAGGCAGATCTCGTCATCGACCTTCAGGCCGCCCTCGGAAATCAGCCGCTTGCCGTCCTTGCCGGTCTTCGCCAGCCCCGAACGCACCACCAGCTGCGCGAGGCTGATCCCCTCGGCCAGTTCCTCGGCCCCCAGCGTGAGCCGCGGCAGGTCTTCGCCGACGCCGCCCTTCTCGAAGACTTCGCGCGCGGTGGCCTCGGCCGCCGCCGCCGCTTCGGCGCCATGCAGCAGCGTCGTCACTTCATTGGCCAGAATGATCTTGGCGCCGTTGATCTCGGACCCTTCCAGCTTGCCGAGCCGGTCGCATTCTTCCACCGGCAGATCGGTGTAAAGCTTCAGGAACCGGCCCACATCGGCATCGGTCGTATTGCGCCAGAACTGCCAGAATTCATACGGGCTCAGCATTTCGCCATTCAGCCAGACCGCGCCGCCCTGGCTCTTGCCCATCTTGCGCCCGTCCGAGGTGGTCAGAAGCGGCGTCGTCAGCCCGAAGATCTCGCGATCGAGCACCCGGCGCGTCAGGTCGATGCCGTTGACGATATTGCCCCATTGATCCGAGCCGCCCATCTGCAGCAGACAACCATAGCGGCGGTTCAGCTCCAGGAAATCATAAGCCTGCAGGATCATGTAGTTGAATTCAAGGAAGCTCAGCGACTGCTCGCGGTCGAGCCGCGATTTCACCGATTCGAAGCTCAGCATCCGGTTGACCGAGAAATGCCGCCCGATGTCGCGCAGGAACTCAAGGTAGTTCAGATCGTCAAGCCATTCGGCATTGTTGCGCATCAGCGCGCCATTGCCGTCGTCCTTGTAATCGAGATAGCGCGCAAAGACGCGCTGCATCCCCGCGATATTCTCGTCGATCCTCTCGGGCGTCAGCAGCGGCCGTTCCTCCGACCGGAAGCTGGGGTCCCCCACCTTCGTCGTGCCCCCGCCCATCAGCGTGATCGGCTTGTGCCCGGTCTTCTGGAACCAGCGCAGCAGCATGATGTTCAGCAGATGCCCGACATGCAGCGAGGCCGCCGTGGCATCATAGCCGATATAGCAGGTCACCATTCCCCCCGCCAAAGCGGTGTCAAGTTCCTGAAGATCGGTGCAATCGGCCAGAAAACCGCGCTCGATAATGACGCGCAGGAATTCCGATTTCGGATGATAAGTCATCGTGCTTGTCCCTTGGCTGGCCCCATGCGTATATCGGCGCAGGCGCAAAAGGGGAAGAGATGTTGAAAACGGGCGCAAAAACGGGGCCGGTCTGGGCCGTCGGCACGATGTCGGGAACCTCGCTCGATGGCGTCGACGCGGCGGCGCTGCTGACGGACGGCCATGCGATCCTCGATTTCGGCCCCACGGCCTACCGCCCCTACACCCCCGCCGAACGCGGCGCGATCCATCGCGCGCTTGGCCGCTGGCCGGGCCAGGACGGCGTGGCCGAGGCCGCCGAGGTGGTCGAGACCGCCCATGCCGAACTGCTCTCGGCGCTGCTGGCCGATCTGCCCGAAGAGGCGGGCGAGGTGCTGATCGGCTTTCACGGCCAGACGCTGGCGCATGATCCGAACGGGCTGCACGGGGCGCGGCGCACGCATCAGGCGGGCGACGGCGCGGTGCTGGCCGAGGTGCTGGGCCGTCCGGTGGTCTGGGATTTCCGCTCCATGGATGTGGAAATGGGCGGGCAGGGGGCGCCTCTGGTGCCGTTCTTCCACTTCGCCTGCGCGAAATGGGCGGGGCTTTCGGCGCCTTGCGCCTTTCTCAATCTGGGCGGGGTGGGCAATGTCACCTGGCTTGACCCGCGCCTGCCTGCCCCGGAAGCCGAGGGCGCCGTGCTGGCCTTCGACACCGGCCCGGCCAATGCGCCGATCGACGATCTGATGCGCCGCCGTCTGGGGGCCACGGCCGATATCGGCGGCGCGCTTGCGCTTTCGGGTCGGGTGGAGGAAGCCGCGGTGACCGCGTTCCTCGGGCATCGGCATTTCTTCCGCATGCCGCCGAAATCGCTCGACCGCAACGAATTCGCCGCGGCCCTGTCCTTCGTGGACCGGCTTGACGATGCCGATGCGGTGGCGACGCTGACCGCCTGCGCCGCCGCCGCCGTCGCCCGCGGCTTCGAGCATTTCCCCAGCCCGCCCGAGCTGATCCTGGTTTCGGGCGGTGGTCGGCTCAATGCCGCGTTGATGGCGGAACTCGCCGCGCGGCTGCCCTGTGCGGTGGCGCCGATCGAAAAGATCGGCCTTGATGGCGACATGCTCGAGGCGCAGGCCTTCGCCTATCTGGCGGTCCGGGTCGCGCGCGGCCTGCCGACCTCGGGGCCCTCGACGACCGGCGTTGCCGCGCTCGTCGGCGGCGGCAAGGTCAGCCGGCCGCGGTAACCGCATTTCCGTCAGTCCCCTTGACCCAAAGCGGCTTTGCCCCTATCTCGGGCTCAGCCGAAAAACGTAAGACCGGTCAGGTTATCCCGGTCACCGCCCTTCGGGGCGGGAGCTAGTCGATCTCGAACCCGCGGCGCCCCAATCGAGAGAGACCATGCAAAACCCTGATCCCAAACGCGAAAAGCTGACCATCATCCTCGCACAAGTGTTCATCTCCTGCCTGATGGCGCTGATGATGACCTTTCTGTTTTCCATCCTGCTGCAGGGCTTCCCCGAGGGCTGGGCGCTGATCTGGCTGCGCAACTGGCTGACCGCCTGGCCGGTGGCCTTCCTGCTGTCGCTCGGCGTCGGCCCGCTGTCGTTCAAGCTTGCCTTCCGCGTGATGCACCGCCCCGTGCGCGAGGGCTGATCAGCCGGGGATGTCAAACCCCGGCGCGGCCATCTCGAACCCCTCGAAGCGGAACCCCGGGCTGACGGTGCAGCCGACCAGCGTCCAGTCGCCCAAGGTCCGCGCCGCCTGCCAATGGCCCGCGGGCACGATGCCCTGCACCACCTCGGCGCCCAGCACATCGGGGCCGAGCCGCAGCCGCGTCACCGGCCCGGCGTCGCTGGCGGCCATCCGCAGCTCCAGCGGGCTTCCGGCGTGAAAATGCCAGATCTCGGCGGCATCCACCCGGTGCCAGTGGCTCGCCTCGCCCGCTTTCAGCAGAAACAGGATCGCCGTTCCCACTGGGCGCGCGCCCGGGTCCGCCTCGGCCACCCAGGTCTGGCGATACCAGCCGCCCTCGGGATGCGGTTCCAGCCCCAGCTGTGCAATGATCCGATCTGCCTCGCCCATGATCCCCTCCGGGTTTTTCTTGGCGCAAAGTCGCCCGCCGGAGGCTTCAAAGTCAAAGAAAAACCGCCGGGGGCAGGGGGCCTCCGGCGGAATTTGCGTATTTGGACCAAGAAAAAGCCGAGGCTTACTTCAGAATGGCGCGGCCCATGTATTCGGCGGTCTCGCCCAGCATTTCCTCGATGCGGATCAGCTGGTTGTATTTCGCCAGCCGGTCCGACCGGGCGAGCGAGCCGGTCTTGATCTGGCCGCAGTTCGTGGCGACGGCGAGATCGGCGATCGTCGCATCCTCGGTTTCGCCCGAACGGTGCGACATCACGTTGGTGTAGCGCGCGCGATGCGCCATCTCGACCGCCTTCAGCGTTTCGGAAAGCGAGCCGATCTGGTTCACCTTCACCAGCATCGCATTGGCGACGCCTTTCTTGATGCCCTCGGCCAGACGCGCCGGGTTGGTGACGAACAGATCGTCGCCGACCAGCTGCACCTTGTCGCCCAGCGCATCGGTCAGCAGCTTCCAGCCTTCCCAGTCATCCTCGGCGCAGCCGTCCTCGATCGAGATGATCGGATATTCGGTGCAAAGCTTGGCCAGGTAATCGACATTCTCGGCCGAGGTCAGCGACAGGCCCTCGCCCTTCATCTCGTATTTGCCGCCCTTGAAATATTCGGTCGAGGCGCAGTCAAGCGCCAGATAGATATCCTCGCCCGGTTTGTAGCCCGCCTTTTCGATCGCCTTCAGGATGAAGTCGAGCGCGTCGCGGGTCGAGGCGAGCATCGGCGCAAAGCCGCCCTCGTCGCCAAGGCCAGTCGAGAGGCCCTTGGCCGACAACTCTTTCTTCAGCGTGTGGAAGACTTCGGACCCCATGCGCACGGCGTCGCGGATATTGCCCGCGCTGACCGGCATGATCATGAATTCCTGAATGTCGATCGGGTTGTCGGCATGTTCGCCGCCGTTGATGATGTTCATCATCGGCACCGGCAGGACGCGGGCCGAGGTGCCGCCGACATAGCGGTAAAGCGGCTGCGCGGTGAAATCGGCCGCGGCCTTGGCGCAGGCGAGCGAGACGCCAAGGATCGCATTCGCGCCCAGACGGCCCTTGTTGTGGGTGCCATCAAGCTCGATCATCAGCTTGTCGATGCCTTCCTGATCGGTGACGTCCTCGCCCACCAGGTTCTCGGCAATCTCGCCATTGACCGCCATCACGGCTTCCAGCACGCCCTTGCCCATGTAGCGCGACTTGTCGCCGTCGCGGCGTTCCACCGCCTCATGCGCGCCGGTCGAGGCGCCCGAGGGCACGGCGGCCCGGCCCATCGTGCCGTCTTCGAGGGTGACGTCCACCTCGACGGTCGGATTGCCGCGGCTGTCGAGAATTTCGCGCGCGTGGATGTCGATGATCGTGCTCATGAGAGTGCTCCGATTGGTAAATCGCCCTCTGCATAGCCCAAGGCAGCCGCAGCGAAAAGGCCCTTGATAGCGGTAACGGCGCTGTTAGCGTCCGACTTTTCGTGAATTTTTCGCGTCAGGCGGCGGGGGCTTCGGTCTTGGCCAGACGGCGTTGCCGGGCCAGCGTGTAAAGCCCCGAGGCGACGATGATGGCACCACCGATCAGCGTCCAGCGGTCCGGGGTTTCGGCAAAGACCGCCCAGCCGATGATCAGCGCAAAGATCAGCCGCGTGTAGCGGAAGGGGGTGATCACCGAGACCTCACCGAGCCGCATCGCCGCGATCAGCGCATAATAGCCCGCGGTGCCAAAGACCAGCGCCGCGGCAATGCCCGCCAGATCGAAGGCGGTGGGCAGGATCATCGGGCCCTGAAACGGGACAAGCAGCGCGCCTGCGGGAATCACCGAAGCAAATCCGTAGGTTGCAAGCTGCATCGAGGTGATGGATTTCGGCACCCGACGCGTCACCACATCGCGCGCGGCCAGGCCCAGCACGCCGACGACGGCGAAAAGCGAGAGCACCGAAAACCCCTCGGTGCCGGGGCGGATCACGATCAAGACGCCCAGAAAACCGACGCCGATCGCCGACCAGCGCCGCCAGCCGACCTGCTCGCCAAGGAAAAGCGCGGCGCCAAGGGTCACCGCCAGGGGCGTCGCCTGCAAGATCGCCGAGGCCTCGGCCAAGGGCGTGAAGGCCACGGCGCAGACGAAGGCCAGCGTGCCGATCAGCTCGCCGAAATTGCGCCCGATCACCGCGGGGGCGAGCAGATCGCGCGAAAACAGCCGGTCGCCCTTGCGCAGCGCCAGCGTCGCAAAGATCGCCGTGCCGCCGATGCCCAGCAGCATCAGGATCTCGCCCACCGGCAGATGCCCGGCCAGGAATTTGACGCACATGTCCTCGATGGCGAAGCCCGCCATCGCGAGCACCATCAGCAGACTTCCGCGGAGATTTTCAACACCATGTCCCATGGCGGTCCCCTGCCAGCGCGCCGCCAAAAGGTCCAGAGCGCGATTGTATCCGCCACAAGTCAGGTGCCGCAGAAGGTCCGGGTGACGCGTTCCTCTGCCGTGGGGGCGGCCTCATAGGCGGCAAATTCGGGCGCGGGATCAAAGGGATGGGCGAGCGCCGCCTGCAGCTGCCGGAACGGGGCGAAATCGCCCGTGACGGCGGCGGCGATCACCTCTTCCAGGCGGTGGTTGCGCGGGATCCGCACCGGATTGGCCGCCGAGAGCACGGCCTGCGGCACCACCTCGCGGCGCAGCCGCGCCTGCCAGCCGGGCGCCCATGTGTCGAAGGCGGCGGGATCGGCGAATTCCTCGCGCGCCCGCCCGGTGGCCAGACCGCGGAAGGTGCGGGTGAAATCGGCGCCCTCGCTGGCCATGCGCGCAAGCAGGCTTTCGATCAGCGGCCGGTCCTCGGGGGTGGCCCGGGCCAGGCCGATCTTGCGCCCCATCCGATAAAGCCATTCCGCCTGATACGCGGGGGCAAAACCGTCGAGCACCGCCTGGGCCTGTTCCACCGCCGCCGCCTCGGGGCCGATCAGCGGCAAGAGACACGAGGCCAGCTGCGCCAGATTCCACAGCGCGATCTGCGGCTGGTTCGCATAGGCGTAACGCCCCTGACGGTCGATCGAGGAAAACACCTTTTGCGGGTGATAGGCGTCCAGAAAGGCGCAGGGGCCATAGTCGATCGTCTCGCCCGAGAGGGCGCAATTGTCGGTGTTCATCACGCCATGGATGAAGCCGAAAGACAGCCATTGCGCCACCAGGCGCGCCTGGGCGGCCACCGCGGCGGCCAGCAGGCCAAGCGGGCCTTCCGCCTCCGGGTAATGGCGCGAAAGCGTGTAATCGCAAAGCGTTGCCAGCGCCTCCAGATCGCCGCGCGCGGCGAAATACTCAAAGGTGCCCACGCGGATATGGCTGGCGGCGATGCGCGCGATCACCGCGCCCGGCCGGGAAAACCCGTCACGATAGACGCCTTGCCCGGTCAGCACCGCGCCAAGCGCCCGCGTCGTCGGCACGCCAAAGGCCGCCATCGTCTCCGACACCAGATATTCGCGCAGAACCGGCCCGATCCAGGCCCGCCCGTCACCGCCGCGCGACCAGGGCGTGCGGCCTGCGCCTTTCAGCACCCAGTCGAACCGCATCCCGTCCGGCGCCACCAGCTCACCCAGCAGGATCGCCCGCCCGTCGCCCAGCTGCGGCACGAAGCCGCCGAACTGATGCCCCGCATAGGCCTGCGCGATCGGCTCGGCGCCTGCGGGCACCAGATTTCCGGCCAGAACCGCCGTGCCCTCGGCGCTTTCCAGCCAGCCCGCATCGATCCCCAACCGCGCCGCCAGCGCCCGGTTCACCACAACCGGAGCGGGTGCTGCCCCCGGTGTCGGATCCTGCCGGGCAAAGAACCGCTCGGGCAGGCGGGCATAGGACGGGTCAAAGGCGAGGTGCATGGATTAACATTTGGTCCCCATGCACATTTGGTCAAGGGAAACTGCGCCCCTGCACCGGGAAAAGCCGATCCTTTTCCTTGGTTCCAGGTCGCTTCTGTCTCAAAGCCGAGACAGGCGCTCGGTCAGCAGGCTGTAAAAGCCCTCCGCGTCGATGTCGCGCAGGAACAGCGCATTCGGCTCGCGCGGGGTCACCCGCCACCAATCGGCGACGGTCATGCCCATGGTCAGTTCCGACTGGGTCTCGATCTCGACATTGATGAAGCGGCCCTCGAAAAGATCGGGGCGCAACAGCCAGGCGATGACGCAGGGGTCATGCAGCGGCGCCCCTTCCGAACCATATTTCGCCCTGTCGAAGCGTTCGAAGAAATCGGTCCAGCTGGCCACGGCGGCGCCGACGGGGGTGTTCAGCGCCCGGAACGCCGCGATCCGCGGCCTTGTGGTCAGCGCCTTGTGCGTGGCATCCAGCGGCACGACCACCAGCGGCACCCCGGATTTGAACACGATTTCCGCGGCTTGCGGGTCGACGTAAATGTTGAACTCGGCCGCCGGGGTGGTGTTGCCGACCTCGAAATAGGCGCCGCCCATCAAGACGATCCGTTCGACCTTCGAGACGATCTCGGGGGCGCGGCGAAAGGCCGTGGCGATATTCGTCAAGGGCCCAAGCGGGCAGAGCGTCACCGTCCCCGGGGCCTCGGCGCGCAGCGTCTCGATGAGGAAATCGACCGCATGCCGGTCTTGCAGGGCCATCGTGGGCTCGGGCAGGGCGATCCCGTCCAACCCGGTCTTGCCATGCACATATTCCGCCGTCACCAGCGGGCGCAAAAGCGGCCGGTCGCAGCCCGCGAAGATCTTCACATCCCGCCGCCCGGCCAGCTCGCAGACGATCCGCGCATTCTTCGTCGTCAGCGCCAAGGGCACATTGCCCGCGACACAGGTGATGCCCAGAACCTCCAGCTCCGGGCTCGCCAGCGCCAGCAGGATCGCCACGGCGTCATCCTGGCCCGGATCGGTGTCGATGATGATCTTGCGCGTCATGTTCTGCCTCTGCCTTCGGGCCGTGCCCTCAGCCCGCCATTGCGGTTTCCAGCGCTTCCAGCGCCGCCATCCAGAGCTCCTCGGCCCGCGCCATCGCTTCGCGGGCTTCGGCGTGCTTGAGCATCCATTTCTCGCGCTCGGCGGCACGGGCAGCCTCGTAAAGGGTAGGATCGGCGAGTTTCTCGTCAAGCTTCGCCAGCATCTCGGCCAGCTTTTCGACCCGCTCCTCGCATTTGCGCGCCTCGGCGCGCAGCGCCAGAATCCGCTCGCGCGAGGGGGGGGCGGCCTTCTTTTCCACCGCTTTCGGCGCGGGGCGGTCCTCGGGATCGCCCGCCAGCAATTCGGCCCGGTAGGCCTCCAGATCGGCGGCATAGGGCGCCACCGCACCGCCCTTGACCAGCCAGAGCCGGTCGGCGACGAGCGACAAAAGATGCATGTCGTGGCTGACCAGGATCACCGCGCCCGAATAGGCGGTCAGCGCCTCGACCAAAGCCTCGCGGCTTTCGATGTCCAGGTGGTTCGTCGGCTCGTCAAGGATCAGCAGATGCGGCGCGTCCAAAGTGGCCAGAAGCAGCGAGAGCCGCGCCTTCTGCCCGCCCGAGAGCTTGCCCACCGCGGTTTCCGCCTGATCGGCCAGAAGCCCGAAGCCCGCCAGCCGCGCGCGCAGCTTCGATTGATGCTCCTCGGGGCGCAGGCGCTGCAAGTGCAAAAGCGGCGTCGCGGTCAGGTCCAGCTCGTCGACCTGATGCTGGGCGAAATAGCCGATCCGCAGTTTCGAGGACCGGGCAATCCGCCCCTCGCAGGTCTCGAGCTTGCCCGCCAGAAGCTTCGACAGCGTCGATTTCCCCTCGCCGTTGCGGCCCAGAAGCGCGATCCGGTCATCCTGATCGATGCGCAAATTCAGTCGCCGCAGGATCGGCTTGTCGCCATAGCCCACCGCCGCCCCATCCAGCGTGATGATCGGCGGAGAAAGCTGTTCGGGCACCGGGAAGCTGAAGACCTGTTTCGCCGCCTCCTCGGGGGCGGTGATCGGCTCCATCTTTTCCAGCATCTTGACGCGGGCCTGCGCCTGCGCGGCCTTTGTCGCCTTGGCCTTGAAGCGATCGACGAAGCTTTGCAGATGCGCCCGCCGCGCCTCCTGCTTTTTCGCCGCTGCCGCCAGATTGGCCCGCGCCGCCGCGCGTTGACGGGCGAACTGGTCATAGGGCCCGTTCCACAGCGTCAGCTTGCGGTTTTCCAGATGCAGGATCGCGCCCACGGCCGGGTTCAGCAAATCGCGGTCATGGCTGATGATGAGGACCGTATGCGGGTAGCGGGCCAGATATTGTTCCAGCCACAAAGCCCCTTCCAGGTCGAGATAGTTCGTCGGCTCGTCCAGAAGCAAGAGATCGGGTTGGGCAAACAGCACCCCCGCCAGCGCCACGCGCATCCGCCAGCCGCCCGAGAAATCCGAACAGGGGCGGCGCTGCGCCTCGGCGTCAAAGCCAAGCCCGCGCAGGATCGCCGAGGCCCGGCCCTCGGCCGACCAGGCGTCGATATCGGCCAGCCGGGTCTGGATCTCGGCAATCCGCCCCGGATCGGTCGCGGTCTGCGCCTCGGCCAGCAAATCGGCGCGTTCGGTATCGGCGGCCAGAACGGTGTCGATCAGGCTCGTGGCAGAGGAGGGCACCTCCTGCGCGACGCCGCCGATGCGGGCGTGCTGGGGCAGGCCGATCTCGCCCGATTCGAGCGCAAGCTCGCCCCGGATCAGCCGGAACAGCGTGGTTTTCCCCGCGCCATTGGCGCCGACAAGGCCGACCTTGTGTCCGGTGGGGATGCGGGCCGAGGCTGCGTCGAACAGCGGGCGGCCCTCGATGGCATAGGTGATGGCGTCAAGCGTGAGCATGGTCCGGCTCTGCCCCAGCCGAGGGGCCGCGTCAATGGCGCGGGCGCGGGGCAGGGGCAATCCTTTCGGGACAGCGTTGCGCATTTGTCGCATTTCCTGCCCAAAACGGCAGTTGCCCGGGGGTTTTCAACATCCCTGCCGCATGATAGCAGGCGCCAGACGCTTTTCTGACCGGCTTGCCGGTCCCCAACCAAAGAGGCTTCCCCTCATGGCCATCGAACGCACGCTTTCGATCATCAAACCCGACGCGACGCGCCGCAACCTCACCGGCAAGATCAATGCCAAATTCGAGGAAGCGGGCCTGCGCATCGTCGCGCAAAAACGCATCAAGCTGAGCCTGGAACAGGCCGGCAAATTCTACGAAGTGCACAAGGAACGCCCCTTCTATGGCGAGCTGTGCGAATTCATGGCGTCCGAGCCGGTCGTCGTGCAAGTGCTCGAAGGCGAAGGCGCGATCGCCAAGAACCGCGAAGTGATGGGCGCCACCAACCCGGCCAACGCCGTCGATGGCACCATCCGCAAGGAATTCGCCCTCTCGGTCGGCGAAAACTCGGTCCACGGCTCGGATGCGCCGGAAACCGCCGCGGTCGAAATCGCCTTCTTCTTCTCGGGCCTCGAACTGGTCGGCTGATCGGCCGCAGTCCCGGCCTGCGGCTAGCGCCGAAGGCCGACGCCAATTTCGTCAAGGGCCGCCTCGATCCCGGGGTGGCCCTTTTCCTTGCCCTGCGTCCGCGCCTTCATCGCATCGAAGCGGAGGCGCAGCGCGTCCTTTTCGGCGCCGCGGCAATCGTTCCAGGGGCGGCCCTGCAGCGCCATCACCAAAGCATAATAGCCGATGAAATGCGGCGGGTTGCCCGCGCGCAGCCAGGCTTCATAGGCCGCATCGGCGCCCATGGCGCGCAGCGCCTCGGCGCTGGCGATGCCCGCGCGGGTGAAACCCTCGGCGGTGGCGGGGCCGATGCCCGCAATGTCGGTGAGGGGAGAGGGAAGGGGGGACTGCATGGGACGCTCCGGATCAGAAGAAGTCTCTCCGATCAAGAGCCGTCCCGCAAGTCTGCGCGGCCTTTGGCCTGCGCGGCGGAGCCGGTCAGCGGCCCCGGTCCGAGGGCCTCAGATCGAGGCCCAGTCGGTGATCGTCTTGCCGGCCTGCACGGGTTTTTCCGCGTGGCCCTGCTGCTGCACCGAAGCTTTCGCCTCGACCTGTTGACGGTGCACGCCTTCCTGCTGGTCGGAAGACACCATTCCCATTTGTTGCGTCTGTTGCATCTCGGGCCTCGCTTTGTCGCCTTGCCCCGTCATGGGGCGCCTCAATTGCGGCGACACTATGACGCAGCTAAACAGGCCCGCGCGAAAGTTCAACTCACGATGAAAGGAGCGTTAGCGTTACCCGAAACGGCCGGGCGGAAAATGGCCGACCCCGCAGGCGCAAACCCTGCGGGGCCGTGAGAAATCCGTTGATTTCGAAACATTTCCGTGAGGAGCGGTCAGACGTCCAGATCCGCCGTCAGCGTCGCGCGGGCCCGCGGCCCCGCCCCGCAGATGCCGATCCGCGGCGCCCCGGGCAGGCGCAGAAGATGCTCCAATGCGTCGTTGTCGCGCACCAGATCGCCCACGGAATGGCGGTCCATCGCGGTGTAAAAGGCCTCGAGCGCCGCCTCGATCGCATCGCGGAAACGGCAGGCATCGCACAGCGGACAGGTGTTGTTGTCGCCGTCCAGACATTCGACGAAGGGCAGCACGGCTTCGAAGGTGCGCAACACCTCGCCGACGCCGATCTGATCCATCGGACGCGCCAGCCGCAACCCGCCCGAGCGCCCGCGCTGCGTTTCGATGAAGCCGCGCTGCGCCAGCGTGTTCACCACCTGCGCCAGGTGGTTTTCCGAGGCGTTGCAGGCCTCGGCGATTTCGTGCTTGCGCACGATCCTGTCGCCGTTCACGGCGCAGAACATCAGGGTGCGCATTGCCAGGTTGGTCCGAGTCGTCAGTCGCATGCTGGCTCCAGGGGTTGCCGAAAACGGAATAAGGCATGTCACAGATATTGTTTTGACATATGTCAGGATTTCGCGGCGATTGACAGTGCAACGGTGTCCTTGCGGCAATATGTCTGCAAGGTATTCCTTTTGCGGCAAGTCCTTGCGGGGGACGATCGGGGCGGCGCCAAAAGAACAGGCGCGAGGAAGAACCCCGCGCCCTTTGTGCCGCAAATTTGCGCAGAGCTCAGTTCATGTGCTCGGGCCGGGGCGTCTGGGCGCTGCGCACCGGCAGGATCGGATGCACCACCTCGGGCTGCTCGCCGGTCAGCGTGCCAAGGAAGGCGGTGATCTGATCGACCTGCGTGTCGTCAAGCGTCGCGCCCAGCTGCGAATTCGCCATCACCGACACCGCCTCGCGCAGATCCCAGACCTTGCCGGAGTGGAAATAGGGCGCGGTCAGCGCGATGTTGCGCAAGGGCCCGGCGCGGAAGACATATTCGTCATCCGCCGTCGCGGTGACCGCAAAGCGGCCCTTGTCGCCCGCGGGCAGCACCTCGGCGCCGGGTTTTTCCACCACGCCGAAGGGGTAATAGCCGTTGCCGCCGATGTTGATACCGTTGTGGCAAGCCGCGCAGCCGGTGTCGATGAACAGCTTCAGCCCGGCCTTTTCATCCGCGCTCATCGCGCCATCGGCGCCCATCAGCCATTGGTCGAATTTCGAATTCGGCGTGATCAGCGTGGCCTCGAAGGCCTCGACCGCCAGCGCGAAATTGTCGAAGCTGATCGGGTCCTTCTGCCCCGGGAAGGCCTTGGCGAAGGCCTCGACATAGCCCGGCATCGATTGCACCGTCGCCACCAGATTTTCGGGGGTGTTGTTCATCTCGACGCCCGCCTGCACCGGACCCTTGGCCTGCGCCGCCAGATCCGGGGCGCGGCCGTCCCAGAATTGTGCCACGTTGAAGACGGCGTTCAGCGCGGTGGGCGCATTGCGCGGCCCCTTCTGCCAGCCGTGCCCGATCGAGGTTTCCAGCCCGTCCACCCCGCCAAGCCCGACGTTGTGGCAGGACTGACACGAGAACACGCCCGATTTCGACATCCGCGGATCAAAGAACAGCATCGCCCCCAGATCGATCTTGTCGCGGGTGACGGTGTTGTTGTCGGCCAGCTGCGGCGCCTGCATCGGGATCACTTCAAAGAGGCCCTTGGCCTCTTCGCGCAGCGCGGCATCCTCGGCAAGGGCGGGGGCGGCAAGCAGCGTGGCCACGGCCAACAGGCTGATCTGAGTGCGTTTCATCGGGTCCCTCCGGGTCTTTTTGAATATGGAATACTTCTAAACAGGCGGGCGGGCAGCGGTCTTGATCTGCGTCAAGTTAGAATAAGTCCAGATGTGGCGGGGTGACGCAGGTTTTGGTTGACACCTCAAGTCTATCAAGGCGCAATGCGATGAAAAGGGGGCATGTTCATGGCACTGGAAGACGCGAAAAATCAGATAGATATGGCCTTCACGCGGGAAGATCCGCGCGGTCTGGCCTTCGAGAACGCCTTTGCGGGCGCGACCTCGTTTCTGCGGCGGCGCTACACCAAGGACCTGACCGGCATCGATCTTGCAGTGACCGGGGTGCCCTTCGACCAGGCCGTCACCCATCGGCCGGGC
The DNA here is from genome assembly GCF_000021865.1 of Rhodobacter capsulatus SB 1003. NCBI lineage: Bacteria > Pseudomonadati > Pseudomonadota > Alphaproteobacteria > Rhodobacterales > Rhodobacter > Rhodobacter capsulatus. Next base: position 1,857,210 of record NC_014034.1, read on the forward strand.
ACCCGCTTCGGGCCGCGGGCCATCCGCGAAGCCTCGACGCTGCAGGCCTTCGACGCGCCCTATGGCTGGGGCTTCGATCCGTTCAGCGAGCTGGCGATAGCCGATTACGGCGATCTGGCCTTCGACTATGCCCATACGGCCAGCTTTCCCGACCGGGTGACCGATCACATCGCAGGCATTCTGGCGCAGGGCGCGGGGGTGATCACGCTGGGGGGCGATCACTTCATCACCCTGCCGATCCTGCGCGCCTTTGCCGCCCATCACGGCCCCGTCGCGCTGGTCCATTTCGACGCCCATTCCGACAGCTGGGCTGATGACGACATGAGCCGGATCGACCACGGCACCTTCCTGTACAAGGCGCTGAAACTGGGCTTCGTCGCCCCCGAGACCACGGTTTCCGTCGGCATCCGCACCGACAACCCCGACACCTGCGGCGTGACCATTCTGGATGCGCCCTTCGTGCATCAGGCGGGCGTCGCCGAAACCGTGGCGCGGATCCGCGCGGTGGCGGGCGACCGGCCGACCTACATCAGCTTCGACATCGACGGCCTCGATCCGGCCTTTGCCCCGGGCACGGGCACGCCGGTCTGGGGCGGTCTGGCCAGCTGGCAGGCGGCGGCGATCCTGCGCGGGCTGGCCGGGATCAATCTGGTCGGCGGCGATGTCGTCGAGGTCTCGCCGCCCTATGACCCCACCGGCGCCACCGCGATTGCGGGCGCCCATGTCGCCACGGAGTTGATCGCGCTTTACGGTTTCACACGCCGCAAGGGCGCCAACGCATCGTGACGCAGCCCGAGGGGCTTGCACAGTCTCGCCGCTCTGCCTACATCGCGCTCACCACCTCGCGCCCGACGGCGGCAACACGGAGACATCATGCGCAGCACCTTGCAATATTTCAGCTGGGCATTCGGGTTCACCGCGGTTGGCCTTGCCCTGGCGATGTGGCTTGGCTTCACCTATGAGCACACGACCCACGGGGCGCTGTCGTTCTTCTTCGTCGCCTGCGTGCTGGCGGTGCTGGAAATCTCGCTCTCCTTCGACAATGCGATCATCAACGCCAACAAGCTCGGGCAGATGACGCCGGAATGGCAGCGCCGCTTCCTGACCTGGGGGATCCTGATCGCGGTTTTCGGCATGCGGATCCTGTTTCCGCTGCTGATCGTCGTCATCGCCGCGGGCATCGGCCCGATCGAGGCGCTTCGCATCGCCGCGACGCAACCGGCGGAATATTCGCGCATCATCGGCGAGGCGCATCTGTCGATCGCGGCCTTTGGCGGCGCCTTTCTGATGATGGTGGCGCTGAGCTATTTCGTCGATGAAAGCAAGGAAGTGCACTGGTTCGTCGCGCTGGAGAAACGGCTCAGCTCCTGGGCCTCGATCCGCGGCATCGAGGTCGGTTTCCTGCTGGCGATCGTGCTCGCCTTTGCCTGGTGGCTGCCGGTGAAGACCGAGGGCACCTTTCTGGTCGCCGCCTGCACCGGGCTTCTGACCTTCCTTGCCGTCGAGGGGTTGGGGCAGGTGCTCGACAAGGCCTCGCTTTCGGGTGATGTCGCCAAGGGCGGGCTGGGCGCCTTTCTTTACCTTGAGGTGCTCGATGCCTCGTTCAGCTTCGACGGCGTGATCGGCGCCTTCGCGCTGACGCAAAACCTGTTCCTGATCGCCATCGGCCTGGGCATCGGGGCGTTCTACGTGCGCTCGATGACGGTGATGCTGGTCGAACGCCAGGCGCTGAGCGAGTTCCGCTATCTGGAACACGGGGCGTTCTGGTCGATCCTGGTGCTGTCGGTGGCGATGTTCGCCCAGACCCTGATGCATGTGCCGGAATGGGCGACCGGGCTTCTGGGCGTCGTCTTCATCGGGCTGAGCCTGATGTCCTCGCTGCGCTGGCGCCGGTCGAACCCGGCCTGAGGCCGGGGCCCGCGACCAGATCCGACAAAAGGGCCGGTGCAGACCGGCCCTTTGCATTTTTACGAGGCGCGGCGGAAGCTCTGCGCCCCCGCGCCCTCGCCCCCGGTCCGGAACACCGCCCCCTGCGCCGACAGATGCCCGGCCTGATCGCGCAGCACCGCCACCGCGGCCGAGCTTTCTTCGAACATCGCGGCGTTTTGCTGCGTCACCTGATCGAGCTGGTTCACCGCCGAGGAAATCTCGCCCAGGCCCATCGACTGTTCGGCGGCCGAATTGGCGATCGCCTGCACCAGCGTATCGACCTCGGCGACAAGATGATCGATCTCGCCCAGCGCCTGACCCGAGGAATTCACCAGATCGACGCCCTGCCGCACCTGTCGGCCCGAGGTTTCGATCAGCTCCGCAATCTCGCGCGCCGCTTCCGAAGAGCGCTGCGCCAGCGCCCGCACTTCGGAGGCGACAACGGCAAAGCCGCGCCCGGTCTCGCCCGCCCGCGCGGCTTCGACGCCCGCGTTCAGCGCCAGAAGGTTGGTCTGGAAGGCGATGTCGTCGATGACGCTGGTGATGCGCGAGATCTGTTCCGAGCTGCGGGCAATGTCGTTCATCGCCGAAATCGTCTGTTCCACGACGCGCCGCCCCTCGGTCGAGCGCTGCCGCGCCTTGCCGACCGCGCCCGCCGCATTGCGCGCGCCCGAGGACGAGCTTTCCACCGAGGAGGCGAGCTGGTTGATCGCCGCCGCGGTCTCTTCCAGCGAGGCCGCCTGGGTTTCGGTGCGCCGCCCCAGCTCCGCCGAGGCCCCGGACAGGCTTTCGGTCTCGCTCTGGATCGATTGCGCGCTGTCAAGGATCGAGCCGACCAGTTCCGCCATCCGGCCGATCGCCTCGTTGTAATTCTGGCGCAGGGTCTCGAATTCCGCCGCCATCGGCCGGTCAAGCCGGTGGTCAAGTTCGCCCGCGCTCATCGCGGCGATCGCCTGCTGGAATTCGAAGATCGCCGCCTTGCGCGCGGTGATGTCGGTGGCGAATTTCACCACCTTGTAGGGCTTGCCCTCGGCGTCGAGGATCGGGTTGTAGCTGGCCTGGATCCAGACCTCCTGCCCGGATTTGCCGATGCGGCGGAACTCGCCCACCTGCGGCTGTCCGGCGCGCAGATCGGCCCAGAAGCTGCGATAGGCGGCGCTGTCGCGGTCTTCGGGGCTGAGGAAGGTGGAATGGTGCTTGCCGATCACTTCCGGCAGGCCGTAGCCCAGAGCCCGCAAAAAGATGTCGTTCGCGGTCAGGGTGTTGCCGTTCATGTCGAATTCGATCGTCGCCTGCGAGCGGTTCAGCGCGGTGATCTGCCCGGCCTGATCGAGGGCGATGGTCTTGTCCGCCGTCACGTCATAGGCGAATTTCACGATGCCGGTCAGCTTTCCGTCCAGCCCGAAGAGCGGGTTGTAGGTGGCGCGCAGCCAGATTTCGCGGCCGTTCTTGCCGATGCGCAGGAATTCGCCCTCGACCAGCTGGCCCGCGCGCAGGGTGTTCCAGAACTGAGCATAATCGGGCAGATCGGCCTTGCCCGCGGGCATGAACATGCGGTGTGACTTGCCGATCACCTCCGCCTCGGCGTAGCCGGTGACCTTCAGGAAATTCTCGTTCACCTCGGTCACCGTGCCGTCCAGACTGAATTCGATCACCGCGGCCGAGCGGCAGATGGCCTGCATCATCGCCTCCATCCGCTTGGCTTTTTGGGTTTTTTCGGTGACATCGGCGGCAAAGTTCACCACCTGCGTGACCTTGCCCGCGCTGTCGCGGACCGGCACATAGGTCGCCTCGATCCAGACGGTGTCGCCGTTCTTGCGCAGCCGCGCCGCGGTGACGCGCTGCACCTGGCCCGCGCGCAGACCGTCCCAGAACGGGCCCTTGCCGATGCGCGCGGCATCTTCGGGCGGCATCACCACGGCGATGGATTTCCCGGACAATTCCGCGGGCGCATAGCCCATCAGCGCGCTGTAGACCGGATTTGCCTGCTCGATCTTGCCGGTCATGTCGAAGATGACCACCGCCAGCGCGGTTTCGACGGCGGTTTTCTCTGCTTTTTCAAGGACAGTCTCGACAGTGGACTTCGAGCGGAACAGCATGATGACTCCAGTG